>CAMBYG010000095.1 GCA_945872085.1 Chitinophaga pinensis | reverse complement strand
AAAAGAACAAGCTTGAAACTATCCGTCATCATTGTAAACTACAAAGTGAAGCACTTCTTAGAAGTATGCTTAGATAGTGTATTTAAAGCCTGCATGGGCATAAATGCAGAAGTGATAGTAGTAGACAATTGGTCGCAAGATGATAGTATTCCGTATTTAAAATCGCGTTTCCCTTTGGTGCATTTTATCGCCAATACGGTTAATTTGGGTTTTGGGAAAGCCAATAATCAAGCGGTGCGCGTAGCACAAGGCGAATATATTTTATTTTTAAATCCGGATACTATTGTATCGGAAGATACCTTTACAAAATGCATAGCGTATTTAGATGCCCACCAAGGCGTAGGCGCATTAGGACCGCGATTGATTGATGGCAAAGGTAAATTTGCACCCGATGCAAAAAAATCATTCCCAACACTTTCGGTAGCTATTTTCAAAACCTTAGGATTGCATAAATTATTTCCTAAAAATGCTTACCTCAATCGCTATTATGCTGCCCATATCAACGAATGGGAAACCGCACAAGTAGAAGCGCTTTCGGGCTGTTGTATGTTTGTTCGGACTTCCGTATTACCCAATATTGGCGGAGCTTTCGACGAATCGTTCTTTATGTATTGCGAAGATGTAGATTTAAATTATCGCATCAATAAAGCGGGATATTTGAATATGTATTTTCCGGAAGCAACGGTTTTGCATTTTAAAGGCGAAAGCACTAAAAAACTCAGCTATCAATATGTAAAAGTATTTAATGATGCCCTTATAACCTTTGTGAAAAAACATTACTCTGCGGCTAATGCTGGTTTGTTTATTGGCTTTATCAAATTGGGTATTGCGCTAAGAGGTGCTATAGGATTTGCAACCAATTGGTTGAAAAAATATAAATTGGCCCTTGTAGATTTCATTGTTTTGTTTTGCACCCTTTCCTTCCTTACTAGTTTTTGGGTAGAGCATATCAAAAACATCAATGTAGTTTCTAGCAAATTTATCAATTATACCTATCCTGCTTATTTATTGATTTGGATGGGCGCTTTATATTTCAATGGCGGCTATAATAAATTATATAAACCCATGCGGGTAGTGCGGGCTATGTTTATTGGCACCATACTCTGTTTGGCATATTATGGTTTGCTTCCGGCTGATTTAAGATATTCCAGAGCCTTAATTGTATTAAGTGGCATGACAGGCGGATTGCTCTTATTAGCAGCACATGAATTGGTACATCGCTTAGGCATTATACCACTCACTTATGCAGGCAGCATTTCAGCTAAAGCAGTGGTATTTGGCAATACCGATAGCTATATTGAAATACAGCAAAAATGGAAAGGGCTTTCTTGGGCACCGCAATTATGTGGGCACGTGCAAGATGATCCCTATGCTTTGGCCCTACCGAGTGCTCAATTAAAACAATTATTACAGGCAACCAATAGTAATGAAGTGGTCTTTGTGAATGATGCCTTATCGTATTCGCAATTATTTGAATGGATGCGCATATTAGGACCTAAATACAATTATAAAATCCATATTTCGAATAGTAATTATTTTATAGGCAGCAATCAGAGCGAGCTAGCTGGCGATTCCTTACAAATTGATCCAATATATGCTTTGTCGGACCCCGACCAGCTTCGAAATAAACGAATGATCGATTTGCTTATCAGTATTGGTGTACTTATGAGCCTACCTATTTTAGCGATTTTAAAATTTTCTTTAGATAAAAAAGTACAAGCGAGCCTTGCTGTATTGAAAGGTAAAGCTACCTGGGTGGGCTATTGCGCTACAATGAAGCCCGATCCTCAATTACCAAAATTAGTGCCGGGTATTGTAGCTGCTTACCATTATCAAATTGATTTTGTACCCAACGAAGCATTGGCACAGCAACTCAATAAAGACTATGCGCTGCATTACCATGCCTGGACCGATATTAAACTAGTGCTGCATAATCTGAGATTTATTTAAAAAAAGAGGCTAAAATATTTGCTATAAAAAAAATCGTGCCTATCTTTGCAGACCTAATGCTGAAACAAGCAATTAGATTCCTCCTTAGCTCAGTTGGTTAGAGCACATGACTGTTAATCATGGGGTCTCAGGTTCAAGTCCTGAAGGGGGAGCAAGAGTGCACAAGGCGACAGAAATGTCGCCTTTTTCTTTGTCCGTCAGTGAGTTAGGGTAGTTGCATCTTTTTGTTATTTTTGTCAAATAATCATAAGAAAATGAAATTCAAATCAGAATATTATTGGTTTTTGATATTTGCCCTTTGTTTTACCGCCTTCAACCAAATTCAAGATAATATTCGTCCTAATTATAGCGGTGATAATTCAATAGTCAAATATCTTTTAGGTGTTGCGCCTAACTTTTTCCCCGCAATTGGAATTCCAGCATTATTTGTTCTTACTATTCCATACGTATTCAAAAAGAAAAACACGGATAATTGGTTTTTTAAAAAGAGACATTTATCCTCAAATTTAATTTCGGTCATAGGATTAGTTGGATGGGAATTTGCGCAAATGTCAGGTAAGCTAAGATTTGACTGGAATGATATTTTATGGACTTTCATTGGTGCCCTATTATTTCAGGTTATTTGGATTTTATCCCCTCAAAAGTACAAGGAACTCTAACCCTTTAATGTCCTGATAGTGATAAACTCAATCTTCGCATTACAGTTGCATCTTTAAATATAGTTGTATTATGAATTATGAAATATTTCTCGCAAATGGAATTTTAGTTCTGCATATGATTATTGTAGGGATTAGTGTAGCAGGCGGTGTGGCGCTCTTTTCAGGAAGATTTTCAAAATTTCAAAAAAAAGATTTTTTTGCTTGGTCGTTTATTGTTTGTTCTTTTGGACAAATTGCTTCTTTGTTAATTACAGGAGCTTGTGTATTTACTACTTGGGAAAAAGAGTTAAGACTTAAAGGTGACCCATATGCATCTTACTCAAAAACATTTTTACAAGAATATTTACCATTTTTACCATACGAGTTTATTCAAGCGGTACCTTTTCTTACTCTAGGCGCGTTAATT
>CAMBYG010000094.1 GCA_945872085.1 Chitinophaga pinensis | reverse complement strand
GGTAATTTTGGTTTTGTTTCAACAATATTTTCAATTTGTTCCATCATCTCTGCCGTTAATAAGGCGGCCGTATCAATGGCTGTTAAATTATCTACTAATTGTGCTTTGTTCGTAGCGCCTAAAATAGCCGTACTTACATTTGGGTTTTTAATACACCAAGCAATGCTTAAAGAAGCGGTACTTACTTTTAAGGCCTTTGCCATGGCAGCTAGTAATTGTACTTTTTTAATCCTGTCTTGCATTAACCATCGGTCTCTTAACCATTCAAAACCTTCTAATTGAAAACGCGAACCCTCTGGTATACCATCATTGTATTTTCCCGTTAAAAGCCCTGAGGCTAATGGGCTCCAAATGGTCGTACCCATTCCTAGATTCTTAAAAATTTCAAGGTATTCGTTTTCCATTTTTGCACGCTCAAATAAATTGTATTGAGGTTGTTCTACCGATGGGCCAATTAAATGCTGTGCTGCTGCTATTCTGTGGGCTTCCATAATTTCAACGCCACTCCACTCGCTAGTGCCCCAGTATAAAATTTTTCCTTGTTGAATTAGTGTGTTCATTGTTTGCACCACTTCTTCAATGGGGGTAGTTTTATCGGGTCTATGACAATAGTAAAGGTCTAAATAATCGGTTTCTAATCTTTTTAAAGCTTCATGACAGGCCTCGGTTAAATGCTTTCTGCTCAGTCCTGTTTGATTGGGTTTATTTGCTTTGCCTCTCCATCCAAAATAAGCTTTAGAAGATAAAACAATTGAAGTTCTATCCCATTTTTTATTGCTTAAAACGCGCCCCATCATTTTTTCACTTTCTCCTGCTGCATACACTTCTGCATTATCAAAAAAGTTTACACCTGCATCATAGGCAATACCCATTAGCTCGTCGGCAATGCCGTCGTTGATTTGTTTGTGAAAAGTAACCCAGCTTCCAAAACTAAGTGTACTTAGTTGCAAGCCAGTCTTTCCCATTTTTCTGTATTCCATAAAAATTATTTAGGATTGCTGCCAGTACTATCGGATAGTATGGCAAAACTATTTGATTGCGGTTTAAAAATATGAATATCGCTAAGATCTTGATTGGCTTCAAAACCCTTACCATAAATTTTAGCAATGGGATTATGTTGTTTGACAATCACTTCTTTATCGGTGGTGAATTTATTGGTCACTTGATCCCAGATCATTTCCTTGCACCATAAAGTATCACCTAGCACATTGAATACAATTACATTGTCTTTTAAAAATATTTTATTCTCTTCCTCTTTATAATTCGCATAGTCGGCGCTAAGCTTACTTTCAATATGTAAGCTGTCTTTATAAAAATCTACTTTTATAGTATTCGGAAATTCTACCATCCTGCCACTATCTACTAAATACTTTTTCATGAGCGGTGCCATTAATTTGGCTGTCATTTTTCCATCGGTGCTAATGAAAATAGAAACATCTTTACCCACATCAATGCCGCCAATACGCGCACTTAATGCTTGTACTTCATTGACGTTGTTCTCACAGGCCAGCATAAAAAAGCAGCTACTTATTAATGCAACTGCTAGTTTAGTATTTTTATTGAATAAAGGATTAATCATATTTGCGTTTATTAAACCAAACATCGCTCAAGCTGTAACCTAATGTAAATTGTACGAAGTTTTCTTTGTAATCGTTAACACCAGAACCTCTTTGGCCTACTTGCAATGCTAAATTTAGTAAAGTATATTGTAAATCGTATGAACGATATTTTCTAATAGGCAGCCCCAATCCCATAGTCAAGGCAGAGATTTTCAAGCCCTTATTATCTATGTTTATATAGTCTTTACCAGTATAAAAGCCTGCTCTATAAGTAACTGTAGACCAATAGCTTTCATAGTTAAAAGCATTAGGACAAAACTGTGCCCCTACACGAAACATCCAAGAATTAGATAGTACATCTTTTTGTCCGTAGAAGCTATACTTGTCCTGCCATGCGGCGCTGTTGAATTCTATACCCAAGACCCATTGATCGTAACTTCCTCTTGTCTCAAATTCTTTTTTATGCAAGGCTAAGCCTAAAGTATACATAGCAGGTATGATAACATTGCCTTTAACATTTTGAAGAGAAATAGCAGTATCTAAAGGAGTAGAAGTGGTAGTTGAAAAATTACCAGTAGAGCCTACCATATCTTGTTTGCCTTTCATGGTTTGATCCATCGTGCCGGTAGCGCCATAACTTAATGTGTATTCTGTTTTTTGAACACCAGTTCCTTTTTGTATTTTATAAATAGGAAATTCTCCTTGCACACCCAATTGAAAAAAAGCGCCACTAAATACAGTACTGGTATTGGAAGTAGATTGGTAAAAGTAATTAGAATCGGAACTGTTTTTAAATGATTTTATATTTTCAATTTTCCTGCGTCCAAAATTATAACCTGTATTGGCTCCAATACTGAAGTGTTTCCAGGCCTTACCAAAACCTACAAAGGCCTGGTTCAATCCACCCTGTCCATTGTAATTATTGAAAACGGTATCGCCAGAAGAAATCTTTTTTGATTCGTTAACTGCGTAATTAATTTGAGTGACAGGTCTTAGGCCAAATGCGATTCCTGTTTTTTTATTTTTATCCATGGGTAAACCCACTACTATATAATTAGGAATTAAGTAAGTAGATTTTTCTTTGCCAGTAGGGCTTGATAGCTTACTTAAAGTATTATTATTAAAGTTCAATCCTAAATCAAAAGTAGTCATGTATATAGAACCATAGGAAGCAGGGTTATTGAAATTAACGCTTTGCCCAAAGCTACCATTCATAGAAGAAGTGTAAGCCGCAGAAAAACCACCCAATGCTTGACTAGTTGCATTTTGACTATTCACTATTTCAGTGCCTAATCCATACCTAGAAAAAGGGGAGTTAATTTGAGCCTTAGTTGGGGTGATAAAACAAACTAAACCTAGAAGAGGGGTTAACCTAATTATTTTTTTCGCAAATAGCATACAGTCCTTTATATATTAAATTTTGGTCGGCAAATATCCTCTTTTTTAAATGAGGCACAAAATAAGAAATGTCTCCACCGGTTAATAGCACGTTAAATTTGCCATATTTCTGTT
>CAMBYG010000093.1 GCA_945872085.1 Chitinophaga pinensis | reverse complement strand
GGTGTAAGTATTTGCTGCCTCGATGATGCTAAGAAATTATATTCTGGATTTAGATTAGCCGATCCTAAAACATCGGTGTCGATGACTATTAATGGACCCGCACCAACCATGACTGCCTTTTTTATGAATGCAGCCATAGATCAAGAATGCGAAATCTATATAAAAGAAAACGGATTAGAAAAAGAAGTAATTGCTAAAATAGACGCTATCTATAAAGCGAAAGATATAGCACGACCAACGTATAAGGGAGCCTTACCAGAAGGTAATGACGGCTTAGGTTTGTTATTATTAGGGGTTACGGGTGATCAAGTATTAGAGCCAGCAGTATATGAAACGATTAAGCAAGCAACTTTAAAAGCAGTGCGTGGTACTATACAAGCTGATATTTTAAAAGAAGACCAAGCACAAAACACTTGTATTTTCTCTACCGAGTTTTCATTACGCGTGATGGGCGATATGCAACAGTATTTTATTTCGCAACAAGTACGCAATTTTTATTCGGTTTCTATTTCGGGTTATCATATTGCTGAAGCCGGTGCCAATCCAATTTCGCAATTAGCCTTTACCCTAGCCAATGGATTTACTTATGTAGAATATTATTTAAGTCGTGGTATGGATATCAACGACTTTGCACCCAATCTTTCCTTTTTCTTTAGCAATGGTGTAGATCCTGAATATAGTGTTATTGGTAGAGTAGCTCGTCGCATTTGGGCAAAAGCAATGAAATTGAAATATGGTGCTAATGAGCGTTCTCAAATGTTGAAGTACCATATTCAAACTTCAGGAAGATCGTTGCATGCGCAAGAAATTGATTTCAATGACATTCGCACCACACTGCAAGCGTTATATGCGATTTATGATAATTGTAATTCGCTACATACCAATGCTTACGATGAAGCTATTACCACACCTACCGAAGAAAGTGTGCGTAGAGCAATGGCTATTCAGTTAATTATCAATAAAGAATTGGGCTTAGCTAAAAACGAAAATCCATTACAAGGTTCTTTTATTATAGAAGAACTTACAGACTTGGTAGAAGAAGCCGTATTAACAGAATTTGATAGCATCACCGAACGTGGTGGCGTATTAGGCGCTATGGAAACGATGTATCAGCGTGGTAAAATACAAGAAGAAAGTTTGTATTACGAAACCCTTAAACATACCGGCGAGTATCCTATTATTGGCGTGAATACCTTCTTGAGTGCTAAAGGTTCTCCAACCGTTATACCTCAGGAAGTAATCAGAAGTACGGAAGAAGAAAAAGAAGCGCAAATACAAACCGTACAAAATTTGTGGAAACGCAACGAAGGGAATGGCACTATGGAATTGAAAAAATTGCAGCGCTGTTCTATTCGCAATGAAAATATTTTCGAACAATTAATGGAAAGCGTAAAATATTGTTCCTTAGGTCAAATTACAAATGCCCTGTTTTCAGTAGGCGGACAATATAGAAGAAATATGTAATTGTTGAGGCAGATACCGAGGTTAAGACCGAGATACACAAGCAAACAATTCACTGTAAACTTATTGCTACTATAGGCTGTCATCCTGAGCTTGCGAAGGATCTCAGACTTGGTGGATATTATTCGTCAGTTGCAACGAATCGCTAAGTTCCAAACTTGTGAGGGATCCTTCGTTCCTCAGGATGACATGCACGGTTTTTTATGTTACGCTTAGCGTAGTGAAAGATCTCAAAGATTACTAAACCTCAAGCTAGATTTTAATCTTTGCCTCAACCTCGACCTATAATTTATGAGCAATTGCGCTATTCAAGATAAATTGTTCATATATTCGTTAAACAAAATCATACGTTATGAAAAAATTATTATTCTTAAGCGCTTGTTTATCTTCAAGCCTTTTTGCGCAAGCGCAAATTACCATCACAGCAAGTGATATGCCGGTCAACAATGACACCCTCCGTTATAGCACCGCTGCTCCTACGGCTGGAGCCAGTATCAATTTACAACAAACCGGCGCTAATACCGTTTGGAACTTTAGTACCCTTAGTCCTATCTCCCAAGGTGTAGATCAGTATAAAAGTGCTTTAAGTGTAAATCCTCTTTATGCATTAACCATTGCCACTACTGCGTATGGGTATAAAATTGCAGATACGCTAAATTTAGGAGCTGCATTGCCATTGCCTATTAGCATTACTGATGTGTATACCTTCTTTAGCAAAAAAACGAATCCAGCTCGTTTTGTAGCAGAAGCTTTTGCAGCTAAAGTAAGTGGTTTGCCCACACCTATCAATTATTCCGATGAAGACGAGTGGTATTATTTCCCGCTTACCTATAATCGTGTAGATTCATCGACTTACAAGTTGTCTGTTACGATACCAACATTAGGTGCTTTAGATCAAAATGGAAAACGTAAAACGCGAGTTGATGGATGGGGAACCATTGTAACTCCTTATGCAACAACGCCGGTGAATTGTTTGCGCATTCGCTCCGAAATTAATGAGATTGATACCTTCACGGTTGCTGGAATGAAAATTGGCTTCCCAAGAAATTCGGTAGATTACAAATGGTTAGCTAATGGCGAGCATTATCCTTTATTGTGGATCACTACCAACAAAACAGGTACTACAGAAACCATTGCTACTATTCGCTATAGAGATAGCTACAGAACAATTACAGCTGTAGATGCGCTAGCGAAAAAAACAATAAGTGAATTGCGAGTATATCCCAATCCGGCTGCATCGCTTATTAGCTTTGAGGTGCCTGCACATTGGACCACTTATCAAGTGCAGCTCTTTAATCAAGCAGGTGCTGTGGTGGCTACCTACCACAACCAACATGAGCTGGCTATTAGTACTTTGGCAAGTGGCTTGTATGTTGTTCAGGTAATAGCAGGCAATGATATAGCATATGCTAAATTTCAAAAATAAATTAAGTAGTAGTCTCCTTTGATAAGTCGTTCGAGGAGACTACTATTATATTTGTTTTAGTCATCAATTATAAAGCCATGAAAAAGTTATCCTATATTTTATATGTTCTTTTACTGCTGTCATTTACCAATTGTAAAAAGAAAGACACCCGCAATTTTTCTTATTGGCAAGTCAATCAGGATAAGTTT
>CAMBYG010000092.1 GCA_945872085.1 Chitinophaga pinensis | reverse complement strand
TTCTCAAAAAATCAATCTGAGTTGGCAAGTTTGATCGATCCATTAGTGAATCAAGTAAGCAGGGTGAATATCAATTGTCAATGTCAAAGAGGTCCAGATAGTTTTCCGTTTACAGGACGTAAGGATAGTGCAGAAGGTACTTTGTCTGTGGTAGACGCATTAAGATCTTTTTCTATCAGATCTTTAGTGGCTGCAAAATTAACCGAAGAGAACAAGCATATCATCAACGATATCGTCTCCTCTCATCATTCTAATTTCTTAAGTACTAAGTTTATATTTTAATAAAGATGAGTGAATAAAAAAGCCTGCTATGTTAATTTAAAGCAGGCTTTTTTATATAGTGTAATTAAAGAAAGAGGCTTAATTAAGTGGGTCAAAGATCCTAAGGCTGCTCCCTGTGAGTATAGCTTTATATTGCTTCAATGCTACTTTGGCTGGTTGTTGTGCGTCGAGCACAGCACCTGTTGTACTAAATGCGGAGTTATGGCCGGAACAAAAAAATCGATTGCTATTTGGTTGGAAATCTATTGTAACTTGTTGATGGGTACAGAGAGAACTCACTGCAATAAAATCATTGGTTAGCGTTCGAGCAATGATGATATTAGTTGTTCTATCTACATAAAATCCTCCAGCAGTATTTAAGTCGGTATAAGGGTTGTTTGTTATATTGATTGTAAAATCAATTTTACTAGTTGGTGGGTTATTGTTATTTGATGGCGGTTGTGTTGTAGCAGGGCTGTCTGATTTAGAACATCCTTGCATGCAACCAAATATCAATACTGAAGCAGCACTTAGGCCAACTTTTTCAATGAAATCTTTTCTTTCCATAAGAATAAAATTAGATAATAAATTTAGATTATAACAATGGTTATGGTACTTTTGTTTAGCAATTTAATAGAAGTATAACAAACAAATATTCCCCATGCGTAACTATTTGAATTATAAAGCTTTGAAGAAGACATTTTTTTTACTCATCTTTATTTGTGCTCTAAACACGGTCCAAGGACAGACTGATTCACTATTGCAGACGCTTTTAGTGGATGAAAAAATTGATAGTCAATTGATTGCTCCCAAAAAAATGCTATTCACCCAACAATTAATTTGGGGCAATAACGGTATTTTAAAAAACAGGTATGGCAGCACCCAGGATTTAGTTGAAAGAAGAAAGATTGATTTAAGGATAAGAAGAAAGATGTTACAACTGCATCAAATTGGTGGCTTTGTCACGCTGGGTGGCATGGTTGCACAAGGCATTATTGGAAGTCAGCTATACAACGGTTCGTATAGATTAAAGGAAACGCATGAAAAATTGGGAGCTGCTGTTAACCTATCTTATGGCTTCACCGCCATCAATGGATTATTCACTCCACCTTCTACTTTCAAAAGAGATAAAAAATTAACTTCTATTAGATTGCATAAATGGTTGGCCATTGCACATATGTCTGGCATGATCGCAACTAATATTCTAGCGACTCAAATAGAAAAAAATCCTTCACTAAAACCCTATCACCGAGCAGCAGCCTATACTAGTTTTTTTAGCTTAGGGGCAGCCATGGTGGTCATTAAATTTTAAATGATGTTATTACACGTATTGCTTTCATTTATTCTAGCGTTATTTTTTCAAAATCCAAGTTTTGAAACAACTGCTTCATCAGTCACTTATTCAATGGTGCACAAATTACATAGTTGGCAGGGGGTAAGTAAAGATTTAAAAGTAGCCACCAAGTGGAATGAACAAAAAAATGAAATCGAACAAATTTCAATTGTAGTGAATGTAGCTACTTTTAATAGCGGCCTCTCTAGTAGAGATAGCCATATGATGGAAGTCTTAGACGGCTTAACTTATCCAAGAATTATTTTTAGCAGTAGTAATGTACAGTATACCCCAGACGGCATACTTGTAAAAGGTAAATTACAATTTCATGGAGTAGAGCGAATGATTGAGACCAAAGTAAAACTAGAAAAGGTCAATCGTAAATGGATGTTTACTGGAAGTCTTCCAGTTTTATTAGAAGACTATAAGGTGGAAAGACCCAGTTTATTATTTGTAAAAGTAGATAACTTAGTTAAGATAGATTTTCAGGTTGCATACAATAATTAAAAAAGTATCCTAGCTAATTTTAACTTATTATTTATAAAGATTAATTCAGCGCCTTATCTGCACAACAGCTACTGGCAAATGAATCTGGCTTTGCTTTAAATGCAAACCCCATCCCCATAATATATCCCATCGCGTCTTTCAACGCTTCATTGCTTTTAAATTGACTATTGGTATTGATGTCGGCATGCACTTCCATCTCTACATCATGTTCAATAAATAAATCACAAAGAGAATAAGCTATTTCCACACTCTTAGAAACTTCAAGTAACATCCTTTCTTTTATGTGAAGCGTTTGATTTGTTTTCTCATTATGAATAAACATGAATCCGCCATTTTTCTCTCTTAAAAAAACGATGACAGTGGCAAATTCTGTTACAGATTGTTTTACTTGACTATCAGTGCCTATATACACTTTAAGTTTATTATTTTTTGCAGTTTCTTCCTCGATACACTTTTTTACATGCTCAGCTATTGGTATCGAAATTGTTTCGCCGCTAAATTTACGCCAAACCATATGCATCGTTTTAGTACTTACAATTTAGGACATTTATACATACAGCCTTATTAAGATAACAATAAGTTTTACATTATTTATGCACTCCCCATATTGTAAGAAATCGCCGTCATTCAATCTCTTTTATTTTCCTAATTAAACTTTACAATCTATTTTTGGTCAAAGCATAAATACCAGCATATGAGATTCATTTATTTAACCCTTTGTTTCCCCCTAGTATTATTACAAGCTTGTTCCAAAGACGCAGCTACCACCCCAAGTAGTACAAATAATACCACAAATCCAGTGGTAAGCGAAACAGTACCAGAGATCTATAAAAATATATATGGTGCGTCTAGCATCACTTCTGACGGCACGTATATTACGATTAAAACCACAGGATTGCCAGACCATAAGAGTAGCTATTACGCTACAACCAATGCTTTGTATGATAATTTCTCTGGTACCACGTTTGCAGGATATCAGTTTCAAAAAAATCCAAATTCAATTGCTGCACAAGTCTATGTGTTTAAAATTCCCGTTAATCCTAAATTGGCAACCACTAATCTTCCTACAGCCGCCTTACTTGAGAAAGACGATATCCGCGAGTTCTACCTTGGTATGAAGTCAGACGCAGTTCGCGGAGAACGGCGCTGGAAGAAGAAAAAGCAATGGCGTTGAGTAAAGAG
>CAMBYG010000091.1 GCA_945872085.1 Chitinophaga pinensis | reverse complement strand
ATAGTGAATGGTGTAAGTTCTGAAAAATTAAAGATCAATCTTGAGGGAGCGAGTGATTTAAAAGGGGATATTAAAGCAGGTATTTTAATCGCGGATTTGTCAGGCGCTTCTAGTTTAAAAGCAACAGTTCAAGCCAATTCATTATCAGTAAAAGCTACAGGTGCTTGTGCTTTTGAAGTATCCGGTTCAGGGGACGATTTGATTCTAAATGTATCAGGTGCTTCTAGCGTGAAAATGTATGATTATTTAGTTAAAGGTGCTTCTGTGCAAGCTTCTGGTGCAAGCAGTGTAAAATTAAATGTTTCAGGTATACTTAAAGTAAATGCCACTGGCGCAAGTAGTATAGATTATAAAGGTGCGGCCGCTATCAAAGACATGCAAAGCTCTGGAGCATCAAGCGTTAGGCATAGGGACTAAAGCATAGGTTTAATATCCATTAGCACCTTTTCAAAGTTGGTGCTAATGGATATAGTTTTATAGATTTTATGGCTTAAGTATACCTGCAAACCATTCTACATTGGTTTGCATTGTTTTTAAAACCATTCTTGGTTCACTAGGTCCATGAGGCTGTCTTGGTAAAACCAAAAGCTTTACTGGTATATTTCTTCTTCTTAATGCATTGTAAAACATAATAGAATTACCCAAAGGAACTCTTTGATCGGCTTCCCCATGTTGTAACAACACAGGTGTTTGTACATTTTGAACATATCTTAATGGGGAATGCTCACTATACATTGACCAATTATTCCATGGATCTGATTTAAAATAAGAAGGTAAAAATCCTTCAATATCATCGGTCAAATTTTGAAAACTAAGATCTACAACAGGCGCTCCAATAGAAGCTGCTTTAAAACGATTGGTATGTCCAACAATCCAACTACTCATAAACCCCCCATAACTCCATCCCATTACACCTAGCATAGTCTCATCTGTAACACCCATTTTAATTACCTGATCAACACCATTCATTAAGTCAATATAATCTTTACCACCCCAATCCTGCCTGTTCGCCATTCTAAAACTACTTCCATAACCACTTGATCCTCTTGGGTTTGGTCTCAAAATAGCATATCCGTCTTCGCTTAAAGCGGCTAATGGATAAGTACCCTGATTAGTGGCAATACACGTTTGACCAAAATTGCCAGCAGGGCCGCCATGTATATTTAAAATTAAGGGTACTTTTTTACCAGCTGTATAATTCAAGGGATAAGTTAATAAACCTTCTATCTCTAAACCATCGGCACCCTTCCATTTAATAATTTCGGTTCTACCTATTGGCAATGAAGTATTGTTTGCATTAATAGAAGTAATTTTTAGGGGAGCATACTCGTTTAATTTACTTACATATAACTCAGGAAACTGTGATGTGTTTTGTAAAGTGAATGACATATAAGTATGCGATGCATTTATTTTAGCAGCCCCGATATAATTTTTTTCACCCTTACTTAATTCAGTAATATTTTTCCCATCCACACTTAATGTATAAATACTAGTCATTGTTTTATTGGCTTCTGACCATAGAATATTTTTTCCATCTGCTGTCCAACCCAAAATACTTCCATCTTCATTCGGCGTTGCTTTTAATCGCCATGTTTTTCCATCTGCTACAGCATAAATTTTTGCATGTTTTGCACCCGGCCAATCATTCGGGTTTTCAGTACAATAATAACTAATCAAAGTTCCATCTGGACTAAACTGAGGAGCAGATTCTCCAGCAGGGGTATTGGCAATATTTTTAACGACACCAGTTTCGATATTGATTAATGCTATATCGCTATAGCTATTGTCATTGGCCTTGGTAGACTTACCATAACTGTATACAATGCTTGTTCCATCAGCATTCCAATCAAATGCATACACAGAAATATTTTCTTTCGTCAATAATTTTTGCATATATTTTTGAGAAGAATCTTTGTGATGGATCCAATAAACTTGTAATCGGTTTTGCTTTAATTCTGTGTCCCAGATATACCAATCGTTTCTTGCTTTTTTATTTTTTTCTTCTTTATCTGTTGCAGCGTCTGCTACTATGACAGCAATTTTATTTCCATCATTGCTCCATTCAAAATCACTTACGCCTCCTTTAGCATCTGTAATTTTTTCTGCTTCTCCACCTGCCACTGGCAAAATGTAAACATTATTTTTTCCATCGCGAGAGGAAGTAAAGGCAATAGATTTATTATCGGGGCTCCATTTAGGGTTTGAATTGTTTTTATCTCCAGTTGTTAATTGTTTAGCATTAGATCCATCAATAGCGCTTATCCATATTTGATTGATATATTCGCTTCTATCATCTGTCATCATAGCTTCTCTAATGGTATACACTACCTTGGTTCCATCACCAGAAACTTGCGCACTACTTACATTTTTAATTTTTAATACTTGTTCTGGGCTCCAATTTTTTTGTGCCAGTAAAATAAGGGGTAATAGGTAGACAAATAAGAGTAATTGATACTTTTTCATAAGATATGTTTTGGTTAAAAATTAGCTATTTCAATTTAAATCATTTTGGTGGTTTATGCTTGCAAAAAATTCCTCTGATTTGTGTAACTCTATTTTCAACTTTTTAAGCGCAATTATGAATGTTCATCAAAAACCCCCGTTCTGCGCTAGTTTCAATATAACGAGTATAAACTTGGTCAAGAAGCAATAAACGCCTATCTTTGCCGTCCAAACATCGCGAGGTAGAGCAGCGGTAGCTCGTCGGGCTCATAACCCGAAGGTCGGAGGTTCGATCCCTTCCCTCGCAACATCTAATCCCGCTCCCGATTCCTATCGAGAGCGGATTTTGTTTGTCGTAAGTTTGTATTATTAAAGAAAAGGAATGAAAGTCGGTTTTGTGAACATATTTGGTAAGCCTAATGCAGGAAAGAGCACTTTACTGAACGCCATTATGGGCGAGAAGATGGCTATTGTATCCTCTAAGGTCCAAACTACAAGACATAGAATCAAAGCCTTTTTGAACAAGGAAGACGAGTATCAAATCATTTTCTCGGATACACCAGGGATCATTGATCCTAAGTACAAGTTACATGAGAAGATGATGGGGGCAGTCAAATCTGCCTTGGAAGATGCAGATCTTGGGCTTTTAATGGTGGATGTAAGGGATGATTTTGACGAAATAGACGCTATGTTTACTGCTTTAAGGCTTAAAGTGCCTTGTATTGTGGTCATGAATAAGTCGGATTTGGCAGAAGGCGGCAGGGTAAAAGAGGCAAATGCTTATTTCAAATCTAAGCCTTATTGTTCTAAGATAATTTCTATTAGTGCATTGAATAACAGCGATATAGAAAGGTTATTGAAAGTAATTTTACAACTAATTCCAGAAGGTGGGCATCCTTTCTTTGACCAGTCGGACTTGA
>CAMBYG010000090.1 GCA_945872085.1 Chitinophaga pinensis | reverse complement strand
CTTCCATCCCTTTTGTGCCAGTAAATATTTTTGTTGCACGCGCCCCCAACCATTGATTGGCTTTTCCAGCAAATGCATTGGACTCATGTATGAAAGTTGGTATTCCCCTTGCTTGGGCATATTTTAAAACGGGGAAACTTGAATAGCCACCTACGCCAAATACGGCATTCGGTTTAAATTGATTGAAGATAGTTTTAACTTGAATAAAACTTTTTATCAACTTAAATGGCAATGTCAAATTTTTAAAAATATGTTGTCTATTAAAACCTGCAATCGTTAATCCTACAATTTGATATCCAGCTTGTGGCACTTTCTCCATTTCCATTTTCCCTTGAGCACCTACAAATAAAATACTAGCATCAGGCTGTAACTTCTGTATAGCCTGCGCTACAGCAATGGCTGGAAAGATATGTCCACCTGTCCCACCGCCAGCGATGATGATACGCAAAGGAGTATGTATTGGATTAGACATTTACAGGCTCAATATTTTCGTTAGGAATTTCAATCTCAGTTTCAACAGGTGCCTTGCCTTCCATTTGCTCCACATTTCTTGCGACACTTAAAATCAAACCTATCGAACAACAAGTAAATATAAAAGAGCTTCCACCCATACTTAACAGTGGCAAAGTCACTCCAGTCACAGGCACAATGGCCACATTCACCGCCATATTGGCGACTGCTTGAATAATTAATGTAAAGCTTAATCCTAGTGCTAAAAAAGCACCAAATGCATAGGGACACTTTCTAAATATTCGGATACATCTAAATAAAAACACGAGGTAAATAAAGATGATGAATGCCCCACCTAATAATCCATACTCTTCGATTATCACTGCATAAATAAAATCATTATACGCCTGCGGTAAAAAATTTCTTTGCTGACTATTCCCTGGACCAAGTCCAACAAATATGCCCCCATTCGCAATCGCAATTTTTGCTTGTTGCACCTGATATGGCACTTCATTGTCTTTTGCGTACATGAAATCCTGTACTCGATTCACCCAAGTTCCAAAACGTCCCCAATTCTTTAATGACTCAGCAATAATTGGTTTTTCTGAATCTATTGAACCCTGATTGGCATTATGTGTCGCAATCGCTACACTAATGATAATTACAATTGGAATCATCGCCACTCCAATCGTTAATAAAATATGTTTAAAGCTCACTCTTCCAATAAATAATAAAAGTAAAGAAGTAGCACCTGTCAATAATGCATTTGATAAATTTGCAGGCATGATTAAACCGCATATAATGAATACCGGAATAATCACTGGTAAAAATCCTTTTTTAAAATCCTTAATCACTTCTTGCTTCTTACTGAGCACCCTTGATAAGTAGATGAATAAAGCCAATTTAGCCACATCACTACTTTGAATCGTTAAATTAATAATGGGTAATTTAATCCATCTACTACCTTCATTAATTTTAGCTCCAAAAAATAAAGTATAAATTAGTAAGGGCACAGATAAAATAAATAATATAGTAGCTACCCGTGAAAAAACAGTGTAATTGACCCTATGTAAACCAAACACCACTAACAAACCAATTAATGTAAATATGATTTGCTTAAACAAATAGAAACTTGTATTACCACGATACATTTTATATGCCAACGAACCAGTTGCACTATATACTACCAATATAGAGATCAGTGATAATAAGATGACTAAACCCCAGATATATTTATCCCCTCTAGTTCTTTGGTCTAGATGTTCCCTCATCCCTCCAATAGAAGGCATTTGAGAAAATAACTTATCTGTGGTTTCTTTGAACATGATTATAATTCTTTTACGCTTTCTTTGAATTGTTGCCCTCTGTCTTCATAGTTTTTAAATAAATCAAAACTTGCGCAAGCTGGACTCAATAATACTACATCCCCTTTTTCGGCTAATTTAAAGGAAGCGTTCACTGCTTTTTTTGCAGAATCAACTTCAATAAAATGATCCACTTTACCCTTAAAGAATTCAATTAATTTTGAATTGTCCGTTCCCATACAAACAATGGCTTTTACTTTATCTTTTACAAGATCTGCCACTAAAGCATAATCGTTGCCTTTATCTACACCTCCTAGAATCAAAATAGTAGGCTTTTGCATGCTCTCTAAAGCATACCAGGTACTATTGACATTGGTGGCTTTACTGTCATTGATAAAATCAACGCCTTTTACAGTGGCAACAAATTCCATTCGGTGTTCCAAGTTGTGGAAATTGCTTACTGCTTCGCGGATTTTTTCCTTTCTGATACCTAAAGTGGATGCAGCAATGCTTGCAGCCATTGTGTTATAAGCATTATGCTTGCCTTTTAAAGCAAAATCATAAATACTCATTGTCACTCTTTCTTCTTGGATTTTTAACATCATTTGTTCGTTCTTGATGTAGCCTCCTTTTTTTAGTTCTTGTTTCATAGAAAATGGTAGTAGGTTAGTATTGGTGGTTAGTAGTTCTAGATGTTTTACAACGACTTCGTCGTCTATGCAATAAATAAAGCAGTCT
Organism: Chitinophaga pinensis; assembly: GCA_945872085.1. GTDB lineage: Bacteria > Bacteroidota > Bacteroidia > Chitinophagales > Chitinophagaceae > CAIWHF01. The sequence continues at coordinate 937 of CAMBYG010000090.1, read as the reverse complement.
TTTTCGGTTTGGTTCTCAATAATTCTAAACTTGCTTTTGATATAATATTCAAATTGATAATTGTATCTGTCTAAATGATCTTCCGTAATATTTAATAGAATCGCAATATCTGGTCTAAAGGTTTTTATATCATCTAATTGAAATGAGCTTACTTCAATTACATATAGTTTTTTTGGATCTATTGCAATTTGTCTTGCAAAAGAGAATCCAATATTGCCCACAATCGCTACATCTTGTTCTGCCGTTTTACAGATATGGTATAACAAAGAGGTCGTTGTGGTTTTACCATTACTTCCTGTAATGGCAACAATTTTACTATTCCCTTTATATCTATACCCAAACTCGATTTCACTAATTACAGGGATTCCTTTTGCACGTATTTGTTTTACCAATTCATTCTTCTCTGGTATCCCTGGGCTTTTCATGACTTCATCCGCTTCTAATATTCTTTCCATATCATGCCTGCCTGATTCAAACGGAATCCCATTCGCTTCTAGTTCTGATTGAAATATTGGCTTGATCGCACTTGCATCAGACACAAATACATTGTATCCTTTTTGCTTTGCTAGCAAGGCAGCGCCTACACCGCTTTCTCCTGCACCCAATATGACAATCTTTGTAGCCAATTTATCTTGTTTTTAAGGTTAGGATAGAAGTGATGACTAATAAGATGGTAATGATCCAAAAACGAACAGCAATTTTACTTTCGTGAAACCCTTTCTTTTGATAATGATGATGTAATGGACTCATCAAAAACACACGGCGTCCTTCTCCGTATTTTTTCTTTGTGTATTTAAAGTAGCCTACTTGAATGATGACACTTAAGTTTTCTATTAAAAACACGCCGCAAAAAATTGGAATCAATAATTCCTTACGAACAATGATCGCCAATGAAGCAATGATACCTCCTAAAGCCAAACTTCCTGTATCCCCCATA
>CAMBYG010000089.1 GCA_945872085.1 Chitinophaga pinensis | reverse complement strand
GCGCCTAAGTCTAATAAAAAAATTACATACTTAGGTACAATGCTAAAATTGTTAATCTTAAACATACTTATTTTTATGATCTATCAAATCTTAGGGGGGTGGGTTTGAAGAGGTGAATTAAATCTAGTTAATCTTATGTAAAGTTAGGGAGCAAAAGGGTTCAAAATGCGTTCACCCTTTACAAAATAATGAATAAATAATATAAATTTATTGATAATCAAGCTTTTAGAGGTTATTTGCAGCCTGTTTTGCCTTCCAAAGCTTTACCTCATAATTGATAGAGTTCAAGGAATGGTCTTTATCAATCCAATGTAAAAAGGTATTTAACAAAAGTCCCGCTGGACTAAGGGTATGGGTGACTAGGTTTTTACCAATCACACTGCTAATGGTTTCCATCTTGTTCCCAAACAAATAGGTATTTTGATTTTTAATTAAGAGCGCATCGTTTAACACATGTTGCATCAGTACATTGCCCGCATTGTCTAAAGCCAATGCCAGTTCTAAAAAATATACAGTTAAGGAGTGTACTCTTTTTGCCAAGCTTTGACGGATCACCGCATACATAAAACCAATAGGTGCCGTAGTAAAAAATAAAACAAAAGCAATGCAAAAAAGCAATAAACTCTTAAATAAAGACATGCGACTAGTTTGTATCATAAATTATTTTTTAGAATATTTTCAATGAGAAAAAAGTAGTGAATCAAGCGTATCAATTGTTTGCAACAATCGCCTAGAATTCTTTCTATATAAGCATCTCATCCACCTTCATAAATGTAAAATTATAATTTGGTGCGGCCTATTTTAATCCTAGATTTAATCAACCAAACCATTTATGTATGAATAATAAAGCACTACTTGTAGGGATCAATGCCTATCCAAATCCCAATAAAAATTTAAGGGGATGCATTAATGATATTGTAGATATGGAATATTTTATTGCTTCCAAAAACAAAGTCTATGCAAAAGAAAATATCAAAACATTGACCGACAGTAGAGCCACTAAAAAAGGTATTTTAGATCATTTAAATTGGTTGCTATTGGGAGCCAATGCAGGAGATCAAATACTGTTTCATTATAGTGGACATGGTGCACAGTTGCCTACCAAAGGTCATGTATTTGAAAAAGACGGCTTGGATGAGATTATCTGCCCTTATGACTTTAGTGATGCAGATACCACCAACACGGCCATTAGCGACAAAGAATTTGCCAAGATCTTTGCTACCATCCCCAAGGGCGTGCATTTTGTATGGATATCGGATAGTTGCCACTCTGAGGATCTGTCCAGAAAGCAGCATATTGCTCCCGATACCAGGTTCCGAAGATTCAATCATGCACCAGAACAAGGAATGACTATCCCAGCAGCTAGCCTCAGTGCCGAACCCATCCCATTACATGGTGCATTATTAAGTGGCTGTGCCTCGCATCAGTTAAGCGCCGACGCGTATATTAATAATCGGTTTAATGGGGCTTTTACCCATTACTTAATTAAGAACCTAAGCCAATACGGGCAGGATGCAAGCATGCAGGACATTGTAAAATACGTGAACATCGATTTAATGGAGAATGACTATGATCAAAATCCACAGAGTGAGGGGTTGTTGAGGACGGAGAAATTCTTTCAATAAAAATTTACAAACATGAAAATGAATTTAAAATCTAATAGGTCTAAAATAAAGATGGTTAGTTTGGTGATGATACTGGTATTTAACTGTGGGGCTGCGCAAGCGCAGCCCCAACAAGGCCTAATAAGCAGACTCATTGAAATTAAATACAGTACCGAATTGTATTTAACTACGCAAATCAAAAATGAAACTAATCCCCAAAAAAAGGATAGTGCTCTTGCAATTTACAATACCATGCGCTGGAAGGTAGATGGATTTGTGTACCAATTAAGCAGCACACTCATCACACAAAATAGTCCTAAAACATTTAAACAATTAGACACATGGTGTTATGCTCAAAAAGGACCAATATTGAATATGGCAAGTAATCAAACTATAGCAGCGCATGTAGCGAGTTTTGCAGACATTGATGCTTTGTATCAAAATCAAATAGCACCTACATTATACAAACAGCCGAAAAGCTTAAACCTCACTACTAATGTGTTTTATTTATTGAAAGACTCCTACTCTATTATAAAAGGATTAAGTGATTTAAAGACAAGAAAAACCATGGCGATTGTGGAGCTATTGGATCATGCAAGGTTGTTAGCGCCTGGAGATGTTGCGAAGGGAGGAAAATAAAAAAGCCAGGAATGATCCTGGCTTTTTTATAAAATTATTATCAATAATTTAAAACTGATCCTTTACCTCTTCAATAGTCCTTCTTATCCCATCCTGCAGTTTAATTGATGGAATCCATCCTAATTTATTAATCTTTGTAGTATCTAATAACTTACGAGGTGTGCCATCGGGCTTAGTAGCATCAAATTCAAGTGCACTGGTATAACCAACTTCAACAGCGATCATTTCGGCAAGTTCTTTAATTGAAACATCTTCACCCCAACCTATATTTATCAGGCCAGCTTCATTATAATTTTGTAGTAAAAAATAGCAAGCATTTGATAGATCATCCACGTGCATGAATTCACGACGCGGCGAACCTGTACCCCAAATAGTAACAACAGAATCATTATTCTTTTTAGCTAGTATTATACGACGTATTAATGCTGGTAGAACATGTGAATTTTCAGGATGGTAATTGTCGTTTGTGCCATACAAATTAGTTGGCATTGCAGATATAAAATTGCACCCATACTGTACACGGAAGCTATCACACATTTCAATGCCAGCTATTTTAGCAACTGCATAAGGCTGATTGGTCGTTTCTAAATATCCACTTAATATATATTCCTCTTTCAATGGTTGTGGCGCCATTTTAGGATAAATACATGATGAACCAAGGAACAATAATTTCTTGACTTTATTCAAATAGGCTGCATGTATTATGTTTGCCTCCATCATTATATTATCATAAATGAATTCTGCCCTGTATGTATTATTGGCATGGATGCCCCCCACTTTAGCAGCAGCTAAAATCACATAATCTGGTCTTTCTATTGAAAAGAAATCGTTCACCGCTTGTTGATTTCTTAAGTCTAACTCACCTGAAGTTCTATGAATGAGATTATGATAGCCTAACGCATTCAGCTTACGCTCAATTGCAGAACCCACCATTCCTCTATGTCCAGCAATATATATTTTAGCTGATTTATCCATAATACTATTCGCTTTCTTTACTTGTTGTATATCCATTTTCTTTTAACAACAATTCTTTCTTAAATATCTCTAAATCACTAGCTACCATTTCTTCCACCAAAGCTGCTAAATCATACTTAGGCTTCCATCCTAATTTAGTCATAGCTTTTGTAGGATCGCCAATTAATAAATCCACTTCGGTAGGTCGATAATATTTAGGATTTACTTTAATTACTACTTGATCTTCTTTTAAATTATAAGAGCCATTATTTTTTAAAACATATCCTTGCTCTGCCTCATCTGTTCCTTTAAATCCAAGCTCAATACCCAAT
>CAMBYG010000088.1 GCA_945872085.1 Chitinophaga pinensis | reverse complement strand
CCTCCGTTACCTTGTCCCATTTGCTCTGCACGAGAGCTAATATTAATATAATTGATATTAGCAATTGCATATACTTTAGGGCTTAATTCTATATTGCCATTGAAGCGGATACTATATTTATCATAAAAGGTATTTGGCGTTACCCCTTTGTTGTTCAGCGTATTTAAGGACAAAAAGAAAGATGATTTATCTAAGTTTTTAGATAAAGAAACATTATTCTGGAAGGTAGTACCGGTATTGTAGAAGCTTTTTACATTATCTGGCAAATCAACATAAGGTTTAACCATTTGTTTACCATTAATCACTTGCCCCCAAGCTCTAGTTACACCGTCAAACGGTAATCCCCAAGAAAAATTCTCTCTTCTATCATCAATTACACCATGAGTATCACCTTGGCCATAGGTATGTTGAAACTCAGGATATTTTAAAACAGAAGACAAGGTGTAGTCTGTAGAATACATAACTTCCATTTTGTCTTTTTTTCTTGCTTTACCACTTTTAGTAGTAATCATGATAGCGCCATTAGCACCAGCAGATCCATACAATGCAGCTGCTGCAGCACCTTTTAATACCGTAATATTTTCAATATCATCAGGATTAATATCTGTACCTCTGTTACCAAAGTCAATTTGAGATAAACTGCTTCCAATAGCACGACTTCCATTATTAGTAACGATACCGTCAACTACAATTAATGCGTTGTTACCACCTGCAATAGTTTTTTCACCACGTAATACTACACGAGTAGATCCACCTGGACCACCAGTAGCGGATGTGATGTTTGCACCAGCCACCTTACCTTGTAATGCAGAAAGGGCATTTACTTGGTTACCACTGTTAAGCTCTTCAGAACTCAAAGAAGTTGATGAATAACCTAATTCTTTTTTCTCTCTTCTAATTGCCAATGCAGTAACTGCCACTCCTGACAATTCTTTTGCTAATGGGTTTAAACGAATGCTTACGTTAGCCGAAGTAGCATCTGCTTCTGCATACGAATAACCTGCATAATTAATTTTAATTTTAGCACCTGCATTAGGAACATTATTAATAACAAAGTTACCGTTGTCATCAGCAACAGTTCCTATGTTAGATCCTTTAACAACAATGGTTGCGCCAGGTAAAGGCTGACCATTTTCATCTAATACACGACCTGATAACTTGTGTGTTTGTGCAATAAGAGCTTGAGAGCTTATTGAAACGAGCACTGTAAGCAGTAGCAAAATTCTTTTCATGTTTTTAATTTTTTCTTTTGTTCAATTATAAAATTGCTATTATGAAATTTGAGTTAAATTTAGAGCGAATTTGTTGTAAATGCAAAGTTTTCGTTAAAAAAATTATATAATTATTAATTTTATATTTATATTATGTTTATTTACATTGATTTATAAATTATTTGCAATTGTATGGTTATAAATTGACTACTCCAAATTACGATACGGTAATGTAAGCTAAGGTAATACGCTAAAAAAATCCCGTAATATCTACATTATGTTTAATTATCAATAAAGTATACAAGAAAAGCTGTTGTAAAATGAAGTGTTACTTAATGGTAAGCACAAATAAAGATCGTTATTTGAATAGCGTCTAAATACTTTAAAAGTAGCCGAACTTTGGAAACCGATTATTAATGTTAAGAATAATTAACAATGAAGTTATGGGTAAACCTAAATCCGCATTCCAACCCTTGTTAATATTTTCACAGGGATATTTAAAAGTAAATAAAAGGGACGTAATATGGCATTAGTAAAAATTTTAAATAATTTTTTTATTGATTATCAATAAATTATAAAGATGCTATAAAAATAATTGTCTTTTTTCTTGGTTAACTGTTTAAAGCCCGTTACCTTTGCGCTCCATTTATTTGTGAAAAACAAAATTTGGATCCAAAAACGGATTAAAATAAATATTAAACTAGATGAGACACTTAAGTTTTAAAACAAAATCAGCAAACGAACAAATCGTAAAACGCGATTGGTATCTTGTTGATGCTACTAACCAAACGGTTGGTCGTATGTGCACACAAATTGCACATATTTTACGCGGTAAAAACAAAGCGTATTATACACCTCATTTCGATTGTGGTGATTATGTAATCGTAACCAATGCAGCGCATGTTAAATTTACTGGCAACAAATTAGATGACAAAGAATACTTAACGTTTTCTGGTTATCCTGGAGGTCAAAAAGGTGAAACAGCTCGTGAGTTGTTGAATCGTCGTCCGGTTGTTGTAGTAGAAAGAGCAGTGAAAGGTATGTTACCTAAAAATCGTTTAGGACGTGCTATGTACAAAAAACTATTTGTATACGAAGGTGCAGAACACCCACACAAAGCACAACAACCTAAAAATATTACTAAATAAATTAATTGTAAACAGCTTTAACATCCACATACATGGAAAAACAAAATAACGCTGTAGGTCGCCGTAAAGAAGCCGTTGCTCGCGTATATATGAGCAAAGGTACAGGCAGTATCACAGTAAATGGAAAAGAATACAAAGCGTATTTCCCCATTATGTACTTACAAAACCAAGTAGAATTACCTTTCAAAACTATTGATGCTAGAGCATCTTTTGATGTGGTAGTAAATGTACAAGGTGGCGGACCAAAAGGACAAGCAGAAGCAATCAAATTAGGTATTGCTCGTGCACTATGCGAAGTGAACCCTGAGTTCCGTCCTGCACTGAAAAAAGAAGGCTTAATGCGTCGTGATCCTCGTTCGGTTGAACGTAAGAAATTCGGTAAACGCAAAGCACGTAGAAGCTTCCAATTCTCTAAACGTTAATGGTCGCTCCCGCTTACTAAATTTTTTAACCTACAAGAACTTACTACAATGGAAGAAAATAAAAGCCTACATCAGCAACTTATGGAAGCTGGCGTACATTTTGGTCACCTTAAGAAAAAATGGAACCCAAAAATGTTACCATACATTTTCACTGAAAAAAATGGTATACACATCATAGATTTAAACAAAACAATAGAAGGTTTACAAGAATCTGCTGCTGCACTTAAATCAATCGCTAAAAGCGGTAAAAAAATCATGTTTGTTGCAACTAAAAAGCAAGCAAAAGAAATCGTTGCTGAAGCTGCTGCAAAAGTTAATATGCCTTTCGTTACAGAACGTTGGTTAGGTGGTATGCTTACCAATTTCCAAACGATCCGTAAGAGCGTTAAGAAAATGCAAAGCATTGAGAAAATGTTGAATGACGGTACTTTGGATAGTGTAACTAAAAAAGAACGTTTAACATTGACTCGTGGTAAAGAAAAAATGGAAAAAGTATTAGGTGGTATCTCTCAAATGGGTCGTACTCCAGCTGCTTTATTCATCGTTGATATTAGTCACGAGCATATTGCTTTAGCAGAAGCTAAACGTTTAGGAATTTCTACATTTGCTATGGTTGATACTAATAGTGATCCATCTAAAGTAGATTTCTCTATTCCTTCTAACGATGATGCTAGCAAATCTATTGCAATTATCACTAATTACTTAACTGCTGCTATTATGGAAGGTCTTCAAGAGCGTGCTGAAAATAAAGAAGCTGCTGATGAAGAACAAGGAGAAGAA
>CAMBYG010000087.1 GCA_945872085.1 Chitinophaga pinensis | reverse complement strand
CAATATTACTATTCTTATAAGCAATCATTAACTGCGACTGTATTGGGTCCCAAGCAATGGCGGCAATTTCTATTTCATGTAATCCATTCGATTTGCCTAGAAATTGAATAGTATTTTTGTCATCCATACTAAATACTTGATTCGTCGTTGCGCCATACAAAATAGTACCTTTTGCTAAATGCTGTACACTTTTATTATTGTAATGCTCTCTCCATTGTCCTAGGGGCCCTATAGGTGTTTGAGCAGCAGCTTGCAGATAAATGCTAAGCCAACATAAGCCCAAAAAACATTTTCTAAATATTTTTTTAGTTGAGTGAAGCATAAATAGCGTCTTGAATTTTAGCTCTTAAATTTGACTCGCTAAAAGCTTTATTGTCTCTACTAGGATACACCCTATTGGATAGAAAAATAAATAATAAATCTTTTTCAGGATCGGCCCATACACAAGTGCCTGTAAAACCTGTATGACCATAAGTGCTAGGGGAGGCGTTTAAACAAGGGTAAGGATCTTTAGCAGTCGCATTATTTTTTTCGGGTTTATCAAATCCTAAACCACGACGACTGTTATCGGTATTATAAGCAGTAAATAAATCTATTGTACTTTGATTGAAATAATTTTTTCCATTCCAGGAGCCTTTATTTAAAAGCATGAGATATAATTTAGCTAAATCGCTTGCATTGCTAAATAAACCTGCATGACCTGCAATGCCTCCCATGACTGATGCGCCTTCATCATGCACGGCGCCTTGAATTAATTCATGACGGAAGTAGTTATCCACTTCAGAGGCAGCAATATTATTCAAGGTTGTTTTTGTTAAAGGTAAAAATCCGGTAGACTCCATTTCTAATGGTGCATAAAATTGTTGAGTTGTATAATCTTGCAAACTCATTCCTGTTACTTGTTCTATAATGAGCCCTAAGAAAATAAAATCGTTATCACTATATACATATTTACCAGGGGTGGTTACTGGGCTTCTTAAAATTGTATTTTTAATGCTGTCTTCCCAGTTATCTAATAAATATTTAGAGGGAGTAATCATTTTATGATGACTATTGTCGGGAATTTTTGTAATGAGCCCATCGAGGTATTCCCCTGTGGGGCTTAATAACGCTTCGTAAAACTTGATATAAGGGTATAAGCCTGCTTGATGTAGTAGTAAATCCTTTAAAGTAATGGACGCTTTTTCATTGCCTAGTACCCAGGGTAAATAATCTCCAATGGTTTTATTGATATCTACTTTTCCTTCTTCTACCAATTTCATAATAGATACGGTCGTAGCACTTACTTTAGTCAATGAAGCTAAATCGTAATAAGTATCTAAGCTAACAGGTGCAGAACCTTCACCTGCAGTATAACCATAGGCTTTATTGAAAATAATTTTATTATTTTTTGCCACTAATATTTGACAACCTGGTATGGCTTTTTTATCAATGGCCTCTTTTACCATTACATCAATAAAAGATAAATTAGGCGCAGTGGGTGCTTTGATACTTGTACTAGATTCCAAGGGATGACTTCCTGTACCATAGGGTAGGTCCTCGCTGACTGTAACAGGTAGCTCGCCTGTAGCTTGTATTTTACCTTCGATCCAATGAAGTACAGCTTCTTGTGTAAAGGTGTTGTCTTCGTAGGCAAATAAAATATTTTGAATTTTACTAAATTCACCTACTGCATAAGGGTTACCAAATATCAAATGAAACCAATTGGCAGGATGCGCTTCATTTAAAAATTGAATCATTTGAGTGGGTATTTCAAAATGATTAGCAGGCTTACGATTATAATTATGTAAACCCACAATAACTTGATCAAACTGAGTTACCGATTTTTTGACTGTTTCAAGTACGCTGCTATCTTTAGCATTGATATAAAATATTTGAAAACCGTATTTTTCCGTAAGTGTTTTAGTTAACAAATTTGGATTTGCAAGATTTAAGGCAATATAGGCTGTCTTTTTTTGAAGTCCCACACTAGACCCTGCGCTAGGTTTTACAAAACTAAGTGACTGCGCTGCCATTTGAGATTTAATGGCCCCTACCGATTTGTTTAAATCAGCAACAATATTAGTGGTATCAATGGGTTGAAAATTAGGCAAGCCATATTTATATTTTGCTGCTAATATTTTTTTAACTCTTTGGTGAATATCTTTTTTACGAATGCGCCTTTCTTTAATGGCTAATTTTATTTTTTCAATAGAGGCTCCAATGTCGCCAGGTAAACAAAGCATATCATTGCCAGCAAGTAGGGCTTGCACATTGGCTTCTCCTTGTGGGAAATAATTACTAATCGCTTGCATATCTAAAGCATCTGTGACTGTAATGCCTTTAAAGCCTAAATCTTTTTTTAGTAAATCATGAACGGCCTTTGAAGATAAAGAAGTAGCATACTTAGGTCTGTTGTCAATAGCAGCCACCGATAAATGCCCTACCATCACCGATTCAATTCCTGCATCAATCAGGGCTTTGAAAGGAGCTAGTTCCATTTCTGTTAGTTGCTCCATGCTTTTATTAATAATAGGAATATCTACATGAGAATCAACCGATACATCACCATGTCCAGGAAAATGTTTAGCAGTGGCCATCACGCCATTATCTTGCATGCCTTTCATATAGGCAATTCCATGTTGTATAACTCTTTGTTTATTTTGACCAAAACTTCTTTCGTTAATAACAGGGTTGCTTGGATTATTATTGATATCTAGAACTGGCGCATAATTTACTTGTATGCCTAATCTTTTACATTGAGCTGCCACAGCGGCTCCCATTTGATACACTAAATGATCAGATGAAATAGCGCCTAAAGAAAGTTGTCTTGGAAATATTTCAACACTGTCTAGTCTCATACCTACACCCCATTCTGCATCCATACTAATAAGTAGTGGGGTTTTAGCAATTGATTGATAATAGTTTGTTTGCATAGCTTCTCTCACTGGACCTCCTTGAAAAAAACATAAACCACCTACATTGTATGTTTTAATCAACTCTGTTAGGGTGTCTAATTTTTTGACATCCCAGTTACTATGCGCTCTAATAATCATTAATTGAGCAATCTTCTGCTCTAATGACAATTGCTTGAATTGATTTCTAATCCATTTTTTTTCTCCCCTGCTTTGCGTAATGCCTTGTCCAATAAATAAAAAGCAAAGCGCAATAATGAGCAGTATTTTTTTCATGTATATTTTTTTGCAATCGCTATTTATAACAATTGATGGTATTGCAATTTAAGGATAAAAAAAAACTTACCCTAGGTTAGGTAAGCTTTTTATATAAGTTAGGAGAGGTTAATTTAAAGAAGTGTTACTCTGTCATCAGCAAAGGCCTATGCCTTTGCTTCTTCTGCTTCAGCCTCGTCATCCGCCTCAGGCAAGGTAGGTTCTACCTTATGCTTTTGTAGTTGCGCAAACCATTTTATCATTTTTTTCATATCACTTGCATACACTCTTGTAAAGTCCATATTCGGGTAAGTCTTTTTAAAGTAGGCTTCTACCGATTTTGCTTCTTTCTCATTGGGTAAGGCCTCTTTAGATTTACCCATGGCTATAAATACTTCCGCTAAAAATACGTTTTCGCGGGTGGTAAA
>CAMBYG010000086.1 GCA_945872085.1 Chitinophaga pinensis | reverse complement strand
ATTTTACAACAAAGTACTCGGACAAACATAATCGGTTATTGCCAAATCTGTTTCTTTAATGGCTGCAAACCCACCTATCACATCTACAAAATTTTGAAAGCCTTTCTTTTTCAATAAAGAAGCGGCAATCATGCTGCGATAGCCCCCTGTACAATGCACAACAAAGTCTTGCTCTTTGGGCAATTGTTCTAATTGAAATTCCAAATCATTTAAAGGAATAGTATGCGCTGCTACTAAATGCTCGGATTGATATTCGCTCGTTTTGCGCACATCAAAAATAGGCATAGGGGCTTGCTGATACCTACTTGATAATTGATGGGCGGTGATGCGCTGTACTTTATCTATGGTTTTGCCAGCTACTTGCCAAGCTTCAAATCCGCCTTGTAAATAGCCAATACTATGATCGTAACCGACTCTTGATAAACGAACAATGCTTTCTTTTACTTGCACTTCATTCTCGGCAATGATTACAATAGCTTGATCTAGATTATCAATCAACTCGCCTACCCACATTGCAAAATTACCGTCTAAGCCAATATTAATACTCCCTGGAATAAAGCCATTCGCAAAGTCATTTGCCGAACGGGTATCTAATAACATCACTGATGCATCTTGTGAAAACACGTCCACTTGTGCTACACTTAAAGGCGTCATTCCATTTGCTAAAATCGTATCTAAGCTTTCATAGCCTTGAATATTCATTAATACATTTTTAGGGAAATATTGCGGTGGTCGCGCTAAACCATTGAGCACTATAGCTACAAATTCATCTTCTGTCAAAGCAGGATTCAGTGCATAATTGGTTTTTTTTTGATTGCCCAAGGTATCGGTTGTTTCTTTGCTCATGTTCTTACCACAGGCACTGCCTGCACCATGATTGGGATATACGATTAAATCATCGGACAAAGGCATAAGCTTTGTGCGTAAGGAATGATATAGATGGCGTGCCAACTTATCTTGGGTTAAATCGGCAATGACATGCTGTGCCAAATCCGGCCGGCCAACATCGCCAATAAATAAGGTATCGCCCGTAATAATGCCTTGTTCTTTCCCCTGCTCATCTTTTAATAAATAACAACTACTTTCCATAGTATGCCCCGGCGTATGAATCAGTTGAATGCTACTAGCTCCTAAAGGAAATACGTCTCCATCCTGCGCTACCTTTTTCTCAAATGCAGTGTTCATCGTTGTTGGTCCGTATACAATGGTAGCGCCCGTTTTTTTAGCTAAATCGATATGACCCGAAACAAAATCGGCATGAAAATGTGTTTCAAAAATATATTTTAAAGTTACCCCGTCTCGCTCGAGGCGATCTAAATAGGGTTGCGTATCTCGCAAGGGATCTACGATAGCGGCTTCTCCATTAGCTTTTAAGTAATAAGCTGCTTCGGCAATACAGCCGGTATAAATTTGTTCTATTTGCATAAGGGTCATTTAAAAAAATACCCAAATAAACTACATATAAACAAATCTACAACTGACAATCATTGCTTTTAACAATGATACTTATCAGTTACCAAGACACAAGCCTCAGCTACTTATTATTAAATCTATTCTCTATTATCAACTTCTATTACCATAAACACTTACCATCGCAATTTTTTTTCTTTACGAAAAGCAACATAGCCATACAACAGCACCCCAATCAACAGCACATAAATAGTACTGTCTATGGGTGTGTCGGGTAAGGGGTCGGGAATCCCTCCCAATGCTGTGCCTTCATTTTCAAAAGAAAATGTGGAGCGCAATGGACTTGAAATTTCAGCACAAATATCTTCTCCAGATTTATCAGACGCTAGATGATACGTTGCCGTATTGAGAAATTTATATTTTAATTCAAATTGATTATTTACATCGATAAGGCTATGATCAATTGCATCATCGCTGTAGCTTTCTTTTAAATCGCCATCATAACTTTGTGCTTGTATAATCAAACTTTGACTTACAGCCAAAAGGCATACTATTAAGAATTTTCTTTTCATTTTTTGTTTTTTTTATTTCGCACAACTAATTTTTAAATACCTTTTGTCTAGCACGGAAGCCATTTTCTTGAGTAAGCTCCACAACATACATCCCTGTTGCAAGATCCTTTAGTGAAATTGGTATGCCTGCTCCTTTTAAATACAACGTAGTCGTTTGCAACACTTCGGCTCCTGTTATTGAGCTTACTTTTATTTTACAAAGACCTTCTGTTAATCCATTACCATCTAAGGTGATTATACCATTTGTAGGATTTGGATAACCGTTCATGCTTGCATTAGAAAGCGCTGCAACAGAAGTAGTGCTTGCATTAAATAGTAATTTAAATCGATTGGCGGTGGTAGTATTAGCCGAAAGAGAAAAGGTATAATTAGGTAGCGCTTTCACATTTTGAATGAGATTTTCTACTTGATCTAACAAATACACTTCTTGATTGACCAATCCTTGATACTCACTAAAAACAAACTGATAGGTTCCTGCGTATTGAGCGTGTAGCGCTATAGCCACGGTATCTCTATCATATCCTAAAGGAAGTGTTTGAATAGCTAATGCATTAGTATCTTTTAATGTTTTAATCCACTGCTGACCACCATTTAAAGAAGCTGCATCATAATTATTGAGCGATTTAGTAATTGCTGCATTATCGCCAAAGCGAATTACTACTTCGTCTAATCGTTCTCCTTTATGGTTTATCAATCCTAAACGTATACGTTCTTTCCATGCTTGAGCTTGTTTAAAATTACCATTGTCTGTAAAAGTCGACTTATGACTTTCTTTAAACGAAACGGAAGCAGTAGCACCCGAGGTATTATGTAACAAAAAGGATTGTCCATTAGCAATTTGCGGTGTAGCATCATTGATACTGGTGCCTGCGCTATAAGTAGAGAACGTATAATTGCTACTAGTAGGATAATACGTCCAATATTTATTTTCTATAAGTCCACTATTTGCAGCATCTAAAACAAAATCGTCAAATTCTAATTCGCAAGGATAAGGATTGCCAACTAAATTATATCCTGGAAGTAAGGTTTTAGAAATGGTTCCTTGCCCCACAATGCCTTTTGCAGACAAGGTAACCGGTGTAGAAGTATGGAGCGCTTGATCGTTGGCTGCTAATAATGCACAACCACCATCATTAGGATCGTTTCTATCTCCGCGTACTAATACCATATAGCCAACACCTGGTGTAAGGGTATAAGAATTAGTGCCATTTGTATTGGGAATAAAATCATCTGCTATGGGATCATAAGTATAAAAAGATGGATTTTTCGTTTGTGTTACATCAAACCCATTGCTATGTTTTACCATACTTCCCGCATTGGTATAATTCGTGCACATACTTCCACCTGTTCCTGGTCCGGTAATATGAATTTGTTGTTGCCATGCAGTAGCTAAGGATTGCGAAACGGGACATGCTAAAAAGGACCATTTTCTCGACCACTTACTTGGAATATAACGCTCTTGAGTAATAGCACCAGAAATAGTGCCTCCACTTTCTGCAATACGCGCCGTGCCGTCTGCATCTGATTGCAATCGTAAATAACCACCCGTTTGCAGGGTTTTGTTACTGCCTACGATTACGGTTCCAGCATTGGCACCTGAACTAATATTTAACTGATTCACTAAAGTGATAGTTCCCGCTCCGCTTAGGGTGAG
>CAMBYG010000085.1 GCA_945872085.1 Chitinophaga pinensis | reverse complement strand
GAATATTGTAGATATCCAATTCATCTCGCTCTATAAAGAACAATAATAAATCGAAAGGACCTTCGAATTGGGGTAATTTTATTTGATACGACGCAGACACTTTTTCTGAATAAATTGAATAAGCAAGTTACAACTTTGCGGCTAATTATACAAACAAAGCACTTTTCTTTGCTTTATTTGAATTTATATTGAAAACCAATGGTGAAAATCTGCTTCATTTGCCACCAACCCAAACCATTTCCGGGTTCTGTAGTAGCGTCATTAGCTGGCGCATACGGTATATCATTATCATAAATTAAGGTAGTAGCCAAGGATACATTGATTAATTTACTTGCTTTGAAGGTCAATAAATTATCCCATAACCAGTCTATATTACCTGGGTTATCCTTCTTAATAATAAGACCATTTTCACCCACTGTATTTTTAGCTAAATAGTTGGTATAGAAATCTACTCGAGTTTTATAAATTATATTTTTAGAAAGCTCTTTAACATAACGACCCGAGAAATAAGCCCCTAGTTCCGTTCTACTTGTTTTACCATATTCAATACCGAATGCTCCTGTTGGCAATAGTTTAGTAAATTCTGTACTTGCTAAAGTCATACGAGCAGCTAAAGGAGATAGGAAAAAGGTGATTTGACTACCTTTTCTATACTCAAAACCTAGGGCTAAGGTTACATAACCGGGCGACAAGAAATTGGAGGTAGGTTTACTTGTCCAATTGGTGGCTGCGTAATCAAAACCACGGGTAAACTGGGTTTTGAAATTGGCTAAAGCAGTAAAGTAAAAATCCTTGTTCGGTTTTATCTTATAACCATATTTTGAAGTAAAGTCGATTCGGTCATCTAATTTTCTTGGAACGAATGAATTAGAATAGGCATAGAATAAGCCATAACTTAAGTCTAAGTTATTAGACCATATATGCTTATGCATATATCGAGTTAAGTTTCCACTGAACAATCCAGACAAGGTAATAGAGCTCAACTCACCACCAGCTGCCCAGTTGTGCAAAAAACCTTGATTGCATCCTATATTTAAGGTACCTGAATGCATCCAAGCAACCGTATCGATATTGGTATTGGATAAGTTCTTTTGAAATTTTTCTACTTCTGTTAATTGTGCAAAAGAAGTAACGGTAGTGCATAATAATGCAATAACGAGGGTGATGATTTGTTTTTTCATAACTTGTTTTAGGGATTGTATCCTGCTGATGTGAGGATGGTTAACTTGTTTTTTGAAGTGATTAATTGTTGAATAGTCGTTTTGGGATATTTAGATAAATAAGCTTTTACAATTTTATAGCCAAGGTAAGCCGCAATATTACCAGGACTTTCTGATGGCATACCAATTGTAGTTGGACCTTCTTGAATATAGTTTACTATTAGATTTCTGTTTTTTTCGTATAATAAATTACCCTTGATAAAATAATTATAAATGCTGGCCTCTTCTTGTTCACACCAATCCCATTGCGCTGGTGTATATAATAATCTTAAAGCAGCCGAATGTTTAGGCAAAACTTGTTCTAAGTAACATTGTTCAATTCCTTTATCAATCATGATTTCTGCTAAAGAAGTTGCCTTAGCCGATTGCGCCACCAAATCTAAATAAAGCGCTTTCATTACGGCAACAGGAATAAACTCAGCCGTATAAAATGCACTTGCATAACTTGGCACACCAATAGATGCATAAAAAGGAAACTGCGGACCTAAAAACATATCTAATCCTATGCCTACAATAGTATGGAGCGTATCTTGATAGGTTATAGCCCCCCAATTATTTAAGTTGGAATTGAAATAAATAACTTGTGGCATCTTGAAAGATGGGAAAAGAGATTTGTGTTTTTGAAATGCATCAAAAAGTTTCTCATCGATAATACTTGTGGAAGGATATCGTTGCCAAATCGTATCAAACAAACCTCTAAAATCATGATTGGTCAGTAATTTCCTAACACCTTGTTGAATAGCCATTGAGGTATCCGTATAATTATTATGAACACCAAACCCCATTAAGGTATCTAAATAAAAAGGTAAAAATACAGGATATTGTTTATTTAGGCCTTGCAAACTAGCAGCAATGCTATTCGTGTCTATTTTAAAAATAGCTTGGTCTAATCGAAGGGATTGAAAACTATCTCTATTAAATAAATGACTACTAACGGCATTGTTATTCGAATTACAAGCTGAAAAAAACAGGATGACAAAACAAAAAACAATGTTTTTGAATAAATTCATAAATGCAAAATTACTTAATCCTTTTAATAAAAATAAAACAATAAGCTATAAATTATAAAATTTCTTTACGCAGCAATTGTATCTTTGTGTATTGCTCTACAACGATTAAAATTTTTATGAAAGTATTATTAGCACAGCAAAATTATCATATAGGAAATATCTCTTTTAATACTTCCAAAATAATAGCTGCTATTGAACATGCAAAATCAGTTAAAGCATCTTTAGTGGTATTTTCAGAATTGGCTATTTGCGGATACCCTCCTAAAGACTTATTAGAGCACCAACACTTTATAGATGCCTGCAACTTAGCCATTCAAGATATAGCAAGCCACACTACTGATATACATGTGCTATTGGGCGCACCCCACCAAAGCACTAGCCCTGCTGCAGCGCAAAGATTATTTAATAGCGCATACCATATACATAATGGAGCTATTAAACAAATTATTCATAAAACACTTTTACCTACCTACGATATTTTCGACGAGGCACGATATTTTAATGTAGGATCTGAAAATCAATGCATAATAATAGAGAACGTAAAATTTGCAGTAACTATTTGCGAAGATATCTGGAATATTCAAAACCATAAATACAACACACAGCCTCTTGATCAATTAGCTAAAGAACAACCGGACTATATTATAAATTTAAGTGCCTCCCCATTTGATTTTAATCAAGCAGACAAAAGAAAGCAAACACTTTTAGCTAATACGAAAAAGTATGATTTACCTATAATTTACTGTAATGCTGTTGGAGCTCAAACCGATCTTATTTTTGATGGGGGTTCTTTATTTATGAATGCATCTGGGGAGATAATTACCCAAGCAAATTACTTTGAAGAAGCTTATTTATTAATTGATACGGATACTAAAATCGAAAAAAATCTAAGCCCACAAATTTCTTCTAATGCTATTGCATCTATTCATCAAGCACTTATTCTTGGCATTAGAGATTATTTTAATAAAATGGGATTTAAAAATGCGCTCATCGCATCATCTGGTGGCATAGACAGCGCCGTAGTGGTGGCATTAGCTTGTGCTGCTCTTGGATCAGACAAGGTTCATACGCTATTATTACCCTCCCCATTCTCTTCTTCTCATTCCGTTACCGATGCTATTGCATTAGCAAAGAACTTAAATTGCAGTCACGATATCATTGCTATCGACTCCATTTTTGATTCATTTGAAGCTTCTTTAGCCACTGCGTTTGAAGGCTTAGCCTTTTCTGTAGCTGAGGAAAATTTACAATCTAGGATTAGGGGCAGCCTGGTAATGGCTTATGCAAATAAGTTTAATAAAATAGTCCTTAATACGTCAAACAAAAGTGAATTGGCTACCGGTTATGGCACCCTTTATGGCGATATGATTGGCGGATTAAGTATCCTTGGCGATTTATATAAAACGCAGGTTTATGCATTGGCTAAGTTTATAAATGCAGCCTCAGCAATCATTCCTATTTCCATCATTGAAAAAGCGCCTTCTGCAGAATTGCGACCAAA
>CAMBYG010000084.1 GCA_945872085.1 Chitinophaga pinensis | reverse complement strand
TAATACAAGCGCATTATATCCTGGTAAAGTTGCTATCAAATCTACAGATGCATACAAAGTGGATTCTGCTATCGTTTATGGATTTTATGAGCGTAAAGCAGGTTCTACTACGGTAGATACTTTACGTGTTTCATTTATCTATGGTTATGGCAATACAACTAATATGCCAGTTTATTATTTTACAGGAATGCAATCAAGCTTTGGTAAAGATACCGTTCGTTTTGCGCATATGTTCCAAGATTCAGTAAGAAACATCGCTGCAAAAAATACAGGTGTAAATACTGCAGTTGTTGTTGTTGATAAATTATTGACAGCGTCTTCTGTAAACGATACCACTGCTGATGGTTTGAATTATTTCAAAATTGCAGTTCCTAACTTTAACGTACCTGCTAATAGTATAATTGGTATGAGTGTTGCGTATAAATATGGCGCTACTTACCCTGCATACAGCACACTATATACAGGTACTGCATACAATTTCAATTCATTCACTGGTTTATGGTATGAGCAAAACGCAAGTGGTTTCCCTACTTATGTAGATGGTGAATATAATACTGGCTTTATAGCAACTCAGCCTTATCCAAGCACTGGTGGTTGGTATGGAGATTATGTTCCTACATGGGCATACACTGCTCCATTCGGTTTAGAATATCCATATGTAGATATCAAATTGTCTTGTACTGCTTGTAATATCACTGGTGTTGAAGATGTTAAATCTACAATCGAATCAGTAGTAGCATCTCCAAATCCAGCAACAGATGTTTTATCAATTGCTTTCAATACAACTGAAAATGCAACTACTAAAGTGGCTATCATGAATATTTTGGGTCAAGAAGTGGATGCAAAAACAGTTTCAACTGTAGCAAATACATCTAACAAAGTAGTATTTAATGTAGCAAACTTAAATGCTGGTATTTATTTATACAGCATCACTTCAAACGGTCAAACAGTTAGCAACCGTTTCGTAGTAGCTCATTAATATAAAAAAATATAAAAATTTAAAGCCCCGATTTATCGGGGCTTTTAGTTTATAAAGACCTAGTGATAATAAAATTTATAAGAGATTTAATTTTTTTTTACAAAACAAAACTTTATTATTGCAACCAACCTTTCAGCAATTTTAGGTTTCTTTACTTGTTGAATCATTAATTTTAAAACGTATAGGATGAATTTATTGATAGTGGAATCGCCAGCGAAAGCTAAAACAATTGAAAAGATATTAGGCAAAGAATTTAAAGTAAAATCAAGTTTTGGTCATATTCGTGAATTGTCGAAAGTGAATATGGGTATTGATATTCAAAATAATTTTAAACCTACTTATGAGATTTCAAAAGATAAATTAAAGGTTGTAAAGGAGCTTAAAGATGAATTAAAGAAGTGTGACGAAGTTTGGTTGGCAACGGATGAGGACCGTGAAGGAGAAGCTATTTCTTGGCACCTTTGCGAAGTTTTAGGACTTAATATTCAAAAAACAAAACGAATAGTTTTTCATGAAATCACCTCAAAAGCCATTCAGTCGGCCGTGAAAAACCCAAGATCGGTAAATATAGATTTAGTAAATGCGCAGCAGGCACGCCGCATTTTAGATAGAATTGTTGGTTTTGAAATTTCTCCTGTTTTATGGAGAAGAGTGGGTCCTAATTTATCTGCCGGTAGAGTGCAATCTGTAGCTGTAAAATTAATTGTAGAAAGAGAGCAAGAAATTTATGGTTTTACCACGCAGAGTAATTTTAAAGTGGATGCCTATTTGATCGCACCCGATAGCGAAAAAAGACCCTTGCAGTTTAAGGCGGAACTCAATGATAAGTTTACTAAAAACGAAGAGGCTAAAGCATTCTTAGCGTCTTGTATGCATGCCAGCTACCAAGTGGTAGATGTGCAAACAAAACCTACCAAAAAATCACCTACGGCTCCATTCACTACCTCTACCTTACAGCAAGAGGCAAGTAGAAAATTAGGATACTCGGTTACCCAAACCATGTCGGTAGCACAAAAGCTCTATGAAAATGGTCATATTAGTTATATGCGTACCGATTCTGTTTCGCTTTCCGAAACAGCTATTGAAAATATTAAAGATGCCGTTACAAATAAATACGGAGCTTCTTATTTTCAAAGAAGAAAGTATGCCAATAAAAACGAATCGGCTCAAGAGGCGCATGAAGCGATTCGACCAACCGATATGCATACCGAAGATGTGGGTGACATTGATGGACAACGATTGTATGAATTAATTTGGAAGCGTACGATGGCGTCTCAAATGGCTGATGCTGAAATTGATCGTACCATTGCTAAGATTGAAGTAAGTACTAATAAAGCGCTCCTTACGGCAAGTGGTGAAGTGATTACTTTTTATGGCTTTTTGAAAGCTTACCAAGAAAGTACCGATGAGGAAGAAGACGATAAGGATGCTAATGCCTCTAATTTACCACCACTGAAAATTGGTCAGCAAGTAGACTTTAAAGAAATGCGCGCTATGCAACGCTTTTCTCGTCCGCCTGCGCGCTATACAGAGGCAGCTTTGGTAAAGAAATTAGAAGAATTGGGTATTGGCAGACCATCTACTTACGCACCTACTATCAAAACAATTGTAGATAGAGCGTATGTAGAGAAAGGAACGCAAGAGTCGGTTGTTAGAAATTTTGAACAATTGATTTTGAAAAATAATCAGATTCAAGAAAGTGTAGAAAAGGAAAATACCGGTGGTAATAAAGGTAAATTAGTGCCAACAAATTTAGGTTTAGTGGTAACGCAATTCCTTTCTGAAGGATTCGATAAAATTATGGACTATAATTTTACCGCAAAAATTGAACAAGAATTTGATGAGATTGCTATTGGAAAATTGGAGTGGGAAGAAATGCTTCGCCAATTTTACAAGCCCTTTCATGCCACAGTAGAAGACTCTATGGCACAGCAAGGAAGAGTAACTGGAGAGCGCGAATTAGGTGTTGATCCTAAGTCGGGCAAGCCGGTAATTGCTCGTTTAGGAAGATACGGCGCTATGGTGCAAATGGGCATTGCGGATGAAGAAGAAAAATTGCAATTCGCTTCTCTAAATCCTAATCAAAGCATACAAACAATAACCCTGCAAGAAGCCCTAGATTTATTTAAGTTGCCTATGCATGTAGGTAAAAAAGAAGATATAGATGTCATTGTTCATTCGGGCAGATTTGGTCCTTATATTAGTTGGGGCGAATTAAAAGTTTCTTTACCTAAAGGCTTAGATCCTTTAACGGTTGATTTTTCTAAAGCCTTACAACTCATTAGCGAGAAACAAGCGGCAGATGCACCTATTGCCACATTTGATTCGAAACCTGTTACCAAAGGATCAGGTCGTTTCGGTCCGTTTATTAAGTGGAATGATATGTACATTAATGTGCCTAGAAGATTTGATTTTGAACATTTGTCTAAAGCAGATATCGATACCTTGATCAATGCAAAAATTGAGAAAGAATCTAAACGCTATATTCAACATTGGGAGTCTGAAAAAATTGCCATTGAGAATGGACGATGGGGCCCCTTCATTCGTTTTGGAAAACAAATGATAAAATTAGATAGAGCAGCAAATGGAGAAAAACAAACAGAAGCTTTATTGCAAGCACTAAGTTTGGAAGATGTAAAAAAGATGATTGAAGAGAAAATTCCAAATGCCTTCACTAAAAAAGCAAGTGCTAAAAAAGCAGTTGCTAAAAAAACAAGTACTAAAAAAACAGCTACTAAAAAAGCAGTTGCTAAAAAATCTACAGCAGCGAAAAAATAGATCATTACTTTTCAACAGCTTTAAAAACGAATGTGTAAAACACATTCGTTTTTTTGTGTATTATACCAATCATTTGTTTTTATTTTGAATAACCTATGACCGAGCGCAACGAATTAAATGCAATTATTCAATTATTAGAAGACCCAGATCAGGAAGTGTATGAAGT
>CAMBYG010000083.1 GCA_945872085.1 Chitinophaga pinensis | reverse complement strand
ATATTAAAAATACATAATGCAATGCTAGTAGCCCATGCTGCTCCAAATACACCATATTTAGGAATCCCAATCCTATTAAAAATAAGTAGCATTAATACTAAAGCTAATGAAAGTAAGAAAAAGGACTTATAGTGCTTCGAAATACTCATTATTTCGCTATTCAAGCCGGTGGCCATATCTACCAAACGGCCAAGCATTAATATTAATACTAATGGTTTAATAGCTGCATATGCTGGTGGTAATATAGCAACGGCATTGTCTAAATTAATAGCTATTAAAATACCCATGCCAACCGTAGCAAATAAAATTGTACTACTAGCTCTATTGTATACATCCTTTACTTTTTCCATATCCTTTGCATGATAGGCTTGGGTAAGTATTGGAAAAGATGCAGCCGTCATTGCCCTATAGGGAATAACAAATAAACTGATAATAAATATCGCATTAGCATAAATACCAACATCGCTAATTCCTTGATGGGAATAAAAGGCTAACATGTTGGCATCTAAAGTGCCCAATAAGGTTAAAGACGCACTTAATAAGAGATGGTACCAAGTAAAATGAAGTAATTCTTTTCTTTCGGTTTTATCAAATACTTGCCAATTGAAGGCTAGTTGAAAATTAACTGTTTTGTATGTAGCAATCCACCACATAACCCCTATAGGAAGGCTATACATAAGCACCATTCCGTATAAAAATGTACTGATACTGATTAGTTTCAAACCAAATGAAATAAGCAGTACGAGCGTACATACGCGAATAAGAATTGCCTGCATAAAGGAGCTCATTGCAACGCGCATTTGAGAATTTAAATAGGATTCAAAAAGTGTTACCATACTTATAAGTAATACAAATAAGGGTAATAAATAAAAATACTGTTCATTAATCGAACGATCAATAGGTTGATAATGCTGTATTATAGTCTTGTGAAGTAAGTTGTAAACAATAATAAAAACAGAACTGGTTATAATCGGTATTAATAAACTGAAGCCTAAAAGTGTTTTCCTTTTCTTAGGCTCCTCTTGGTATTTGTGAATATATACCATTAAAGTAGCTGGAACACCCATTAATAAAAAATAAGAAAAAGTAAGTGCTTGGTTGGTTATGTTTTTTATAAAACCATAATACTGGACGGGCAATAAATAAGTGGATACTAACACTATTATAGCACCTAATACCGCACCAAAAAGTGTGACCAGCGTTGTTTTTATAGATTGTCTTACTACGATACCCATAGTTTATTTCAAAATGTTTTTAAGCAATTCTCGCAGGTTTACTTTTATCGAAAAAAGCACTTTAAATACTATTTGCTTGATTTTGGAAGTGTTAATCTCGTTAAATATAATCAATTCGTGTAGAAGCATCGTTGTTTGAAGCTGCTTTAATTTAGAGCTATCTGTACTTGCATTGGCAATATGCACCACCTTTGGAGTAGATAAATAATACGTAGACAAACCAGCTTTTTTAAATTGGTAACACCATAAATGATCTTCTCCATACATAAAAAAACGATCATCTAATTGATGTGTCTTCAATGCGTGCAAATCCTTTTTTCTAAATAGGAAATAAGCACCCGAAACCCAATCACAAGGCGTATCGTAATCGCCCCTAAAAAACTGATTGAGCATGTATTGGGATCTCACTTTATAAGGCAATAAGGCTAGTAAATAACGATTGATTTCTAAAAGTTCTTTAGTTATTGATCTAAATGATCTGGCATTGTTTTGAAACGCACCATTCTCATAAACCAATTGTACACCTACTACCCCAATGTTAGGATTTTCTTGTAAGGTTTTAAGCGCACGCATTAAACTTTCCTCTTTAAAATAGGTGTCGGAATTGAGCAATAATATGTGCGGTGTGCTAGCATGAGCAATACCAAGATTATTACCTCCAGCAAAACCATTATTGTACTTATTTATAAGGAGTTTTACGGAAGGAAATTCTTGTGTTATTGCTGCAGGATCTTCTTTTGTAGATGCATTGTCTACTACAATAATTTCGAATAGTTCTTCATTGCAATGCTTAAAAATAGAGGCTATGCACTGTTTCGTGAGCGCTAAGGTATTGTAATTTATAATGATTATAGATAACTGCTTACTCATGTCGATTCGTTAAGTAGGAAAAAAACATGAATAATTTAGAACATATGCCAATAGACAAAATGCCACGCGGAATGGCGCATTGAAAGACGATAATTTTACTTAAAAAAACTGGAATGGGTAAAGATCTTGAATAAGATTGCAATTCTGCTACAGTAACAATTTTTAAATTTCTAATCATCCGCCACCAAGCATCATAAACTAATATTGATTTGGTGGAAGTAGCTTTATATTGTTGATATAAAAATAACCATTCATACACTTCTATAGACGGGTTTCTGAAACAAGTATTGGTTACTTGAGAATCGTTGTAACTCATATTGATTAAAGGCTTGTTTATATATCCGCATGTTGTTGTTTGTAACATTCTTATATAGCCTTCTATGTCTACAAGCCATTTATAAGATGGGTTGTACCAAGTATTGAAATTATTTTTAAACAATACTACAGAAGGATTGCCTATTTTATTCTCTGCTAGTAATAGAAAAGGGTTTTTAATAATTTTTTTAAACGCACCTTTTTGTATTGTTTTGTTTTGATAATGGTTTGTTGTTTCAAAATAAGCGTTGTAGCCTGAGAAAATAATTTCTTTATGTTCATCAATAGCACTAGCAAATGCAGATAGACTATCAGCCGAAGAGAAAAAATCATCGTCATGCATTACCTTTATCCACCGTCCGGAAGCGTATTGCATACCTGCTGTCCAGTTTTTGGGCGTACCTAAAGCTTCCTTATTTCTTATATATTGTAATGAATATGATAGACTAAGTGTTTTTACATACTGTTCTATGCTATCATTAGAGGAATCATCTGTTATAATAACCTCGAAATTTTTATACTTTTGTATAGCTATACTATCTAAAAGACGCTTTAAATAGTGGATTCGATTGTAAGTGCCAATACAAATGGAGATTTCACAATTTTTTTGTTCAATCATTGATATTTAAATGTATAAATTTATGAAAACCCTTTTAAAACCTTTGTTTGATGCAGTTTTGTATCGATGGAACAAATTTAATTTAAAAAAACAACAACAACAAATTGCCGGTTTAGATTGGGTTTCCATTAAAAAACTAAAACACGATAAGAGTTCCCATTTAAAAACACATCGCTCCAAAATAGGAGACTTTTATTACACTCAAGCACAACAATTATTTCATGGCTTACAAGAGGTTCTAGTTGAGGAGATTTACAAAGTAAATTTAGCCCCCAATGCGCGCATTATAGATTGTGGAGCCAATATAGGAATTAGTGTTTTATATTTCAAAAGCATTTGTCCAACGGCTATTATTACAGCTTTTGAGCCAGATAAACATAATTTTGAATTGCTTACCAAGAATTGTATTGTGAACAATTTAAACCAGGTAAATTTGATAGAGGCTGCCGTTTGGAAAGAAAATACAGATTTGAAATTTATGGCTCAAGGCGGCATGGATAGTAAAATAAGTATAGGTGCAGAAGAGGGCGTTGTTGTTAAAGCACACTCCTTAACTGGGTATTTACACGAGCCCGTTGACTTTTTAAAATTAGATATCGAAGGAGCTGAATTTGAGGTATTGAAAAATATTAAAGATTACCTGAGTAATATTACTAACCTTTTTGTAGAATACCATGGTGATTTTACACAAACTAACGAATTGGTTGAAATTTTAGATATGGTACAAAAAGCTGGTTTTTATGTGTATATAAAAGAGGCTTGCAATGTACACCAAACACCATTCCTGATCACTTCAAAAAATGCCCAATTTGATGTGCAGTTGAATATTTTTTGCAGAAAAACAAGCAAAGATTAAACTTAAAATTGACCGTTTTTATAACTAATTCTAATAGGTCTTTTATGAGTGCTGTTATTTTTCAAAAAACTTTCTAAATACTTTAAAATAACCTTGTAAATTCCTTTACTAGGCTTAACTTTGTCGGGCAAAATAACAAAACCTATATTTCTCAATTATGACACTTTCTGTTTTACTTAATAGTGCTTCCAATACATCACTTAATTATCTACCCATAG
>CAMBYG010000082.1 GCA_945872085.1 Chitinophaga pinensis | reverse complement strand
CATCAAGTATTGAGCGAGATGGGTGTGCCAGAAGATGCGGCTACTAATTTTACCGCTCATGCGCCTACGTATTGGGGACCGCAGCCATTTGTAGCCGGACCAATATATTTTGGGGCTATTATTTGTTTCTTGTTTGTATTGGGAATGTTCTTGGTTAAAAGCCATCATAAATGGTGGTTGTTTGCTGCAGCCCTTGTAAGTATTGTCCTTTCTTGGGGCGATCATTTTAAAAGTGTCAATTATTTCTTATTCGATCATTTACCTATGTTGAATAAGTTTAGAACGCCAACAATGACTTTAAGTATAGCTGAACTTATTTTTCCATTAATTGGCATTTGGGGTTTGAGCGAATTGCTTTCTGGTAAGTGGGATGAAAAAGCAGCTTGGGCAAAAATTAAATTAGCTACCCTCATTACAGGCGGCATTGCCTTAGTGGTAGGCGTTGGAAGTCAGTTCTTTTTCGATTTCAAATCGCCAAAAGATTTAGAACGTTTTACGGGTATGTTGGGTGATGAAACCAAAGCGCAAACCTTAGTCAATGCCTTGGTAGAAGATAGAGCTAGTCTAGCAATGCACAGTGGTATGTATAGTTTAGTGCTTATCTTACTTGCAGCAGCTTTATTATGGGCTTTAGTGCATAAAAAGATAAGTGCGACTATTTTTCTTTTAGCCATAGCAGCCCTTATTGCCTTCGATGAAATTAAAGTAGCCGCTAAATATTTGAATGATGATAATTATAAAGAAGAAGCAGATTATGAAATGGAATTAGCACCGCGCGAAGTAGATGCGCAAATCTTAAAAGATACCGATCCTTATTATCGAGTATTAGATTTGACCCGTGCTACATTCGAAGATGCTATTCAATCGTATCATCATAAAACAGTAGGTGGATATTCCCCAGCTAAAATGGAGATCTATCAAGACTTGATCAACATGCAATTGAGCGGCAATACTATCAATAGCGAGGTATTGAATATGTTGAATACGAAGTATATTATTTTCCCTGGTCAAAACAATCAGCCTATGCAGCAGCGCAATCCTAATGCATGTGGCAATGCGTGGTTTGTAAAAGAGATCAAATGGGTGCAAACTGCAGATGAGGAAATGGCCGCATTAAATGCCGCTTCCATTACCGATCCTACTAAACAAGTGCCTAATGCTTTTGTGGCTAAACAAACTGCGGTGATTCGTCAATCGTTCCAAAAAGAAATGGGTGCTGCACCTGCAACGGTAGATAGTACTGCTTCAATTCGTTTACATAAATATGGTTTAGACGAAATTTCGTTTATCTATACTGCAGCACAAGATGGTGGCGTAGCGGTGTTTTCGGATATCTATTATCCTTTAGGATGGAAAGCCTTTATAGAGGGCAAAGAAGTGCCAATTGTAAAAGCCAACTATGTATTGCGTGCTTTACGCTTGCCTAAGGGTACTAATAAAATTATCAACTTCAAATTTCAACCAGCAACGTTTGAATTTGGAAATAAATTTGCCCTGTTAGGATCTGTATTATTTTATTTACTATTAGCAGCATCTGCATATTTCATTTTCAAAAAGGAAACACCCATTAAGAACTAAATATAGATGTCGATAAAAAAAGCATTTGGACTACGAGAAGAAATGAGCATAGGTTTTTACCTATGCGATTTTCTTTTTAGAAACATATTGCGCCATAATGCCGATGTAAGATGGGCTATACATTTTACCAGTGTTATTCATGGAGCAGCAAACATTAAAAGAGGCAAAGGGGTATATCCTGGCGATTCGCCAAATGTATTTATCAATGCCGATAATGGTATTGAAATAGGCGATTATACCAATATTGGTCCAGGGGTAGCATTGGTATCGGCCAATCATGATTTTATTCAAAATGAACTAAATGTATCGGCTCCACCGATCAATATTGGAAAGCATTGTTGGTTGGGACATGCCGCATCGGTAATGCCTGGCATTATATTGGGCGATTTTACTATTGTAGGTGCTGGTGCTGTGGTTACCAAAAGTTTTGAAGAAGGGTATTGTGTGATAGCGGGCAATCCGGCTAAGGTCATCCGACAACTCGATAAAACAGCTTGTGTAGCCTATGCCAACAGTAAATAAAGCTAGCTTCTTATCGTCGAGTGTATATATTTTCTTGTTGCGTTTTTTTCCAACCGCAGCGCTTTTCATTTGTTGGATTTTACTTTCTCGCAATTTATCCTTAAGTGCTTATGGTGCCTATCAATCATGGTGGATTTATTTCATGTTATTTACCAGTGTGGCTAGTTTGGGTATTCCAAGTTTGCTGCTTACCTATACTGCGGAGCAAGTACAGCTGTTATGGAAAAAAATCAGTACGCGTTCTATAGCATTTTTTAGTCTTTTACTCTTGCTGCTTTCCCTGTGCTGCGTTGTTTTGCAATATCACGCCGGACTCACGATTGCTCCAATACTTACAACACTTTTTTTCATGTGTACGGTAGTTTTAGTAATAGCGGAAACCTATTTGATCGTGTCTCGAAAATTAAAACTCATCACCGTACTTAGTATTTTATATGCTATCGCTTTTGTGGTGCTGCATGTGTATTACCTCCATACTGCGTTTGATTTAGCAAGTATCATCACCGCTCTAAGCTTGTTGCTAAGTATTCGCTTAGCACTAGTACTGATTGCTGCATACCAACATTACACTAAAAGTACTACGGCAGTGGTAGTTGCCATTGATTTGAAAGAGACGCGGCAGTTATGGCTGCATTTAGCCCTTCAAGATTTTTTGCAATATGTATTTAAATGGATTGACAAGGTTGTAGTGGTTGCCTTATTAAGCACTTCGCTTACCGCTATTTATTTCAACGGATCTATTGATATTCCTTTTTTGCCCATTTTGCTGGGCGCTTTTACCAGTGCGGGTTTGCTTTTTCTTGCGCAAATGCAAAGAGCCGACAAACAACAACACAGTATTGCGCTCCTTCACAATACGGGCATCTTGCTTAATGCTATTGTAATGCCCTTGTTTTTGTTTTTACTATTTTTTGCAGCGCCCTTATTTGATTTGTTTTTTGATCATCGGTACGCTGCATCAGTGCCCATATTTCAGTGGTCAATTTTAGTATTACCCTTGCGCGCTTATGGATTTACCAGTATTCTGCAACATGCACATAAAGGGGCACTCATCAATAAAGGCGCTCTGCTCGATTTGTTGATTGCAGTTGCGGCTATGTATCCTTTGTATTGGCTTATGGGTTTGCCGGGACTAGCATTTAGTTTTGTGCTTTCTTCTTACATACAAGCGGCCTATTATAGTGTGCATACCGCCAAGATATTGCAGGTTCGTGTGCTGGACTTATTTCCCATAAAAATATGGTTGCAACAAATTGTGCTAAGCCTTGTCTTGCTTACCATCTTCAAAATAGGCTCTTGGTATTATTCGTGTACTTTAAGTTATTTGCTGCTAGTAGTGAGTATTAGTTTTCTTTTCAATCTTATTTTCTTGTGGATGAAAAAAACAGCAATTCAATAATAAAAATGTAATTTGCAGGCACTAACCGTACCAATAAATTTATGCATTCAAATACAAGCGTAAGCGATCATACACAATCCTATATCGACAGAGAAGAGCGCTATGGCGCCCATAATTATCACCCCTTGCCGGTAGTATTAAAGAAAGGCGAAGGCGTTTTTATGTGGGATGTAGATGATAAGCGCTATTTCGATTTTTTATCTGGTTATTCTGCCGTTAATCAAGGGCATGCCCACCCCAAAATAGTGGCAGCATTGGTGCAACAAGCAAGTCGATTAACGCTTACCTCTCGTGCTTTTCATAATAATCTTTTAGGAGAATACGAACAATATATTTGTACCTACTTTGGTTACGATAAGGTATTGCCGATGAATACGGGAGTAGAGGCGGTGGAGACAGCATTAAAATTGGCCCGCCGATGGGGATATGAGGTTAAGCAAGTGCCCAATAACGAAGCAGTAATTTTAGTTTGCGAACATAATTTTCATGGCAGAACTTTAAATGTAATTTCCTTTTCTACCGATTCGAGTAGTACCCATCATTTTGGTCCCTTTATGAGTGGCTACCAAGTGATACCTTACAACGATGTTGCTGCATTAGCACAAGCCTTACAACATCCAAACGTTGTTGGGTTTTTAGTGGAGCCTATACAAGGCGAGGC
>CAMBYG010000081.1 GCA_945872085.1 Chitinophaga pinensis | reverse complement strand
AAAAAGCATGGGCCGTAGCAACGTGTATTCCAGGATGTATAAATTTAAATTCGTAAGCACTCAAATCTAATGCCATAGGTGTAAATACTTCGCCTCTACCGCTAGCAAATTGTGGTGTATTTTCTATAAAAAAAGGACAATCGCTACCTAACCGAAGTGCGTATGCCATTAATGTAGCAACATCTATTTTTAAGTCAAACAAATTATTCATCGCTGTCAAAACAAAAGAAGCATCGGCACTGCCACCTCCCAAACCGGCACCCATTGGTATCAGCTTATGTAAATAGATGTGCAGCTGTTGCGTTTTTTCTGGATAAGCAGCTCTGATTAATTGATAAGCCTTCCAAACTAAATTTTCTTCTTTAATACCCGGCACAGCAATGCCACTTACAAATAAGTCTTCTGTCGCTGCAGGCACCATCTCCAAAATATCTTGTAAAGGAACAGGATAGAAAACGGTTTCCAGATTATGAAAGCCATCGGGTCGCTGCTCCGTTACATATAAACCTATATTAATTTTGGCATTGGGAAATACTAGCATCTTCTTCAAATAAAAGTTTTGGGCACTAAATAATTCTGTACTTTTGACACAAGATACAAAGCTACATATTAATATACTATAGCTCATGCAAGCGATCATAGAATTACAAAACGTTCATAAAAGTTATTTTTTAGGCAATCAGGAATTACCCATTTTAAAAGGTATTGATTTAAACATCTTCAAAAATGAATACGTTTCTTTAATGGGGCCCTCTGGCTCAGGGAAATCTACCTTAATGAATATTCTAGGCTGCCTCGATACGTTAAGCGCTGGAAGCTATAAACTTAATCAGAAGGATGTAAGCAGCATGCAAGATGATGAATTGGCCAAAGTACGCAATGAAGAAATCGGTTTTGTATTTCAACAATTTAATCTTTTACCTCGACTCAATGCTTGGGAAAATGTAGCCACACCGCTCATTTATGCGGGTATTGGAAAGAAAGAACGCGAAGAACGCGCTAGAGCTATGCTTGAGAAAGTGGGCCTCAGCGAGCGTGCCCATCATAAACCCAATGAATTATCGGGCGGACAAAGTCAGCGGGTAGCCATTGCACGTGCACTTATCAATAATCCATCCATTATCTTAGCCGACGAGCCTACGGGAAACTTGGATTCTACTACCTCTATAGAAATTATGGAATTATTTAGCACCATTCACCACCAAGGCAATACCGTAATATTGGTCACCCATGAAGAAGATATTGCCAATCATACCAAACGAATAATTAGAATAAAAGACGGAAAAATAGCAAGCGACCAATCTGTTTTATAAATTTGCAGGTCGATTACACAACAATTTGAGCATTTTTATCTTATACTAGCATGAGCTTTAAAATATATACCAAAACAGGCGACAAAGGCACCACTAGCCTTATAGGTGGGGTGCGGGTACCTAAAAACCATATTCGAATAGAATCGTATGGTACTATCGACGAATTAAATTCTTATTTAGGGGTGGTAAATGATACTGCCCAGCATGAAAAAATAAGTAGTTGGATTAAAGAAATTCAAGATCGCCTATTCACCATTGGTTCGGTACTTGCTACTGCGCCTAATAAAGATATCAGCATGAAACTTCCCGATGTGCATGCAGAAGATGTGCAATGGTTGGAACAACGTATCGATGAAATGAATGCAGTCTTACCTGAGATGCGTTCTTTTATTTTACCAGGTGGGCATGTGGCGGCTTCCAATTGCCATGTTGCACGTTGTGTATGCAGAAGAGCAGAGCGTATTTGTGTAGCGATGTTGGAGCTTCAAGAAGAAGTGCCAGATTTAGTAATTCAATACTTAAATCGACTATCGGATTTTCTATTTGTTTTAGCACGTTTTATAGCCCACGAAAATGGTGCTGCTGATGTGCCTTGGACAGCCCGCGTTTAAAAAAAATTAACGGAACAATATATGAAATTAGCTATTGTAGGTGCTACAGGATTAGTGGGTAGTACTATGCTGCAACTTATCGAAGAACTACAAATACCGGTGGATACCTTAATACCAGTAGCCTCCGAAAAATCGGTGGGCACTACCATTACCTTTAAAGGGGAAACCATTAAGGTAGTGAGCGTAGCCGACGCTATAGCCTTAAAGCCAGCTGTAGCTTTGTTTTCTGCGGGTGGTTCCGTGTCATTAAGCGAAGCGCCTAAGTTTGCAGCCATTGGTTGCTATGTGATCGATAATTCTTCTGCTTGGCGCATGGATCCTTCAAAAAAATTAGTGGTGCCAGAAGTTAATGGACATGTTTTAGAAAAAACAGATTATATCATTGCCAATCCCAATTGTTCTACCATACAAATGGTGATGGCCTTATGTCCATTACACAAAGCCTATACCATAGCGCGCGTAGTGGTAAGTACGTATCAATCGGTAACGGGCACCGGACAAAAAGCGGTTGCCGAATTAATGGATGAAAGAGCAGGTGGTAATGGTTTTGGTGTATATCCCTATCCTATAGATCTCAACTTAATTCCACAAATTGATGTATTTCTAGATAATGGTTATACCAAGGAAGAGATGAAGATGATTTTAGAAACCAATAAAATCATGGGCGATGACACGATACAGGTTACAGCAACTGCTGTTCGTGTGCCGGTAATGGGCGGGCATAGTGAGAGTGTAAATATTCAATTTAAAAATGATTTTTCTTTAGCAGATGTGCGCACACATTTGAGCCAATTTCCGGGTGTAGTCGTTCAAGACGAACCAGCAGAAAAAATATATCCAATGCCCTTATTAGCAGCCGGTAAAAACGAAGTTTTTATAGGTCGTATACGTAGAGATTTTTCTGCGCCTCGTTCACTTAATTGCTGGATTGTATCCGACAATTTACGCAAGGGCGCTGCTACTAATGCCGTGCAAATTGTTCAATATTTGATGCATAAAAACTGGCTTTCTTAAGCAATTGTCATTTGTTTGTCATAATATAAATAGCCAGCTTGTATTCCCTATTTCTGAGATTACATTTGTGCAAAATTTATTAAATGAAAAAACAAATACTAGCTATTCTAAGCATTATATTTTCACAACTTGCTTTTGCTCAAACATGGGTTAATGACTCGGTGAGTGCCGGAGCAAGTTATGCTAATGATGTGTATTATAGCATGAATAACGGCACAGTTACTACTGTTCCAAACAACAATTGGCATATTGCCTTTCAGATGGCACCTCAATTTGGACCCAGCGCAAGCGCAAGCATACTTGCCAACCATGCAGTAAATAATGTTCAAGTTTTCTCTCTTAATCTAAGTGCAAGTGCTAAATTCGCAACCTTAAGCGCAAGTGATACCGTAGGTAAAACAAATCCTGAACGCGAATTAGTAGGCTCTAATAAAACATGGAATATTGGTGCTTTCAATAGAAACAAAGACCAAAGTAATCTTTTCGATTATGGATGGGGTAAATACAATCAAACAACCAATAATTTAAGTGGCGATTCTATTTACTTAGTAAAAGTAGGCACTACTACTGCCTATAAAATTTGGGTACAAGAATATGTTTCACATCCTGCCGATTCTATAGCATGGAAAGTGCGTATTGCTACTTTTTCTGGAGGAAGCGATACGACATTAATCATTCCAAGAAATAAAGCACCCTATAATTTTACCGATCGATTATTTGCCTATGTAAATTTGGGTACCTATACAATTCTTGATAGAGAACCAAGCAAAAGCAATTGGGATTTGGTTTTCACTCGCTACAAAGACACCGCTACGCAAATGGGATTGACTTTAACCATGAATGTATCTGGTGTTTTACAACATCCTAATGTAAGTGTTGCTAAAGTGCCCGGCGCTGGCACACCTAGTTGGACGAGTTTAAGCTACCTAGATAGTATTAACACCATAGGTTATGATTGGAAATATTTTCCAGGTTCTTACCCTTTCCTTATTACGGATAACAACTACTTTATAAAAAATAAAAACAACAATACCTATTCCGTTATTCAATTTACGGCATTCGGTGGTAGCATAAATGGTATGTATACGTTTAAAAAACAAAGCTTAGGAACAACGAGTATATCAAGCACAAACACTTATAATAACACTATACTGAGCTATCCCAATCCTGCTTCGCATTCCTTATCTTTATTAATTGATGCTAAAGAAAATATGGAGCACGCACGAATTTCAATATTTAATTTAACTGGCAGT
>CAMBYG010000080.1 GCA_945872085.1 Chitinophaga pinensis | reverse complement strand
GTATCACTATTACTTCTGCTGCTACAACTTGTTTTTGGAATTTCCCTACAGAACAAGGTAAACCTTTACCAAATTCTCAAAAATATAAATTCAATATCATCGATACTCCAGGTCACGTGGATTTTACCGTAGAGGTAGAGCGTTCTATGCGTGTATTAGATGGTTTAGTTGCATTGTTCTCAGCGGTAGATGGTGTAGAACCTCAATCTGAAACTGTATGGCGTCAAGCAAATCGTTACCGTGTACCTCGTATCGGTTTCGTAAATAAAATGGACCGTATTGGTGCAGACTTTTTAATGGTTGTGCAACAAGTAAAAGATATGTTGGGTGCTAAAGCGGTGCCTTTACAATTACCTATCGGTGCTGAAGATAACTTCAAAGGTGTGGTAGACTTAGTGACTATGAAATCTATTGTTTGGGATGATTCTACTCAAGGTATGACCTATGTAGAAGGTGAAATTCCAGCTGATATGGTGGAAGAAGCACAACTATGGAGAGCAGGATTAGTAGAAGCAGTAGCTGAGTATGACGATCAATTAATGGAGAAATTCTTCGAAGATCCAAACAGTATCTCTGTAGATGAAATTCATGAAGCGGTGCGTAAAGCAACTATCGATTTAAGCATTATCCCTATGCTTTGTGGTTCTTCTTACAAAAACAAAGGCGTTCAAAAAATGTTAGATTGCGTTATTCGCTATCTACCTAGCCCTGTAGATGTTGAAGATACAAAAGGTGTTAATCCAGACAACGGAGAAGAAATTTTCCGTAAGCCAAGTGCAAAAGAACCATTTGCTGCCTTAGCATTTAAAATTATGACCGATCCTTTCGTAGGTCGTCTTGCATTCTTCCGTGCTTATTCTGGTCATTTAGATTCTGGTTCTTATGTATTAAACGTACGTACTGGTAAAAATGAGCGTATCAGCCGTATCATGCAAATGCATGCTAATAAACAAAATCCTATCGATTTTATCGAAGCAGGTGATATTGGTGCAGCAGTTGGATTTAAAGATATCAAAACGGGTGATACCCTTTGCGATGAAAAACACCCAATTGTTTTAGAAAACATGTTCATTCCAGAACCGGTTATCTCTATCGCTGTTGAGCCTAAAACGCAAGCAGACGTTGATAAAATGGGTATGGCAATTGCTAAATTAGTAGAAGAAGATCCTACTTTACGTGTTAAAACAGACGAAGAAACTGGCCAAACTATCTTAAGTGGTATGGGTGAGTTGCACTTAGAAATTATCGTAGACCGTATGCGTCGCGAATTTAAAGTGGAAATCAACCAAGGTAACCCTCAAGTAGCTTATAAAGAAGCATTTACTTTGAAAATAGAACACCGTGAGGTATTCAAAAAACAATCTGGTGGTCGTGGTAAATTCGCTGATATCATGTTTGAAATTGGCCCTGCAGAAGAAGAATTCTTGGCGCAAGGCAAAGGTCAATTCCAATTCATTAATGATATCTTCGGAGGTTCTATCCCTCGTGAGTTTATTCCTGCAATTCAAAAAGGTTTTGAAACGTCTATGACTAACGGTCCTTTAGCAGGTTATCCAATTGAAAGCATGCGTGTTCGCATCTTTGATGGCTCCTTCCACCAAGTGGACTCGGATTCTATGTCTTTTGAATTATGTGCTCGTTCTGGGTTCCGTGAAGCTGGTAGAAAAGCAAAAACGGTACTTTTAGAACCAATCATGAAAGTAGAGGTTACTACTCCAGATCAATACATGGGTGATGTAACTGGTGACTTAAACCGTCGTCGTGCTATGCTAGAAGGTATGGACACACGTGCTGGTGCTCAAGTTATCCGTGCTAAAGTTCCATTAAGCGAAATGTTCGGTTATGTAACTCAATTACGTTCTCTTTCTTCTGGTCGTGCATCTTCTACTATGGAGTTTAGTCACTACGCTCCAGCTCCTCGTAATATCGAAGAAGAAGTAGTTGCAAAATCAAAAGGTAAAAACAAAAACGACGATTAATCTAATTTGTTTTAAAAATACAAAGCCTCCCAAACGGGAGGCTTTTTTTTCTTTAATGCAACCAAATCTTATTCAATTTGTTTAATTAATATTATGGCAAATTATTTAATCATTGGTGCATCTTCAGGAATAGGTGCTCAAATAACAAAGGATTTATTAGTAGACGGACACCAAGTTTGGGGCTCATTTCGTAATCATCCCATTGCAGATCAAAGAATAAATTCATTTTATTTTGACTCAAGTGAAACTTCAAGTAAGCTTCCTAATGATATACCAGAAACAATAGATGGTTTCGTATATTGTGTAGGCAGCATAAGCTTGGTTCCAATATCAAGAGTTAATTCTAATAATCTATTGTTAGATATTCAAAACCAATTAATTAAGTTAGTCGAAATCCTTCAACAATTACAGCCAAATTTAAAGCGATCTTCCCATGCAAGTATCGTACTATTTTCTTCAGTTGCTGTTCAGTTAGGTCTTCCTTTCCATACTCAAGTAGGCATCGTAAAAGGGGCTATTGAAGGATTATGCAAATCCTTAGCAGCAGAATGGGCTCCCACTATAAGAGTAAATGTAATAGCTCCATCATTAACCGATACACCGCTAGCGTCTGGACTTTTAAATACGCCTGAAAAGATGCAAGCCAATGCTCAACGTCATCCATTAAAAAGAATTGGAACCGCAGAAGACATC
This sequence comes from Chitinophaga pinensis, assembly GCA_945872085.1. Lineage (GTDB taxonomy): Bacteria > Bacteroidota > Bacteroidia > Chitinophagales > Chitinophagaceae > CAIWHF01. The sequence continues at coordinate 1,588 of CAMBYG010000080.1, read as the reverse complement.
TCCAATATGGCTTGTTTCTTATTAAGTGAAAAATCATCTTGGATTACAGCACAAGTACTCCATGTAGATGGCGGTATGCAGGCTATTAAATAAAATAGAAACAGGCAAGATTACAACCTTGCCTGTTTTTTTCAATGAAACGTGTCTTCACTAAACCTTATCAAAAGCTTGACTAAGATCTTGGATGATATCATCGGGGTGCTCTACCCCAACCGATAAGCGAATCATTTTCTCTGAAATACCTAATTCTTTTTTCAAATCAGCATCTACATCTACATGCGTCATCGTAGCCGGATGCTCAGCCAAGCTCTCTGTACTGCCCAAACTAACGGCTAATTTTATAAGTTGCAAAGCATTTAAAAAAGCAAATGCTTCTGGTTCTCCACCTTTAATATCAAAAGCAATCATAGCTCCATCCGACAAGCATTGTGCTTGCTTTATTTCATAAGCTCTACCAGCAGCAGGAGTAAGATTACCTAAATAATAAACTTTTTCCACTTTAGGATGTAGATTGAGAAATGAAGCAACCGCCACCGCATTCTTTGCTTGTGCATCCATTCTCAATTTCAATGTTTCGAGGCTTCGCAACAAGAGCCATCCAGTATTGGGACTGGCCATATTACCCAAAAAAGTACGCAAACCTCTTACATGAGCCATGAGCGAAGCACTTCCCAAACAAGCACCTGCAATCACATCGCTATGACCACCTATATATTTAGTAGCCGAGTATAATACCAAATCGGCACCATGTTTCAAGGGATGCTGCCACAAAGGCCCCATATAGGTATTATCAATTGCAACGTATATTTCTTTTTCAGGTGCACTATAATGTTGTGCAATGGCTTTACACATGGCAATATCAATTAAATCATTGGTTGGATTTGCAGGTGTTTCGGCAAATACCAAAGCTATTTTTGCACCCAAACCTTGCGCATCTATTGCTGCAATAATCTCCTCTTTGCGCTGACCAACTCCAAATGTAATAGAATGAATACCGAATTGCGGAAGAATTTTTTTAATAAAATGATCCGTTCCTCCATAAAGTGGACTACTCATTAATACGTAATCGCCAGGTTTCAGAAATGCTAGCAATACTGTAGTAATTGCCGCCATACCACTTTCAAATACAGCACAAGCTTCGGCTTCATCCCAAAGCGACAAACGATTTTCTAATATCTCTAAATCTGGGTTATTAATTCTACTGTAAATAAGACCTAGTTCTTCTCCCTCATGTTTGGATCGATGACCATATGCTACCTCGAAAAAAGCCTTACCTTCTTCGGCAGTTTGAAACACAAAGGTGGAAGTTTGGAAAATTGGACATTTAATTGCCCCTTCGGAGAGCGATGGCTTGTAGCCATAAGTCATCATAAGACTTTCGGGTTTCATTTTGATATGCATAACAACGTATATTTAATTATACTGCAAATATAATTGAATTCAGCATAAAAGTAATATAGGATAATTTAATTACTCCTCTATAAAATCTAAATCTCGGGCAAAGGTTTCCTTCATATAATAAAGGGCAGTAGCACTTAACACCATTACAATAATCCCAGTAACAATGGCAGCATTGAAATAATTAGTA
>CAMBYG010000079.1 GCA_945872085.1 Chitinophaga pinensis | reverse complement strand
TATTCGTAATAATTGTAGAAGTATTTTCTGGGGCAATAATGAAACAATTCGTTTCTACTGAGCGACCAAGAAAATTCATTTTTAAATGTAGCCATGAGGGATGTTTTCGCAACAAATATAAGCTCCTAAAGCCAATTCCATAGCTATTTATAGAATACCTTAGCACCAAACTAATCTTAACATCAATTTTCGATTTTAAATTAGCCTTTTTGACAAAAAATCAATAATTTCGCACAACTTTAATATTAAAATATACCCACATAATTATGGCTTTCGATTTAGACCTTATCAAAAAAGTATACCAACAACTACCTGAGCGAGTTGCTGCTACTAGAACCCTTTTAGGACATCCATTAACTTTAACAGAAAAAATCTTGTATGCACATCTTTGCAATCCAAGCACTACTGGATATGTTAGAGGAGAAAGCTATGTAGATTTTGCACCCGATCGCGTTGCTATGCAAGATGCCACTGCTCAGATGGCCTTATTGCAATTTATGACTTGCGGAAGAGATAAAGTTGCGGTGCCTTCTACCGTGCATTGCGACCACCTTATACAAGCAAAAATTGGTGCTAATACCGACTTAGCATTTGCAAATGAAGAAAGCAAAGAAGTGTTTGATTTCTTAGCATCTGTATCTAACAAATATGGTATTGGTTTCTGGAAACCAGGAGCTGGTATTATTCACCAAATAGTTTTAGAAAATTACGCCTTCCCAGGTGGTATGATGATTGGTACCGATTCGCACACGGTAAATGCAGGTGGATTAGGTATGGTGGCTATTGGTGTTGGCGGTGCTGATGCAGTTGATGTAATGGCTGGCTTACCATGGGAATTGAAAATGCCAAAAGTAATAGGGGTAAAATTAACTGGTAAATTAAACGGATGGGCTGCAGCGAAAGATATTATATTAAAAGTAGCAGGTATCTTAACCGTTAAAGGTGGAACCGGTGCAATTGTAGAATATTTTGGCGAAGGTGCTGATAGCTTAAGTGCTACGGGTAAAGGAACTATTTGTAATATGGGTGCTGAAGTAGGCGCTACTTGTTCTCTTTTTGGCTATGATGAAAAAATGGCTGATTACCTAAGAGCAACGGGTAGAACAGAAATTGCTGATGCTGCTAACGAAATTAAAGAACACTTACGCCCGGATGCTGAAGTATATGCACATCCTGAAAAATACTACGATCAAGTAATCGAAATTAATTTAGACGAATTAGAACCTTACGTTAATGGTCCTTTCACTCCAGATTTAGCTACTCCAATTTCTAAATTGAAAGAAGAAGCCATTAAAAACAACTGGCCTTTGAAAGTAGAAGCAGGTTTAATTGGCTCTTGCACCAATTCTTCTTACGAAGACATCAGCAGAGCGGTTTCATTAGCACAACAAGTGGCTGATAAAAACTTAAAGACTAAAGCAGAATTCATGATTACTCCGGGTTCTGAAATGATTCGTTACACTATCGAAAGAGACGGTTTCTTATCTACCTTTGATCAGATTGGCGCCAAAGTATTTGCAAATGCTTGTGGACCATGTATTGGTATGTGGGCGAGAACAGGTGCAGAGAAAAAAGAAAAAAACACGATCATTCATTCGTTCAATAGAAATTTCCAAGCTCGCCAAGATGGCAATCCAAACACCTATGCATTTGTTGCATCTCCAGAGATCGTAACCGCCTTAGCTATTGCTGGTGATTTAGGTTTCAATCCTCTTACCGACACCTTAGTAAACGAAGCAGGTGAAGCTGTAAAATTAGACGCTCCTGTTGGAAACGAATTACCAACAAAAGGCTTCGACGTTGAAGATGCTGGCTTTATTGCACCTGCAGTTGATGGTAGTCAAGTACAAGTAAATGTAGCGCCTGAGTCTGGACGTTTACAATTACTAGCTCCATTCACGGCATGGGAAGGTACTGACATAAATGGTTTGAAACTTTTGATTAAAGCAAAAGGAAAATGCACTACCGACCATATCTCTATGGCAGGACCATGGTTGAAATTAAGAGGTCACTTAGATAATATCTCTAACAACTTATTGATAGGCGCTACCAATTTCTTCAATGAAAAAATCAACAGCGTAAAAAATCAACTTACTAACGAATACGACGCCGTGCCTACTGTTCAAAGAGCATATAAAGCGCAGGGCTTAGGATCTATCGTAGTAGGTGATGAAAATTATGGCGAAGGTAGCTCTCGTGAGCATGCTGCTATGGAACCACGTCATTTAGGTGTTCGTGCTATATTAGTAAAATCATTTGCTCGTATTCACGAAACCAATTTGAAAAAACAAGGTATGTTGGCATTGACCTTTGCAGACAAAGCAGACTACGATAAAATCAAAGAAGATGACCAGTTTGATATTGTTGGATTAACCTCTTTCAATGCTCATACGCCTTTAAGCTTAGTAATTCACCATGCAGATGGTAGCCAAGATACAATTCAAGTAAACCATAGCTATAACGACCAACAAATTGAGTGGTTTAAAGCTGGTGGTGCATTGAATGTGATTCGTGCAGAATTTTCTAAAAATTAATACCTAAACACTATAAAAAAATAAAGGACTGCCTATGCAGTCCTTTATTTTTTTATAGCGCGTAGCATTCTCCAATTTTCAAAAATATCTTTATAGATACTTACCGAAGTGTATCCCTCATTTTCAAACAATGCCTTTGTCTGCAAGGCAAAATCTTGGTGGAGTTCGCAGTAAATAGTTATAGGGCCATAGTCTTGCTGCATGGCATAGTGCGCAATTGCTTGATAAAATACTAAGGGTCTATCATTAGGAACAAATAGTGCATTATCCGGCTCGTGCTGAATCACATGTTGCTCCATCGTTACTTTTTCTTCTATGGGAATATACGGCGGATTAGAAACAATGATATCAAACTTTGGAAAGGTTAAATGCTCATCCAAATTTAAAAAGTCGAGTTGCCGAAATTGTATATCACAATGATGCTGTTCAGCATTTTCTTTGGCAACAGCCAAAGCCGTTTCACTAATATCTACAGCAACAATGTTTGCCTTTTTAAAATGCGCTTTAAGGGCAATAGCAATACAACCAGAACCTGTACCAATTTCTAAAATAGAGAGCGGTGCATCACAAGCATAATGTTCTTTAATTAAATTAATCAATTCTTCCGTTTCTGGCCTTGGAATAAGCACCGCATTATTGACCGCTAATTTTTTATTCATAAACCAAGCATAGCCCAACACGTACTGGATAGGTTCAAGTCTTTGTAATTGTTCTAAGGCAGCCTGATACGCATGCATTTGCACTTCAGATAGCATTTCATTAGCATGCATTAAAACATCCAACTTAGTGAACTGTGTAATGTGCTCTATCAACAGCTGACTGATCGCATTTGCTTCTCTATCGTCGTAGCTCTTTTGCAAAGCAACAATACAATTGTGTAAAGCCTGTTTAATTGTAATCATGATCAATCAAAAGTAATAATAAAGCCTGATTTTAAAATGAATAATCGAATTAAGTGGGTATATAAAATCTTTTATGCAATTTTACAGTTATGAATAAGGAGTTGTTTATGCGTCGCTGTTTTGATCTTGCTCGAAAAGGAGCCGGCAAAGCTGCACCCAACCCTTTAGTAGGTGCGGTATTAGTATATAATAATCGTATTATTGGAGAAGGCTTTCATGCTTATTACGGCGGTCCGCATGCAGAAGTAAATTGTATCAATAGCGTTGCCGAACAAGACCAAGCATTGATTGCTAAAAGTTGCCTATATGTCAATTTAGAGCCTTGTGCTCATTTTGGGAAAACACCACCATGTGCACATTTAGTGGTAGCCAGTGGCATCAAAAAAGTAGCGATCTGCAACAAAGACCCTTTCGAGCAAGTAAACGGCAATGGTATTACCTATTTACAAAAACATGGCATCGAAGTAAATTACGGCTTATTAGAAAAAGAAGGTTGGGCATTAAACAAAGTATTTTTTACCAATATTATAAAAAAAAGACCCTATATCTATTTGAAATGGGCCGCAACAAGCGATGGATTTGTAGGCAATTCGAAGCAACGCGTTTCAATTAGCAACGCATTACATAAACTTTGGATGCAGCAAGTACGATCGCAAATACCCTCTATTTTAGTAGGCAGAAATACGGTTTCTATAGACAATCCCTTGCTTACTAGTAGCTATGCCACAGACCAACAAGCAGCGCGACTCGTAATTGACCCCCTATTGAAATTAGATTTACATGCAAGTGTTTTTAATAAAGAAAGCAACACGATTATTTTCAACTACTTAAAAAATGAAAAACGAGAACATTTGGAATGGGTGCGACTAACAGAAGAACAACCCCTACCAAATCAAATTGCAGATTACTTAGCTACCCAACAAATTAGCGCTGTATTAATTGAAG
>CAMBYG010000078.1 GCA_945872085.1 Chitinophaga pinensis | reverse complement strand
TAAAAAATTACTACCTTCATTGTCTTAGAAAGTTAAAATATACAATATGATAAAGTTACAAGTCATCGGAAATTTAGGCAAGGACGCCGTGGTGAATAACGTAAATGGCAAGTCTGTCATCAATTTCAACGTAGCGCATACAGAAAAATACAAGGATGCGCAAGGGGTACAAAAAGACAGAACTACTTGGGTAGATTGTTCTTATTGGACAGATCGTACTGCTGTGGCACCTTATTTAAAGAAGGGTACACAAGTCTATGTAGAAGGCACACCAGATGTAAGATCCTATACCACAACAGATGGCCGTCAAGGGGCATCTTTGACCTTAAGAATCGTTTCGGTACAATTATTAGGTGCGAAACCTTCAGGTGGATCAGGTGGAGAACAACCAAACTATGGTGGGGATTCTAATCCTACTCAAAGCTATAATCCTGCTCCAACAGCAGCAGCTGATAGCAATGAAGCAATGGACGATTTACCATTCTAATATTATTTAAGCTTTAGCTCAAAAGGTGTACTTGTCAGTACACCTTTTTTATTTGTAAATTTGTGCCATGGAATCAAATCATCATTATACATACCAACAATTAGCTATATTTGCAGAAGCTGTATTTTTAAAAATGGGCTGTACTGATTCAGATGCAGCATTGGCGACTAAAGTATTGTTATCTGCCGATTTAAGAGGCATTGATAGTCATGGAATTGCTCGATTGGTGGGTTATGTAAGATTATGGGAACTTGGAAGGATCAATGCCACACCCGATATTAAGATAGTCCATGAAACCCCTTCTACGGCTGTGATTGACGGTGACAGAGGTTTAGGATTGATTGTTGCTCCAAGAGCGATGGAGATTGCCATGGAGAAAGCTAGACAAGTTGGAACGGGGTGGGTGAGTGTCAAAAACAGCAACCATTTTGGCATTGCTGGTTACCATGCCATGATGGCTTTGGAACAAGAGATGATTGGTATTGCAATGACCAATGCAAGTGCTTTAGTAGCACCGACCTATGCAGCAGAAAAATTATTAGGCACCAATCCAATAGCAGTAGCGGTACCTGCTGGTGATGAAGCACCTTTTGTAGCTGATTTTGCAACGACCACTGCAGCAAATGGTAAATTAGAAATTGCACAAAGAAACAATATTACCATTCCATTTGGTTGGGCACAAGACGCGGATGGAAATGCGACTCAGGACGCCAATATTTTAAAAAACGGCGGGGCATTATTGCCTTTAGGATCAGAGAAAGAACAGGGTAGTCATAAGGGATATGCATTAGGGTCAATTGTAGATATATTTTCGGCTGTTTTAAGTGGTGCTAGTTTTGGTCCATGGGCGCCTCCATTTCCTGCTTATGTCCCTATGCCTGAAAATATGCCTGGTGAAGGCCTTGGACATTTTATTGGTGCGATGCGTATTGATGCTTTTAGACCCGCAGCAGATTTTAAATCCAATATGGATCTTTGGTTGAATCGTTTTAGAAATGCAACGCCAGCAAAAGGACATGAAAAAGTTTATGTAGCAGGAGATATAGAACGCAGTATGGAAATAGCAAGAATGCAAAATGGAATTCCATTAGTGCAAAATGTACAAAATGATTTAATGGCATTGGCAGAAAAAATGTCCTTGTCTTTTGAGCGCAAGAGCTAACAGTTGTTTATACCTTTTATAATTAACTTTGGTATACTTATTTAAGATGAGTCCTTTAAAATAGAGATGGAATGAAAGTAATGAAGTTTGGTGGTACAAGTGTTGGTAAGCCAGAGAGAATGCATCAGATTGCAGAATTGATAACAGCAGCTAAGGAGCCTGTAATAGTGGTGCTAAGTGCATTAAGTGGAACGACCAATACGCTAGTAGAGATAAGCAATCGATTGGCTGCTTCAGATAAGCAAAGTGCAATTGAGAAAATAACAACGTTAGAAAATTATTATCAAAATTTTATACATGATTTATTGCAAGATGCTTCTATACTTGCAAGGGCGAATGACATGTTAAATGAACATTTTGAGTTTTTAAAAATTACGCAGAAAATTTCTTTGAGCGATGCATTGAATAAAGACATTTTAGCACAAGGAGAATTGATGAGTACTAAGTTATTTTCTTTATTTTTAGAGCAAGCTAAAATTGAACACACATTATTACCTGCATTGGATTTTATGATTTTAGATCAAAATGAGGAACCAGACTTAGCGCTTATTCAGGAAAAGTTAAATGGGTTACTTGAAAATTATCCAACTATAAATATTTTTGTTACACAAGGATATATCTGTCGCAATGCAAAAGGCGAAGTAGATAATTTAAAAAGAGGAGGGAGTGATTATACTGCTTCTTTAATTGCTGCTGCCCTAAAGGCGAGTGTTTGTGAGATTTGGACTGACATTGATGGTATGCATAACAACGACCCAAGAGTGGTGGATAAAACCGTTGCCATTGAGCAACTAAGTTTTGATGAAGCAGCCGAGTTAGCTTATTTCGGTGCCAAAATTTTACATCCTACCTGTATTTGGCCAGCACAACAAGAAAACATTCCAGTTAAATTATTAAATACTATGCAACCTACTGCATTGGGAACCGTTATTAAAAAAGAAGCGGGTAGTGTGGGGGTGAAAGCAGTGGCTGCGAAGGATAATATTATTGCTATTAAAATAAAGAGCAGTCGAATGCTCTTGGCTTATGGTTTTTTAAGAAAAATATTTGAAGTGTTTGAGAAGTATAAAACACCTATTGACATGATTACCACTTCGGAAGTAGCTGTATCAGTAACTATTGATAGCGATATACATTTAGATGAGATCATTACTGAGTTAAACAATATTGCTTCAGTAGAAGTAGAGCAAAATCAAACCATTGTATCTATTGTAGGCAATGAAATTGCAAAAACCGATGCGGTGCTTAATAAATTATTTCAATCTATTAATGAGATACCAGTGACCATGGTAAGTTATGGGGGCAGCCCACATAATATTAGTTTGTTGATACCTAGTGAGCATAAGACTAAAACATTACAATTGATAAACAAAGGATTATTTGATTTATAAACGACTTTTAGATCATTTATACCATTGGGAAATGATTTTATCAAATCGGGACAATATAAAAGGGAGACAGATTTTCATCTATCCCCCTTTTATATTGTCTTTCTAAATTTTTAGTTCTACTAAAATTAAATAAATAGTAAAAAAATCTTAAGAGTATTATTTATCTAAATTTATATTTTATTAAATTTAGATAAATAATAACGCATCTCCATAAGAGAAGAAACGGTATTTGTCTTTAATTGCTTTTTTATAAGCTTCCATGGCTAATTCATATCCTGCAAAAGCGCAAGACATAATTAACAAACTTGTTTTAGGCAAGTGGAAATTGGTTACTAAGCTATCTGCAATATTAAAATTATAAGGAGGGTGGATAAAATGATTCGTCCATCCTTCTGCTGGCTTCAATAAACGTTGCGCTGTAACACTGCTTTCCATTGCACGCATTCCAGTGGTTCCAATGGAGCAAATACGACGACCGTTTTCTTTTGCTGTATTAATAATTTTACAAGCCTCTTCATCAATCTTAAAGTATTCAGCATCCATTTTATGTTTACTTAAATCTTCTACTTCAATTGGCCTGAAAGTGCTTAAGCCAGTGTGTAAGGTCACTTCTGCAAAACGGATACCTAAAATTTCTGAACGCTTAATTAATTCTTTACTAAAGTGCAAGCCTGCAGTAGGCGCAGCCACCGCACCTTCATGCTTTGCGTATACAGTTTGGTATCTTTCTTTATCTTCTTCATCTGGCTTACGCTTGATGTATTTAGGTAATGGTGTTTCTCCTAAAAATTCTAACATTTTTTTGAATCCTTCGTCATCTCCTTCCCATAAAAAACGGATGGTACGACCACGACTTGTGGTGTTGTCAATAACTTCTGCAACTAATTCTTCGTTTTCACCAAAGTACAATTTGTTACCCACACGAATTTTTCTTGCGGGATCAACAATCACATCCCATAAACGGTTAGGCTTATTTAATTCTCTTAATAAGAATACTTCAATCTTAGCGCCAGTTTTTTCTTTACGGCCATACATTCTGGCAGGAAATACTTTAGTGTTATTTACTACGAATACATCCTTGTCATCATAGTACTCTAATAAGTCAGAGAAATGACGATTCTCCATGTGACCGTTTTTACGGTTTACCACCATCAGTCTACTGTCTTCTCTTCTTTTTGTGGGGTACTGGGCAATCAGGTTTAAAGGTAGGTCGTACCTAAATTGGGAAAGTTTCATTTGTGTCTATTTTTTGGTGATAGCCACATTAAGTTTACTACAGCCTTACGGGGCAGTTCGCTTCATGTTACGGCATGAAAATTATGGAGGCAAATGTACAAAATCGCCGT
>CAMBYG010000077.1 GCA_945872085.1 Chitinophaga pinensis | reverse complement strand
TGAAAAAATTGCCATTGAGAATGGACGATGGGGCCCCTTCATTCGTTTTGGAAAACAAATGATAAAATTAGATAGAGCAGCAAATGGAGAAAAACAAACAGAAGCTTTATTGCAAGCACTAAGTTTGGATGATGTAAAGAAAATGATTGAAGAGAAAATTCCTAATGCGTTTACTAAAAAGGCGAGTGCTAAAAAGGCTGTAGCTAAAAAAGCAGTGACTAAAAAAACAGCTACCAAAAAGACAGTTGCTAAAAAATCTGCAGTAGCAAAAAAATAATTACTATTTTTCAACAGCTTTAAAAACGAATGTGTAAAACACATTCGTTTTTTTTTGTATTATACCAATCATTTGTTTTTATTTTGAATAACCTATGACCGAGCGCAACGAATTAAATGCAATTATTCAATTATTAGAAGACCCAGATCAGGAAGTGTATGAAGTGGTTTCTAATAAATTAGTGGAGTATGGCACTTCGCTCGTTCCTTCTTTGCTGCAAGTGCAGTATGCCAGTACTTCAGATTTAATGCAAGAAAGAATTGATGTTATTATTCATCAGATTCAACTGAAAGATGCAATAGCGCAGTTTAAACAATGGCAATCTTCAAGTAATCCTTCTGTCATAGACGGTTTAATGATAGTATCTTCTATTATCAATGTGCAATTTGATAAAGAGGCTACCTTACAATTGTTCGAGCAAATACGTAAAAGCTGTTGGTTGGAGTTAAATCACTATCTAACATCCTTAGAGAAAATTACTACGCTTAATAGTGTGCTTTTTAATCACCTCCATTTTAAAGGTGAGCTAGATATGACAAAAGAAGAGCAATTGTTCAATATAGAATTTGTATTACAATTCAAAAAAGGCAACATGCTTTCTATGGGCGCGCTATATATGGCATTGGCTCAAGTGTTAGATTTGCCTGTTAAATTAATTAAAGTTGAAGATCATTATTTGTTAGCTTATGTTGATAGTCAAATTTCATTTTTAGATCCTGAGCAAAAACCGATTGAATCTATTCAGTTTTTCATAAATCCATTGCTTGGCGATATTTATTCTGTAGAAGAGATTGATGCTTTTCTAAAAACTCAAGAAGTGAACATAGAGAAAGATAAATTTCCATTTCATACTAATGAAAGTTTATTATTGCACTATACAGAGAATATGTTTCAGTTTTATAACTATAAGGAAGCGTATGAACTTGCAGATTTAGTTAAGGCTTTTCTACTTGGGATTAAACATTCTTAGCTTTGTTTAAAAACTGTATGTTGCGCTGCAATCCTTTCCATTTACTTCTTTTTAATGGACTATGTTTGAATAGGGTATTAAACGTATTTTCTTCTATTGCTTCCCATTCTTGAGAAGATAAGTTTAGAATTTCTTTGTGCGCTATAAAAGCTTGTTCGGTATGTGGCTTCGAAAATCGATTCCAAGGGCAAACATCTTGACAAACATCGCATCCGAAAAGCCAATTATCCATTTTGCCCTCAAACTCATTGGGGATTAACTGATCTTTTAATTCAATAGTTAGATAAGAGATGCATTTGGAGGCATCAATACTTTTGTTGTCTATGATAGCGTCTGTAGGGCAAGCATCTATGCATCTGGTGCAAGTGCCACAATGATCCGTTTTAAAAGTAGGGTCGGGCTCTAATTCTAAATCACAAATAATGGTGGCAATAAAGAAAAAAGATCCGGCTTGTTTATTAATTAAATTTCCGTTTTTACCAATCCAACCTAATCCACTCTTATTCGCCCAAGTGCGCTCTAATACGGGTGCGCTATCTACAAAACCTCTTCCGTCTATTTGTCCAATATGTTGATTTATATATGCTAAAAGTATTTTTAATTTTTCTTTTATAACCTCATGATAATCCATTCCCCAAGCATATTTTGCAATTTTTGGGGCATTGTTTTCTTGTTTTTCTTCAGGGTAATAATTGAGTAATAAAGTAATAACACTTTTTGCATTTGGTACTAATTTCCTTGGGTCTACACGAAGGTCAAAATGATTTTCTAGATAACTCATTTTGCCGTGATAATTATTTTTTAAAAAGGATTCTAGTCGAACTGCATCTTCTTCTAAAAAATCTGCTTTGGCAAATCCAACACTCATAAAGCCTAATCGTAAGGCTTCTTGTTGAATGCGTTGTTTGTTGCTAAGCATGTTATGAAATTTTATGGAGTTGTATTAAGGGCATTATATTCAATTGCTGTAGCACAGCTTCTTCAACTGCTAATGCCACCTTGAAATCAATAATACAGAATAATTGCAAATCTTGGTGCGTAATGATGCAATTATTTTTTTTCAAAACCACCAAAGCGTCATTGTAATAATTATAATTGATTTCTAATTGATACGCGTTCGTTATTTCAATTGTTATTAATTTATTTTCTTGCAGCACTAGTCTAGTAGCCGTTTTATAGGCATTAATTAATCCGGGTACACCCAGTAAGGTGCCTCCAAAATAGCGAACTACTATTACAAGTACATCGGTAAGCTCCATGCTATCTATCTGCCCTAATATTGGCTTTCCCGCACTTCCAGCAGGTTCTCCATCGTCATTGGCTCTATATTGTAATCCGTTAGTTCCCATTCTAAAAGCATAACAAAAATGAACAGCTTTAAAATGTTCTTTTTTTAATTGTTCTATAATAGGTTTTAATAAACGCAGCTCAGTAAAAGGAAAGGAGTAAGCAATAAATCTACTGCCTCTGTCTTTAAACTCGGCTATTTGAGTATCTGCTATGCTTGTATAGGCGTTTATTTTTTCTGACATGGATTTAAAATAAATCTTCGAAAGCAATCAGTAGGATAGCGGCGATGCCCAAAAGAAGTCCAATGGTATTCGCTTTATTCATTCGTTCTTTAAATATAATAAGAGCTGCTATTGCTGCGCATACTACAACACCAATATTAGCAATGGGAATGATAGCAGAGCTATTCATGATATGACTATTGAGTAGTTTTATAAAAAAGTAAATTGAAAAGTAATTGGGGATACCTAAAATACAACCAGCCACTATATTCTTAAAAGCAAATTTGGTTTTTTTACGAATTAGATTTTGGATGAGTATGCCCATGCCAATAATAGCGGCAGTGCTAAATACATAGATGGTGTAATAGGCTTGATCCTCTGTATTACTCAAGAAGGTTGTTTCTACAAATTTTACAAAACTATCTAGTAAGCCACTTAATAAAAATAATAGTGCAATGAGTTTCCAAGAGTTTTGCTTTTCTTCCTTTTCTGTTTTTTTAGACGAAAAATAAACAGCAGGGATAGCCAATAGAATCCCAATGATTCTTAATGTAGTAGATGTTTCGTTATAAGCGATTATAGAAATGATTACCGGAATTATTAAGGATAGCTTATTGGAAATAGTAGTAGCTGTTATGCCAATTGTTTTTGTACAATATCCTATAAGATTAAATACACTTATAAATGCTATGCCCATAATAATGGCATAGGGCAGCCATGCTGCATGCATTTGTGTGGTAGTATAAGGCATAGCCCCCAAATACCAAGTACCTGTTATCACACAGGTGATGTAATTAAATACAATAGCTTGAAAGGTATCTATTTTGTATTTAGGAAATATTTTAAATAAAACAGATAAAAGGGTATTTAAAACTATGACGAGTATAAAGTAAATCATTTATATAAATTGATTGTCTTGGTGTTTATAGATAGCAATATTATTGTCTTTTAATATAAATGTATTTATGCAGCGCTCATTTTTTAATATGGGTGCTTTAATTCCTTCTTTTAATGATGCCATGCTTACGCTTACAATGGCTTCATCCCACAAATCATTTTTAATAAATTCATTTAAGGTAAATGGTCCGCCTTCAATTAATACAGCGCTAATTTGTTGGGTAGCTAAGTAATCTGCAATTTGATTTGGTAGGGGTTGTTCTTCTGTTAGTCGCACCCATTCCAAATGTTCTCGTTTTTCATTTTTTAAGTAGTTGAAAATAATTGTGTTGCTTTCTTTATTAAAAACACTTGCATGTAAATCTAATTTCAATAGGGGGTCAATTACGAGTCGCGCTGCTTGTTGGTCTGTGGCATAGCTACTTGTAAGCAAGGGATTGTCTATAGAAACCGTATTTCTGCCTACTAAAATAGAGGGTATTTGCGATCGTATTTGCTGCATCCAAAGTTTATGTAATGCGTTGCTAATTGAAACGCGTTGCTTCGAATTGCCTACAAATCCATCGCTTGTTGCGGCCCATTTCAAGTAGATATAGGGTCTTTTTTTTATAATATTGGTAAAAAATACTTTGTTTAATGCCCAACCTTCTTTTTCTAATAAGCCGCAATTTACTTCGATGCCATGTTTTTGTAAATAGGTAATGCCATTACCGTTTACTTGCTCGAAAGGGTCTTTGTTGCAGATCGCTACTTGTTTGATGCCACTGGCTACTACTAAATGTGCGCATGGTGGTGTTTTCCCAAAATGAGCACAAGGCTCT
>CAMBYG010000076.1 GCA_945872085.1 Chitinophaga pinensis | reverse complement strand
GCATTAAGCAATACCTCATAGGTAACTTGCTCATCGGCACTTTTGGGATATAAACTATAGGTGCCTGGCAAATCTAGAATAGTAAGCGTCTGTTGATCAGATAATTTACAAAGCCCCGTTTTTTTATCTACCGTAACGCCCGGGAAATTTCCTACCTTCTGATTTAAGCCAGTTAATGCATTAAACAAGGAGCTTTTCCCACTATTGGGATTACCTACGAGCGCTATGTGAGGATTGCTTGCCATGTGCAGGGCAAAGGTACTATGTATTTGTGAATACCGCTATGTTTTGACACACTGATTTTATGGTGCTGCACGGGTAACTATGCAGCTTTTGATAGGCATAAAAAAAGCCTCTTTCGAGGCTTTTCATATTATGCTTTTGGTTTCTTTTCTTTCTTTGGCGCCGGCTCTTGTTTTTTTGTGAAAACAATTTTTTGGTCGGCCTCGTTTAAATCAGCCAATAAGATATCTCCTTCTTTTACATCCTGATTTAAAATTTCCTCGGCCAAAGGATCTTCTAAATATTTCTGAATCGCTCTATGCAACGGGCGTGCTCCAAATTTAGGATCGTAGCCTTTCTCAGCAACAAATTTCTTTGCAGCATCGCTCAATTCTAATCCAAAACCTAAGCCTGTTAAGCGCTTCATTACACCCTTCATTAAAATATCAATGATCTGATAGATATGCTCTTGTTCTAAAGAATTGAAAATGATTACATCGTCTATTCTATTCAAAAACTCTGGAGAGAAGGTGCGTTTCAACGCTTTTTCTATCACTCCTTTTCCCGCTTCTTCCTGATTATTAACTTTTGCAGAAGTAGCAAAACCTACGCCATCACCAAAATCTTTTAATTGACGTACGCCAATATTAGAAGTCATGATGATTAAGGTATTTTTAAAATCTACTTTTCTACCCAAGCCATCGGTCAGCTGACCATCATCTAATACTTGCAATAAAATATTGAAAATATCGGGATGCGCTTTTTCGATTTCATCTAGTAAAATAACCGAATAGGGCTTACGACGAATACGCTCCGTTAATTGTCCACCTTCTTCATAACCTACATATCCTGGAGGCGCGCCGATCAAACGGCTCAAAGAAAATTTCTCCATATACTCGGTCATATCTACACGAATCAATGCCTCTTCGCTATCAAACAAATAACGCGCTAGCGTTTTTGCTAATTCGGTTTTACCAACACCGGTTGGTCCTAAAAAAATAAAGGAGCCAATTGGTTTTTTAGGATCTTTCAATCCGATACGATTACGTTGAATGGCTTTTACCACTTTTGCAATTGCTTCGTCCTGACCAATCACTTCGCCTTTCAAATCCTCTCCCATGCGACGCAATTTAATACTCTCTGCTTCTACCATTCGTTTTACAGGAATGCCAGTCATCATGCTCACTACTTCAGCAATATCGTCTTCTTCAATAGCAAACTTTTTATTTTTGGCATCTTCTTCCCAAGCAGCTTTCGCGGCCATTAATTCTTTACCAATTTCTGTTTCTTTATTGCGCAACGCTGCTGCTTCTTCGAAACGTTGACTCTTTACTACTTTATTTTTTTCTGCTTTTACTTCTTCTATCAATCGCTCCAATTCAATAATAGTGTCAGGCACATTGATATTTTTCAAATGCACACGCGCACCTACTTCGTCCATAATATCAATGGCTTTGTCGGGCAATAAACGATCGGTCATATAACGGTCCGATAATTTTACGCATGCTGTAATAGCATCATTACTGTAGGCTACATTATGATAGTCTTCGTATTTCGATTTGATATTATTCAAGATGGTAATCGCTTCTTCAACACTCGGCTCTTCAACCAATACTTTTTGAAAACGACGATCTAAAGCGCCATCTTTTTCGATATTGATTCGGTACTCGTCTAAAGTAGATGCACCAATACATTGCAATTCGCCACTAGCCAAAGCTGGCTTTATAATATTGGAAGCATCTAATGAGCCGCTAGCACCGCCAGCACCAACAATAGTATGAATCTCATCAATGAATAAAATGATATCTCTATTTTTTTCTAATTCATTCATGATCGCTTTAATGCGCTCTTCAAACTGACCACGATATTTGGTACCCGCTACAAGAGAAGCAACATCTAAACTAATTACGCGCTTATCATATAAAACGCGCGATACTTTCTTTTGCACAATGCGCAAGGCCAAACCTTCTACTACAGCCGTTTTACCCACGCCTGGCTCACCAATTAAAATAGGATTGTTCTTTTTTCTACGAGATAAAATTTGAGATACGCGCTCTATTTCTTTTTCACGACCCACAATAGGATCTAAATTACCCATCTCCGCCATCTTCGTTATATCTCTACCAAAATTATCTAATACCGGTGTTTTAGATTTGCTAGCACCCGTTGCTCCACCAGCAGGCTTGCGCATTTCGGGCTGTTTGCCATCGCCAGAAAACGGATCTTGATCTTCATAATCGTCGTAATTACTTTTTGGTGTTTCACCCAACATCTGCATGAGTTCTATTTTAAACAACTCATAGTCGACATTATAATTTTGTAAAATCTGCGTAGCCACATTGTCTTTATTTTTCAAAATAGACAACATTAAATGCTCCGATTCTACCGATGGGCTTTTTTGAAGCTTTGCTTCTAATACCGTAATACGAATTACTTTTTCTGCTTGCTTGGTTAAAGGCAAACTATTTATCTGAGAAACCGATTTTGAATTTTTGTCTTTAATGGCATGCTCCAAATCTCTTCTTAGATTATTTAAATCTACTTGCATTTGATGCAATAAATTGATTGCCACGCCTTCACCATCACGCAACAAGCCTAATAATAAATGTTCCGTTCCTATAAAGTCATTACCTAAGCGCAATGCTTCTTCTCTACTATAAGAAATAATATCTTTTACCTTTTGTGAAAAATTCGAGTCCATAGCCAGTTCTTTATATGCTAAAAGTAATTTTTTTGCTTGTAATAATTGAATTTTTTAGTTCAATAATATAATTTATTATTCAACCATTTAATTTTTATAAATTTACGAACGGAAAGGCTATTCATAATATAGCATCCGTTAATATGATTGTTGTTTAATTCTCTTTTATCTATGTTCAATTTTGATGCCAAACAAGATTATACTTTAATTTCAGTCACAAGCGCACATTTTGATGTAAAAATGGCAGAAAACCTTATGCAAAGTTGTGTTCAGCTGTCAGAAAAGGATAGTCCAAATTTTATCGTTGATTTTAGTGCTTGCCAAACACTAGATGCAGCAGCTGGGGCTTTATTGGAGACTATTCATAATCAATGTTACAACGAAAATCAGTCTTTTGTGTGCACCGGTTTCAACGATACCTTATTACAACAATTGAAAGCGCAACAATTACATTTCAGCATTAATATTACACCCTCTTTTATAGAAGCAGAAGATATGGTGCGTATGGAGAATTTAGAGCGTGACTTATTAAACGGATTAGACGAATAATATGAAAGTAACCATTCTTGGAAATAATTCTGCACTCGCAGCTTTTGGTCGCCATACTACTTCACAAATCGTGCAAGTAGATGATGAAACGCTGTGTATGATTGATTGTGGCGAGGGCGTACAAGAACAAATTCAACGTTTTGGTATTCGCAAAAATAAAATAGCCTTTATTTTTATCAGCCATATGCATGGCGATCATTATTTTGGTTTGCCTGGCTTATTAAACTCTATGAACCTCTTAGGGCGTACGGCACCCTTAACTATTTTTTGTCCCGATGAATTACCCGAAATAATAGCAGCCATTTTTAAAGCGGGTGATAGTCAAATTCAATTTCCACTTAGCTTTTGCAAACTATCTACACCAAACGAATACTTGGTAAATAATCCTCGTTTTAGTGTGCGCAGTTTCCCAGTAGAGCATCGGATAGCTTGCTATGGATTTTTGGTAGAGAAAAAATCGCGCGCGCGCAAAATTAATGCAGCCGCTTGCGAGTCGTATCAAATTCCCTACACCCATTATGATGCCCTAAAAGATGGAGCAGATTATATTGATGAAGAAGGCAATACCATTCTCAACAAATGGCTTACCGATGATGGAACGGCACCTAAAAAATATGCGTTTTGTGCAGATACTTTATTTACGACTTCTTTTATAGAAGCCGTAATGGGTTGCGACACCCTCTATCATGAAAGTACCTATTTACAAGTAGATGAAAGCAAGGCAGCAATGCGCTTTCACAGTACGGCCAAACAAGCCGCACAATTTGCAGTATTAGCTAAAACAAAAAAATTATTGCTAGGGCACTATTCTAGTAAGTATAGAGAGGTGCGGGTGTTTGAAGAAGAAGCACGCAGTATCTTCCCAAATACGTTTGCTACTATTGAAGGGATTACGTACGAAGTATAACTACTCAATAACCGCAATACACTTCAATTCTATTGCAATCGCCGATGGCAAAGAGGTAACACCTACCGTAGTTCTGCAGGGCATACTACTAGCAAAATACTCCGCATAAATTTTATTATAAATATGAAAATCACGTTTCATATCTA
>CAMBYG010000075.1 GCA_945872085.1 Chitinophaga pinensis | reverse complement strand
GCAAATAGTAATAGGATTGTTAAACATACATTTTTAAACGAGTGATAAAATAATTTCTTCATGTTTTAAAATAATCTAAAAGCCTGGATTTTGAACCATTTTAGGATTATTTT
Source organism: Chitinophaga pinensis (assembly GCA_945872085.1). Classification (GTDB taxonomy): domain Bacteria; phylum Bacteroidota; class Bacteroidia; order Chitinophagales; family Chitinophagaceae; genus CAIWHF01. The sequence continues at coordinate 5,064 of CAMBYG010000075.1, read as the reverse complement.
GAACCTGGGTTACCGGAATAGGCAAAATAGTTCTATAGTAATAGAGGGAAGTAGTTGCAGTATATTGAATTAGTCTTGAACTACTATTACCTCCTGCATTTATTTTCACATAATTTGTTTGGGTTCTATTTAAGTCAAAGAGTCTTTGACCTTCTAGGGCAAATTCTTTACGACGCTCAACGATAATACTATCTAGTAAAGCCGTTGCCTTAATTGCGCCAGTTGGAGGAACCGCTAATAATGAGGCAGTAAATGCTTTTGTAGTAGAGGCTGTATCTCTTGTTTTTCTGATTAAATTAACATCTACCAAAGAACTCGTTAAACTATTTGCATCAGCATTTAATACGGCCAATCTAGCCCTCGCTTCTGCCCTTGATAAATACATTTCTGATAATCTAATCACTTTTATATTTTCCAAATTTGTACTAATATTAATATACTTGGTAGGCAAAGGAACATTTGATTCTCCTCCTATTGAATTACGATTTCCAAGGCTTACAAAATTTCTTCGAACATCTGTATTTGAATAAGCATCGTAAAGTCCTTTAAAAGTAGAAAGCGTAGTGCCTGTGCTTTTACTATTCATGGTTTGTCTTGTTCCTAATAATTCTCCATATCCAGATTGGCTTGACAAATAGGCATAAGAATCGGTACCTGCATTGTCATTTGTATTATTGGCAACTTCAAAAATTGATTCGCTGCTATTTTGTGATCTAAAATCTTGTACCATCGATCCATAAGCGTATAAGGTATACTTTCCAGATGCGATTACCAAGTTAGAAGCATCAATGGCTTTTTGCCAATCTTCTGTATAAATTGCAACTCTTGTCTTTAATGCTAAGGTTGAGAACGCATTGAGCCTGATTTTTTGTAGAGTATTATTCGTCACACCATCATATAATACATTACCCGAAATTGGTAGTCTTTTTAAAGCCTCTTCTATGTCTAAAAATATACGATCATACACTTCTTTTGCTGTATTTCTTGCCGGATATACCACTTCTGAAATACTAGTAATAGGCAACAAAACCAACGGCACTCCAAGATGTGATCCATCTGAAGTATGCTTAAGTGGTCTAGCAAAAAACTTTATTAAATCAAAATAAGCCAGTGCGCGCACTGCATAAGCTTCCCCAACCAGTTGCAAGGCCTCTTCCTTTTGCAATGAATTAGCAACCTTGCTTATGTTTTCTTCATTCGCAATAATAGCATTTGCATTTGCCACCACTCTATATATTTGAGCCCACATTCTGCTCACATTCGCATCAGTTGCTGTATGTGTCATCGTATTCATACCTGTATATCTATTTCCAGTCTTTACACTTCTGGTCATATTATCTGAAAGTACTTCTGGGATAACCATTGCGTCTCTACCATAATAACTTGTAGATTGCATCAATGAATACAGTCCATTCACTGCAGCACGAGAGCTGGAAACACTCGAAAAAACCTGTTCTGTGAACACACTTTGTTCTGGCTTAATCTCCAGAAAATCTTTATTACATGCTAGTAAGCTAACTGCAATAGTAAAAAGGGTAATTATATATTTATTTTTCATAATAAAATTATTTCAAATTAAAAATTAATGTCTAAGCCAAATAATAGGGTACTAAAAACTGGAGGTCGTTGTGACATCGTTCCATCAACAGAAACCTCAGGGTCTGTATTAAATCGCTTATCTACTGTATAGGTATATAAATTTTGTCCCCTCACATACACCTTTGCACTATTTATTTTGGCTTTGGCTAAAATAGATTTAGGCAAATTATAGGATAAGGTGATATCTCTTAAACGTATATAGCTACCATCATATAAAAAACGAGAACTCTCATAGCTGGCATTAGAAGATTGATCGCCTAAGAAAACGGGCTTAGGAACGTCGGTTATTTGGCCAGGTGTCGTCCAACGACGTGCATATTCATATTTGCTTAATCCATTACTTTGATCTGAGAAACCTATATTAGCATCTGATTTTTGAAAATAGCCATATTGGTCATAAATCGTATTTCCCCAATAGGCATATAATTGGAAACTTAATTTAAAATCATGGTATGAAAAGCTATTGGTCATACCTGTATAAAACTTTGGTGAGGCACTCCCATTAGCAATTCTAGGCAATGACGTTGAAAATTTATTTGTAGTAGAATCTTTTGCACTTGATGTATACCACAAAGCTTCCCCATTCGCAGGATTTACACCAGCATAGCCTCTTTGATAATGCGTATAAAAATCATTTCCAATTCTACGATCATATGCAGCACTACTTGAATATGCTGAGTCAATATCTGTAATCCTATTTCTATTGGTGGTAAAATTGAAATCTGTTACCCATTTGAATCCTTTTGGAGATGAGGGTGAAATATTCACAGAAGATATGGTAAATTCAACTCCTGTATTTTTCATTGCACCATTGTTTACGGTAACACTACTAACTCCATTTAAACTTGGAATAGATTGACTAATTAATAAATCACTACTTATACGATCATACCACTCTACCGATCCTGAGATGCGCCCTTTTAAAAGCGAAAAGTCTAATCCAATATTCAAAGGGATATTTTTTTCCCAAGTTAAATTGTCATTGGATAATTGACTTAAACTTAGACCTGATTGTAAATTATAATCACTTCCTGCACTATATAAACCCTGAGATTCAAAGTTATCAATACCTTGGTTACCGGTATAACCATAACTTGCTCTTAACTTTAATTCATTCACCCAGTTTGATTTAAAGAAAGGCTCATTTTGAATATTCCAACCTGCACCTACTGACCAAAAAATAGCCGATCTAAAATTTCTTGCAAATCTTGATGAAGCATCTTCTCTTAATGAACCAGATACAAAAAATCTATCATCGTACGTATAATTCGTATTTAAAAATTTACTAATTAACGTATTACCCGATGCTGTACCTGTCGTTAAAACAGGGCTTGCTCCCCCGGCAGGAGTGGTTGTTCCTGCAGCGATACCGTTTACTTCGATACTAATATCAACATCGTTTCTTTTTTGTGCTTCATACCCCGCAAAAGCCTCGAAACTATGTTTGGTAGTGAAATCCTTCTTGTATCTTATAATATTAGTGGCCACCCAGTTGGTAATGTCTTGGCTGTAATTTTCAATCGCTCCACCTACCGCAATATAGAGATTACCTACACCTGGATCATAATATATACTTTTAAATGCATGGTTAAAATCTAATGCATAAGTGCCTTCAAAAGTTAATCCTTTTGCAATTTCATATTTGGCAGAGGTATTCGCAGAAAAATTATACGTCTTTGCATTTCTATTGGTCGTCTGAATTACGGCTACCGGATTATATCCACTATTATAACTTAAATCATAAGTGCCATCGCTTTTATACACTGGCAACCATGGAGCCAATCGATACATTGCTCGAATAGGATTAGCAAAAAAGCTACCTCCTAAGAAGTTGCTTGTTCTTTGGAAACTTCCACTAAATCCCGCCTTTAAACTTAATCTTTTAGTCAGTTCAGAATTTACATTGACACGAAATGTTGCTTTGTCATAATCAATTCCTTTTGTAGTTGCATCTGATTTATAATAACTTCCTGAAATAAAATAAGTGTTTTTTTCATTACCGCCACTAGCGTTTAAGTTATATTGACTGTATTGACCCTGTCTTAATATTTCTTTAAACCAATCTGTATTGACAGAACGGTTTATGCTATTTGCAGTTAATAAGGAATCGAAAGAAGATTCAGGTTTGCCAGAATTTACCCATCCTTCTTTATAATACTGAAGATATTCTTCTGTATTTAAGGTTTTTTGATCAGGCGCCAATGTATTATTATTATAGCCCTTTTGATACGTAAAATTAATTTTAGTTTTTCCTGATACACCAGATTTGGTCGTAATTAAAATAACACCATTTGCAGCTCTAGAACCATATAAAGAAGTTGCAGAAGCATCTTTTAATACCGTCATGCTTTGAATATCGTTCGCATTTAATCCTGCAATGGTATTACTATTTAATCCAGAAATATCACCACTTACTACTGGTATTCCGTCAATTACATAAAGAGGTGTTGCAGAGGCATTGATTGATCCAATACCTCTAATTCTAATTTGTGGCACACCCCCTGCTTGTCCAGTGGCATTGGTAGATTGTACACCCGCCATATTTCCTTGAAGCGTTTCTTGAACAGACGCATTGGGTGCACTTTCTAATGTTGTATTTTTTATAGTACCAATTGCTCCTGTAAATGAATTTCGTTTTTGATTGCCATAAGCAATCACTAAAACATCTTTTAAATTGTTTTCAGACTCTTGCAGTAAAACCACTTTATTGGCTTCACTTAAAATAACTGTCTTTGAAATCATATCTACTCTGCTAAATTCTACTTTGTCTCCATTTTTTATTTCAATGGAAAAAGACCCGTCTGCTTTTGAAGTAGTGCCTTTTTTTGAATTCAAAAGTTTGACAGAAACATTAGGCAAAGGACTATTATCCTTTGCATTTAGCACTGTCCCATTGATAATTTTCGACAGTTCGTTTTTGGTTGTACCCTGAGCAAAGGTTGGATTTTGTAACAAACAAAATAATAGGCCAAGGCCTAAGATAATGATAGGTTTAATTTTCATATTAGATTTGGTTTATAAAGAAAGCAAAAGCGCAAAAATTGTTTATAATTTATTAATATTAACTAAGATTGACCAATATTTGGTGCTATTTTAATTCATACAAATTAAAGGAATTTTCAGAATTAAGCTTAAAAATTGCCGAAACTTTATAAATAATAGAATTATAAAGCTTTATGATTAAAAGAGGATGGGGGGAATACCAGGATGAAACTGGTAAAAACAGCATATTAACAAAGCCGCCCCGAAGTATCGGGGCGGCTTTGTTTAGCATCTGAATAAACTATAATCGCTTATATAAGACTTATTAAGGCGATTAACGCTTATTAAAAGGTGATTTCGATTCTTGCATATGCGTATCTTCCATTCATACCCAATTGCGTTACCCTACGTGAATAGTTAAATTGATTATTGGAAGAAATACCATTATTATTTACAATACCTCTTTGAAAAGCGGTCTGTGAT
>CAMBYG010000074.1 GCA_945872085.1 Chitinophaga pinensis | reverse complement strand
AAGACCGACAAGAAAGCGACTAAACCTAGCGTAACCGAAGCACCTATAGAAATACCAGCTACCGCTCCAACTCCTATTGCAGAAGAAGCTCCATCAGCTCCAGCTGCTTTAGAGCATATTGAGATGAAATCACCTCAATTGTCGGGACCAAAAATTATTGGTAGAATTGAATTGCCCGTAAATAACGGAAACGATCGTGGACGCGCAGGAAGTGCTAGTGATAAAGAAAAGCGAAAAAGAAAACGTATTCCGGTTGACAAAAAACCAGAAGGTACACCAGGGGCGGCAGGTAGCAATCCAAACGCGCCTAGGCCAAATCAAGGTAATCCTTCCAACAACCGACCAGGTGGATATAATAACAACCGTCCAGGCGGTGCTCCACAAGGCAATCGCCCAGGTGGTGGCAATAATCGTAATAACAATTACAGAGGTAATAACGATAACAGAAGCGGCGGAACAAGCAATGTGCCTACTGAAATTGATGCTAAAGACATTCAAGAAAAAATCAGACAAACGCAAGCTAAACTTGCGGGTGGAGGTAGAAATAATAAAAATACAAAATCTAAATATCGTAGAGAGAAACGCGATGACATGGCTGAGAAAAGAGCCTTGTTGGAGCAATCTGGCGATAGCAAAGTGGTACAAGTAACCGAATTTATTTCGGTGAGTGAGTTTGCAAATTTATTAGATGTCAGCTTTGCCGATGTAATTAGCAAATGTATGGGCTTAGGTATCATGGTTTCTATCAACCAACGTTTAGATGCTGAAGTATTAGAATTAGTAGCAGAAGAATTTGGCTATACCGTAGAATTTATCGGTGTGCAACAAGAAGCAGAATTAGAAGAAGATGAACAAGACAATGAAGATGATTTAGAAGCAAGAGCACCAATTGTTACCATCATGGGTCACGTAGACCATGGTAAAACATCCTTACTCGATTATATTAGAAGCGCTAATGTAGTAGCTGGTGAGGCCGGTGGTATCACCCAACATATTGGAGCTTACCAAGTACTTACTGCTACGGGCAAGAAAGTAACTTTCCTAGATACACCAGGTCACGAAGCCTTTACCGCTATGCGTGCGCGCGGTGCTAAAGTAGCCGATGTGGCTGTTATTGTGGTAGCTGCCGATGATGCATTGATGCCGCAAACGAAGGAAGCAATTTCGCATGCACAAGCAGCGAGCTTGCCGATGATTTTTGCCATTAATAAAATAGATAAAGAAGGCGCTAACCCTGAAAAAATTAAGGAACAATTAGCCGGAATGAATATCCTAGTGGAAGATTGGGGTGGTAAATTCCAAAGTCAAGAAATATCGGCTAAGAAAGGCTTGAATATTGATTTGCTTTTAGAAAAAATTGCATTAGAATCAGATTTATTAGAACTTAAAGCAAATCCAAATAGAGCAGGTGTGGGTTCGGTTATTGAAGCGTCGTTAGATAAAGGACGTGGATATGTAACTACCATCTTAGTTCAAAACGGAACTTTAGAGCAAGGACAAATGATTGTTTCAGGACAGCATTTTGGTAAAGTAAAAGCGATGTTTAATGAGCGTGGACAACGCGTTACACAAGCTGGCCCATCAGCACCCGTTCAAATTTTAGGTTTGAATGGAGCGCCTCAAGCAGGGGAGAAATTCAAAGTTTACGATGATGAAAATGAGGCTAAAGAAGTAGCAACGCATCGTGCACAAATTATCCGTGAGCAAGGTATTAGAGCGCGTAAACACTTAACGCTTGACGAAATTGGTCGTCGTTTGGCATTGGGTAACTTTAAAGAATTACCAATCATTATCAAAGGTGACTTTGACGGTTCGGTTGAAGCCTTAAGTGACTCTTTACAAAAATTATCTACAGAAGAAGTAGCTATTAATGTAGTACATAAAGCAGTAGGTCAAATCACGGAAAGTGATGTCTTATTAGCAACCGCTTCTGATGCTATTATCCTTGGTTTCCAAGTGCGTCCATCCTTACAAGCTGGTAAGTTGGCAGAGCAAGAGAATATAGAAATTAGAACCTATTCTATTATCTACGAAGCTATCGAGGAAATCAAAAGTGCCATGGAAGGTTTATTGGAACCAAAAGTGGAAAAGAAAATTGTTTCCAATATCGAAGTGCGTGAAGTATTTAAAATTAGTGGCGTAGGCACCATCGCTGGTTGCTATGTACTAGATGGTAAAATGACACGCCAAACGAAATTGAATATCATTAGAGAAGGTATTGTTATCTATCACGGTGAGCTTTCTTCTTTGAAACGTTTCAAAGATGACGTTAAGGAAGTAAATACTGGATATGAGTGTGGTTTGATGGTGAAAAACTATAACGATATTAGAATCGGAGATATTATAGAAGGTTATGAAGAAGTATCAGTAAAACGAACTTTGTAACGAACATAAAAAATGTAAAGCCGTTAGCCTATAATTTAGGTTAACGGTTTTGTTTAATATAGCAGGTCCAAAAGAAAAAGCATGATTGATAAATTAGAAGCCATCAAGGCGCGATTTGAACAACTTGGAGTAGCACTTACCAATCCAGAAATTGTAAGTGACAATAAAAAGTTTTCTCAAACAAGTAAAGAGTATAGAAAACTAGAGAAAATTGTAGATGCCTACAAACGATATAGAGCTTGCATAGACGGCATTGCTTTTGGTAAAGAAGTATTAGAAACGGAAACCGATGCAGATTTGCGCGAAATGGCAAAAGAAGAATTGGAGTTGCAAAACAGTTCAAAAGAAGGTTTGGAAGAGGAGATTCGTCAATTATTGATTCCGAAAGATCCTCAAGATGAAAAAAATGCCATCATAGAAGTTCGTGCTGGTACAGGTGGAGACGAAGCGAGTATTTTTGCTGGCGATTTATTACGCATGTATATGCGTTTTTGTGAGCGTAAAGGATGGAAGATAGCCCTATTGAGCGAAGCAGAGGGAACCGTGGGAGGATATAAAGAAATACAGCTTGAAGTAACTGGCGATGATGTATATGGTACCTTGAAATTTGAAAGTGGTGTGCATCGTGTGCAACGGGTGCCGGCTACCGAGGCCAGCGGCCGTGTACATACTTCAGCAGCAACAGTTGCTGTAATGCCTGAAGCAGATGAAATCGATTTTGAATTAAAAGAATCGGATCTTAAAATGGAAACAGCTCGAAGTGGCGGTGCTGGTGGACAGAATGTAAATAAGGTAGAAACTAAAGTAATTTTAACCCACGTACCTACGGGCACTGTTATTACTTGTCAAACAGAGCGAACGCAGTTGGGCAACAGAGAGAAAGCAACGCAAATGATGCGTACTAAATTGTATGAAGAACAAGTACGTAAATATGAAGAGGAGATTGCTAACAGAAGAAAGAGCTTGGTAAGTACAGGAGATCGATCTGCCAAAATCAGAACCTATAATTATCCGCAAGGAAGAATTACCGACCATCGTATAAATATGACTATTTATAATTTAGATGATTTTATGAATGGCAATATAGGAGATATGATTGAAGCCTTGCAATTTGCAGAAAATGCAGAAAAAATGCAAGCAGGCGAAACGCTTTAAACAATATAATACAATAATCTACGTTTTATAAAACGAATAAAAAATTATGGAAACGAATTACTTTGATATGCTTTCAATTTTTAAAGTCATTTTCGATAAACGAAAGTTTATTTTAAGTGTATGTATAATAGCTTCGCTAGTTGCTGTTATTTTCACAGCCATTAAGAAACCCATCTACAAAGCTGAAACGGCATTTTTCGTTGCTAATCCTTTAGTGGCAGATCGTGCCAACGTCTATCAATTTAATAATGCCTTTATCTTAGATCATTTTGCAGAAGAAAAGGATGTTGATAAAGTGATGGCTATTGCTAATGGTGCTATTATGAGAGATACCTTAATTGCACGCATGCAATTAGCTGCACACTATAATTTGAATCTGCAAGATCCAAAATCATTCAATGAATTACATGCTACTATTCAGCGCAACTTCACTATTAAGCGTACTGAAAATACCAACCTTGAAGTAAGTTTTAAAGATCATGATGCCCAATTTGCAGCAACCTGTGCAAACCAAATAGCACAAATTATTGCAGATTTGTATCAGGCGCATTACAATCAGACTCGTATGAGCATTCATAAAACACTTTCAGAAAAAGTATTGGCGCTTGATCAAGAAATAAAAACCATGTCGGACTCTTTAGCGGTACTAAGAACCAAAACAGGCGTCTATGATTTAATAGCCCCTAATAGAAAAAATACGGTACAAGGTACTATCCGTTCTAATGGAAGCGCCAACTTTGCAAACGATTTGGAAGCTTTACAGAATATAGAGGCAATAAAAGATCAATTGGTTATGGATAGAGCTAATACAGCTACTTTGTTAAATCAATTTGCAACGGCTACAACTTTAAAGGAAATACCACTTATTAAAATCATTTCAAAAGCCTACACGCCCACAAAATCTACTGATTTAGGTTTTGTAGTTAATATTGTAGTTGCAATTTTATTAGCCTTGTTTTTTAGCGCTGTTTTGGTTGTATTGCAGCATACCGTAAAACAAATAGCGAAGCCTTAATGCAGCGCTCCATGTGGGATAATAAACTAACAAAGGCGGCAATAATTATTTTTTTGCTGAGTTTAGCCTTAGCGCTTTTTACTTCCAATTGGTTGTTTGTCGGCATTCCTTTTTTATTTTTATTTTGCTTTATTTTAGTGCTCAATTGGAAGCTCGCCTATTGGATGCTGTTAGCATCTGTTCCTGTTTCCATTACCTTCTATTTTTTTAACGATTCACTATCTACATCGCTTCCTGATGAGCCCATTATGTGGATTATGTTATTGGTAGGGGTTTTTATTATAGCACATCAACCACAGCGCATCAAAAAAGAGTGGTTATCTCATCCACTAATTATTATTATAGGCTTACAATTTGTTTGGATGCTTATTGCCATTAGCTTTTCTAGCAACGTGCTACTATCTGTAAAATTCGGATTGGCTAAAGTTTGGTTTCTAAGCTCCTTTTTAGTTTTCCCTTATTTAGTATTTAAAGAAAAGAAAGATTTTAAATTAGCTTTTGTTCTTTTTTTTATAGGCGTTTTTATTACTTCCCTAATCATCTTTACAAGGCATGCGCTTATAGGATTTGATTTTTTAAAAATTTACAAAGCAATTGGAGAGTTGTATCAAAACCATGTGGATTATTCAACGGTTATGTCAATGCTTTTTCCTGCAATGTGTGCCACTATACCATTAACAAAAAAATGGTCGCGGTATGCCCGATTGCTTTGGTATCTAGTAATCCTTTTCTTTTTACCAGCTATTTATTTAACCTATGCTAGAGCGGCCATATTAGCCTTATTGTTTGCCGGTGTTATTTATTTAGCTATGCGATGGAAGTT
>CAMBYG010000073.1 GCA_945872085.1 Chitinophaga pinensis | reverse complement strand
GTGACCGCGTAAGGATTCAAACCTTAAACCTTCTGATCCGTAGTCAGATGCTCTATTCAGTTGAGCTACGCAGCCAGTACCCTTATGGGACGGCAAAGATAATTGTTCTTTTTCTTTTAAACAAGTTGTTTTTCATTTTCTTTTCATTTTTATCCCCTTTTCTATGCATCAAATTCTGTATTTTTAATCCTCTAATTAATTAATTCGCAATTTATGACCCCATTATTAGCTATTCAGCACCTTTCTAAGCACTATGCCGATAAAACCGTTCTAGACGATATCAACCTCGAAATTCAAAGAGGTGAAATCATTGGTTATATAGGCCCTAACGGTGCAGGCAAATCGACTACCGTGAAAATTCTTACCGGCATTATTCAAGATTATGAAGGGGTAGTGTATTACGATGGTATAGATATTCGCAATAACTTATTCGACCTAAAACAAAAACTGGGCTATGTGCCCGAGCTGGCTGAGCTATATGAAATGCTTACGCCCAAAGAATACTTGTATTTTATTGGCAAACTACACCATTTAGAAGATGCAGTCATTGAAGAGCGTATGCAAAATATGATGGGCTCTTTCGGAATGTCTCAGCACCTCAACGAGCGTATGGATAGTTTTTCTAAAGGAATGCGCCAAAAAGTGTTATTGGTATCGGGCTTGTTGCACAACCCGGAAATTATTTTTCTCGATGAGCCCCTTTCGGGCTTAGATGCCAATGCGGTGATGCTAGTAAAGGAATTGTTGCAAGTGCTAAAGCAACAAGGAAAAACTATTTTTTATTGCTCGCATATGATGGATGTGGTCGAGAAAGTGTCGGACCGTATTGTACTCATTAATCAGGGTAAGGTGATGGCTAATGGCACCCTTGAACAACTCCGTGAGCAGGAGCACGAAAGCTTAGAGGCTATTTTTGCTCGCCTTACACACGCCTCTAATCCTGCATTACAAATGCGTTCTTTCACCGATACTCAATAAGTTGTTATGAATCGTTTCTTTCTATTTATATTAATGTTGCCCCAAGCGCTTTGGCGTAAAATGGGTGCCGATACCGAGCAGCTCAAAGCCTTGCTTAGAGTGCGTTTATTGTTAGATGGTCGAAGACCTTTAGGGATGTCGTTTAAAAAAACGACTACCCATAAAAAAACGAATACAGCGCTTACTTCAAGTATTTTGTCTTTTTTCTTTGGGTTCATATATCTTATGCCCATATTAGCAATGCAAGAGCAACCGATTATGGCCATGGCCTTCAATTATTCCTTTTTCATAGTAATGATTGTGATGTTGCTCACCTCCGATTTTGTGAATGTGCTTTTTGATGCACGTGATAAACATATTTTATTACCGAGACCCATAGCAAGTCCTACTTTGTTTTTAGCGAAGATGCTACACATATTAATGTATTTGTCGCGCAGTATAGTGCCTATGGCCTTGCCAAGCTGGATTGCTATTGGATTTGTTTTTAATTATAAAATGGTCTTGTTGTTTCCTGTGGTATTATTATTGTTAATGGCCATGGCCTTGTTTTTTATTAATGGAATTTACTTATTGATTTTAAAACTAATGCCTGCCCACAAGTTTAAAGACGCGCTCAACACCATACAGATTTTGTTCTCTATTGTTGTTTTCTTTACCATGTATATTGGTCCACGCTTAATAAATTTTGATGCCGTGGAGCAAATTAATTGGCAGCATTTTTCTTGGATGCAATACTTGCCAACCTATTGGCTCGCAGCTATCTATACACTTGTGGGGGCAACTTCTCCTTTTGCATCGGTAGGTATTTATGCTTTATTGGGATTAATCACTCCTTTGCTTTTCATGTGGATTATCACAAAATATTTGTCGCCAAGTTTTATGCAGAAAATTGTAGCAGTTGATGCCGTAAGTGCGCAAGTAGAAACTGCTACTCCGCAAACAGGTGCTAGCAAGAAAACTTCAAAATCGACTTGGGTGTATACCTTGGCCAGCAGCATGAACAAGAGCAAGGAAGCACAAGCTGCTTTTTTACTGACCTGGTGGCAAACCAATAGGAGTAGGGCTTTTAAAATTAAAGTACTGCCTTCTTATGCTATGATGCCCATGTATGTAATAGGTATGTTCTTTTTAAATAATGATAAATCCATAGCCGAATCGATACAATTGGCTATGCATAAACAAAGTACCTATTTGTTTTTGATCTACATGACGAGCTATGTATTTTTTAATGCGATTACGTATTTTATTCACTCAGATGCCTACAAAGCTTCATGGGTTTATTTTGTTGCACCTATTGCGCAGCCCGGTAAAGTATTGTGGGGCGGACTAAAAGCTATTTGGCTTAAATACTTTTTCCCTTTCTATTGCCTGGTCTCTGTATTGATATTGAGCATCTGGCATTGGCAGGCTTTGCCCGATTTGATCTTGGGATTATTTAATTTAACCATCATCATGACGGTTATAATTTTATTGAGTTTTAGAGCCTTGCCCTTTTCTAAAATAGAATCGATGCAAACACAACAAAAGAAATTTTTACGCGGTTTATTTGCTATGCTCATTCCTTTTGTTTTGGGTTTATTACACTATGTAATTTTGAAATTTTTATGGCTCAAATTAATCGTATTAGTTTTATTGGCTATAGCCGTTTATTATTTAATTGATAGTATCTTGCAAAGCCCTTGGGCACATATAAAAGACGAATCTGATTTATAATTTTTTTTCATGAAAACTACCTTTATACTTTTAGCTACGCTATCTGGTTTCCTTGCTTGCAAGTCGAGCCCTACACCGAGCACCACCGCGCAAGATTGGCATACACAATCGAACGATCCCGAAGTGCATTGCCAACATTTAGATTTGAATATCCGTGTAGATTTTGAACAACAACAAATTGCCGGATGTGCCACATGGACCATTGAAAATAAGCAAGCTAAAGCCTTGCATTTAGATAGCGATGAGCTTACTATTGATAGTGTGTTGGTAGATGCGCATGCCGTAGCATATACTAAAGATGCTCGTGTAGCACATTTAGGAGAGCGCATACGCATTCCTATAGCAGCTGCATCAAAACAGGTGGCGGTTTATTATCATACCGGCGCTCATCCGCGTGCCTTGCAATGGTTGACGGCACAACAGACCTTGTCGAAAACAAAACCTTTTTTATATACCCAATCCGAATCTATCTACGCCCGCTCTTGGATCCCTTGTCCCGATGGTCCAGGTATTCGCTTTACCTATGATGCCACCGTACAAGTGCCTAAGGGATTTATGGCCTTGATGAGTGCCGAAAATCCACAGCAAAGAGCAGTCGATGGCATTTATCATTTTCACATGCCCATGGCTATACCGGCATATTTAATGGCATTGGCAGTGGGTGATATTGAGTTTAAAGCGATTGATGCCCGCACGGGTGTATATGCTGAGCCAACAATGATAACTAAAGCAGCCAATGAATTTGCTGAAGTAGGCAAGATGGTTTCGCAAGCCGAAAAATTATATGGTCCTTATCGTTGGGGTAGATATGATATGTTGGTATTGCCGCCTGGTTTTCCTATTGGTGGCATGGAAAATCCGAAGCTCACTTTTTGTACACCTACTATTATTGCTGGAGATAAATCTTTAGTGAATTTGATAGCACATGAATTGGCACACAATTGGAGTGGCAATTTAGTAACTAATGCCACTTGGAATGATTTTTGGTTGAATGAAGGCTTTACTGTTTACTTCGAACGCCGATTGACCGAATCCCTTACCGATAAAAGTTATGCCGATATGCTTTGGGAATTGGGCTATCAAGATTTGCAAGCTACACTCGAAGAGTTGAAAGATAGACCAGCAGATACGAAACTGAAATTAGATTTAACCGGTAGAGATCCCGATGATGGATTGAATGATATCGCCTATGAGAAAGGCGCTTTATTCTTACGTGCTATTGAATTGAAAGTGGGCAGAACAGCTATGGATACGTTTTTGAATCAGTACTTCAATCACTTCGCATTTAAGACCATTACTACCGAATTGTTTTTAGCCTATTTGCAAGAGCATTTATTAGCAAAATTTCCAGAGCAAACGAAAGACTTAGCTATAGACGCATGGGTATACGGAACAGGTGTGCCTAAAAATGCACCTCGTGCCGATCAAGATCGTTTCAAACAAGTAAATGCAACGAGAACTTCGTTTTTACAAACGGGCGCTTTAGATCTTAAGGCTACGTCGACTTGGACCACCCATGAGTATTTACATTTCCTTCGTTTGATGCCTAAACCACTTGCTGTTGCTCAAATGCAACAGCTCGATCAAGTATTTCATTTCACACAAACGGGTAATGCAGAAATTGCAGACCTGTGGTTTATCATGACGGTAGCGGCTAATTATAAGCCTGCTATGTATGCCGAGCAAAATGAAGCCATGCGCAATTTTTTGAGCAGTGTAGGTCGTAGAAAATTTATTGTGCCTTTGTATAAAGAGCTGATGGCGCATCCGTATTCGGTGCCCGTAGCTAAGCAATGGTATCACGCTTTTAGAAATAATTATCATCCTTTGGCACAAGAAAGCTTAGATAAAATTGTGGGTGGTAAATAAGCTTAAGCTTGTTTAAGAATTTTTAAAAATCCACTTTTAGTATAGGTTCTTTCTAGCTAGAATACTATAATTTCGCGCCATGGAACAAATCAATCAGTACGTACAATTGCATGCTTGGCACGATAAACAAGTGCTGGAGACTGCTTGCACGGCTGTATGGAAGGATGCGAATTTGGAGGTTACGTATACGCTTTTTCAAACCGATTGTTTGTTTGATTTTTCTGCTATGCCCAATGTAGTGCAATTGCGTATTGCGGCTACCTATTTTGATAAATATGAAGAACCCTTTGATGTGGTGGTAGCAAAACAAAGTATTTGTTGTAATACCCAATCTAAGTTGTTTGAACTGCTTACTTCAAATTTAGAGGGAATGGCTAGAAAAATATTTTTAGAAAGCTCCATTTTATATTTACTCTATCAAGTGCAAAAAAACAATTTAGTGTTTCAATTGAATTGTGATACTTGTTCCTTTTTAAATAAACCTTTAGAAGCAGAGAAAATTCACAAAGCCAAAGAATATATTTTGGCAAACCTAGATGCATCGATTACTATAGCTTCTTTAGCCCTTCATGTAGGCACTAATCAATGTTATCTTAAAAAAGGGTTTAAGGAATTATTTGGGCAAACCATTTTTGAATGTATACAAGAGCATAAAATGGTAAAAGCCAAGCATCTATTATCGCAATCAAGCTTGTCTTTGCAAGACATCAGTATGGCTGTTGGTTATGCCTCCTTGAGTAGTTTTAGCCAAACCTATAAAAATTATTTTGGCATTAGTCCAAGTATGGAGAAAAAACAAATTCCTGATTTCTAAAATCCTTTTCCCA
>CAMBYG010000072.1 GCA_945872085.1 Chitinophaga pinensis | reverse complement strand
ATACTATCATCTTGCGACCAATTGTCTACTACTATCACTTCTGCATTTATGCCCATGCAGGCTTTAAATACACTATCTAAGCATACTTCTAAGAAGTGCTTCACTTTGTAGTTTACAATGATGACGGATAGTTTCAAGCTTGTTCTTTTTTACGAATGCTAAATTAAGTAGTAAATTGTATTTAAACGAATTATTTGTAGATTAACGCAAATGCGCTACGTTTTATTTTATGTAGCAATTTATGCTAAGCAACACAAGTGCCCCTTAAAAATTTTGTACCTTTACCTCATGATGAACATCCGACAGTTGTCACTCGATGCGCTAACGCAAGTTTTTAAAGAATGGGGTGAGCCTGCATTTCGTGCCAAACAAGTATACCAATGGCTATGGCAAAAACATGCTGCATCGTTTGATGCCATGAGCAATTTATCTAAAGACTTACGATCTAAATTAGCGGAAACATATACGATACCAAAAGTAAAAATTCATCATTCGCAATTTAGTAGCGATGGCACCATCAAATGCCGTTTTCAATTGCACGATGGGCATTTTGTAGAAGGCGTTTTAATTCCTACCGAAAAAAGATTGACGGCCTGCGTGTCTTCGCAAGTTGGTTGCTCGCTGAGTTGTAAGTTTTGTGCAACCGGTTTTATGGAGCGCAAAAGAAATATTGAGTTTGATGAAATTGTAGATCAAGTAACGCTAATCAATGGTTTGTGCGAAGAGCATTTTAATAAAAAGCTTACCAATATTGTTTTTATGGGCATGGGCGAACCGTTGCTCAACTATAAACACGTTTTAAAATCTATTGAAAAAATTTCTGATCCAGAAGCCTTAGGGATGAGTCCTAAGCGTATTACTGTTTCTACAGCTGGGGTTGCAAAAATGATTAAGCAATTAGGCGATGATCAAGTGAAATTTAAATTGGCCTTATCACTGCATGCACCTACCGATGCACAGCGCAATCAGATTATGCCTATCAATGAAAGTAATGATTTGGAATCGTTGATAGAAGCCTTGAATTATTTTTATCAGAAAACAAAAAACGAAATTACGCTCGAGTATATTTTATTTAAAAATATTAATGATAGCACAGAAGATGCTAATCAATTAGTGAAAGTATTTAGAAAAATTCCTGCCGATTTAGTAAATATTATAGAGTATAACACCATAGAGCAAGCACGCTTTCAAAAACCAGAAGAGGCCGTGGTTGCAAGCTTTATGCAACAACTAGCCGCACAACGCGTGAATGCTCGTTTGCGTAGAAGTAGAGGTAAAGATATTGATGCGGCTTGCGGACAATTGGCCAATGTAAAACAACACTAAAGCATGAATGTACCCTTTTATATAGCAAAAAAACAGGGTTTCCAACAACGCAATGCGTACACGGCGTCTATTGTTAGAATAGGCATTATTGCAACGGCTCTAAGTGTAGCCGTTATGATTATTTCATTTTCATTTATCAATGGATTTAAACATACCGTAAAAGAAAAAGTAACACAGTTTTGGGGCGATGTTACTATTGCAGATTTTGGCCTGAAACCACAAGCTAATTTAGTAGCTGATGCAATTTATAAAGATGCTCGACTAGAACAAGCATTGCATGAAAACAAAAATGTTGATGCTTATTTTCCGTATATATTAAGACCTGCTATTTTGCATGCACATCAATTAATGGAAGGCATACAATTGAAAGGTATAGATGCGTCTTTTCATTGGGCTAAGACCATGCACTATAGCGGCGAGGCACGCTTTACTCTCGATAGTGCCAATACCAATTCCATTGTATTATCTACCACTACGGCCAATAGATTGCACTTGCAAAAAGGATCTGCATTGTTCGTTTATTTTTTACAAAAAGAAAGTGCTGTTCCCAAAATTCGCAAACTACAAGTAGTGGGTTTGTATCATACCGGTATGGAAGAATTGGATAAGCATTTTGCCTTTTGCAATTTGTCTTTATTGCAAAAAGTAAATCAATGGAATGCCCAACAAATTTCTGGTTATCAAGTGCAAGTAACGGATCCATTGCAGGCTTCGACTATGGCCAATAGCCTGCAGCAGCAATATTTGCAAGCGCCAGTAGTAGCTACGCCTACAAGCGAGTTGTATGCGAGTATTTTTGATTGGTTGCATTTGCAAGATATGAATGCGCGCATTATTTATATCATTATGATTTTAGTAGCGATGATTAATTTAAGTGTTGCTATTTTAATATTAATTGTAGATCAATCGAAAACAATTGGTGTATTACAATCCTTAGGTATGCGCTTTTGGGAAATACAAAAAATTTATTTGTGGCATGGTTTTAAAATTGCCACTTGGGGTGTAGGTATTGGCACCCTATTAGCTTTAGGTATTTGTGTTGCACAAATGCAATTCGGATTTTTAAAATTAAACGAAGCCACCTACTATATGGCCGAAGTACCCGTTAAATTATCTTTGCTGCCTATTGTGTGCATCGATGCTGGCACAATTTTATTATGTGCCATCTGTACCTTATTGCCAGGTTTGTATATTCGTACCTTGCAAGTAAATAAACTCATTCAGTTCAAATAAAAAACGGATGCAAAGCAATAAAGAGCGATATATTGAAATCTGCACGCGAGATACAAGTATACCCTTGTTTTTGCAGCCTATTTGGTTAGACTTGGTAACTACCGAATGGGATGTTTTATTGTTGTATAATGGTAGTGCTATAAGCGGCGCCTTGCCCTATCATACTAGTGTATTGAAAAAAACACCGTGTTTTATTAATCCCGATTGGACTCCCTATGTCGGCATTCATATTTTTTATCCAAGCGATTTGAAGGAGAGCAATAAAGCTCGGTTCGAAGAACAAGTTTGGTTGCAGGCATTGGAGCAATTACCTTCATTTGCAAAAATTCATATCGGTTTATTCCCTTCGCAATTGCCCGCATCGTGTTTGCGTGCTCATGGTTTTCAAGTTTTAGCCCGACAAACCTTTGTTGTTGATTTACAACAAGATGAAGCTAGTTTATTAGCGGCTTGCAAAGAATCTACCAAGCGTCATATACAAACAGGTCAAAAACAGTTATTGCTACAAGCAGCGCCGCAAGACGCCTTATTACTTTGGAAACACTACAGCACCATCTTGCAAGAAAAAAATACAAAGCTTATAGGGTCAGCAACAGCTTTAGCCAAAGTGGTTGAAAATAGCATAGCTTTAAACATAGGCGCTTTGTATAAAGTGGTCGATGAGCAAGGGCTTGCGCATGCTTGGGCATGGGTGGTATGGGATGAGCAAAGAGCTTATTACTTGATGGGTGCGCGCTCTTCAGCAGCGCCACATGCATCGGCACTTACGTATTTATTATGGCAGTCGATATTACTACAAAAATTGAAAGGTAAACTTAGTTTTGATTTAGAAGGCAGTATGGATCAAGGAGTAGCTAATTATTATCAAGGTTTTCCGGCACACAAAACCATGTATATAGCGGCACAAAAAAACAGCCATTGGTTTTGGAAACTCCGCGCTTTGTTTCCTTAAAAAGGCAGTTCTCTATTCGCTTTTGACGCGTATCTTTTCATTTTTAAGACAATTTGGCAAATAAAATCGCTTGGCAAGCTTTTTGCTATTATTTTTGCATACTTAAATTAAAAAATAATAAAGCATGAATAGTCAAAGTGTACCAGAAAATGAAGCAATGCAAGACAAGCTGACACCAGAAGAACAAGAACAAACTACCCCTACTACAGATGCTCCTGCAACTGAATTAGATGAGGTGGCTACTTTACAAGAAGCCTTAAATGCAAGTAAAGATCAATATGTGCGCTTAATGGCGGAATTTGAAAACTTCAGAAAACGCACCGCAAAAGAGCGTTTAGAATTATTCCAAACAGCGGGAAAAGATATTATTCAATCGTTGTTGGAAGTGATAGATGATATGCATAGAGCGGAGCAACAAATAGAAGCTGCTGCAGATGTGCAAGCTTTAAAAGAAGGCGTTGCCTTAGTGTTTTCTAAATTAAAATCGACCTTACAACACAAAGGCGTGAAGGAAATGGAAGCTAAAGGCATGGAATTTAATCCAGATTTGCATGAGGCTATTACCGAGATACCGGCACCAACAGAAGAATTGAAAGGCAAAGTGGTAGATGTATTGGAACGCGGTTATTATATGAATGACAAATTAATTCGCTTTGCAAAAGTGGTAGTTGGAAAATAGTTCAACCAAGCTTTTAAATAAAAAAACAACCCATGGCAAAAAGAGATTATTATGAAGTGCTAGGCGTAAGCAAAAGTGCCAGTGCCGATGAAATAAAGAAATCGTATCGCAAAATTGCAATGCAGTTTCACCCCGATAAAAACCCGGGCGATAAAGCAGCGGAAGAAAAGTTTAAAGAAGCTGCCGAAGCGTATGATGTATTGAGCAATACCGATAAAAAAACACAATACGATCGTTTTGGCCATGCCGGTATGGGTGGTGGCGCAGGTCATGGTGGCGGATTTGGCGGCATGAATATGGAAGATATTTTTAGCCAGTTTGGTGATGTGTTTGGCGATAGTGGGTTTGGTAGTTTCTTTGGTGGTGGCGGACAGCGTGGTGGTCGCAGACAAGGCACTAGGGGTGCTAATTTGCGAGTGAAAATCAAAATGAATTTTGAAGAAATTGCTAAGGGCGCAGCTAAGAAAATTAAAGTTAAAAAGCATGTAAGTTGTACTACTTGTAGTGGAAGTGGGGCAAAAGATAAAAATTCGGTACAAACCTGTGGTACTTGTAAAGGAAGTGGCCAAGTGCGCCAAGTGCAGCAAACCTTTTTAGGGCAGATGCAAACCGTAGGCACTTGTCCTACCTGTAGCGGAGAGGGTACTACCATTACCGCCAAATGTGGATCTTGTAAAGGCGAGGGGAGAGTGTATGGAGAAGAAACCCTAACCTTAGATATACCTGCAGGTGTATTGGATGGCATGCAATTGAGTATGCAAGGGGCGGGCAATGCCGGCGAGCGTGGCGGATCGAATGGTGATTTGTTGATTGTGATAGAAGAAGAAAAACACCCACAATTAAAACGACAAGAGTTAGACGTTATTCATCAGCTCTTTTTATCCTTCCCAGATGTGGTGATGGGTACGAGTGTAGAAGTGCCTACAATAGATGGAAAAGCAAAGATAAAAATACCAGCGGGCACGCAAAGCGGCAAGTTGTTTAGGCTTAAGGGCAAAGGTTTTCCGGCGTTTCAGTCGTATGAAAAAGGAGACCAATTAGTGGAAGTGAATGTATGGTCGCCGCAGACCCTTACAGAGGAAGAAAAAGCTTTACTAGAAAAGCTCAATCAATCGCCTAATTTTCAGCCTAGCCAAGATGCTAAAGAGGGCAAACATGATAAAAGCATCTTTGACAAGCTAAAAGATGCCTTTGCATAGGTAAAAAACAAGAATAGTTAAACAAAAGCTCCCCTAGGGGAGCTTTTTTATTTTTTCTTAAAAAAAATTTAACAAAAACTTGTTTTTTACATATAGGTTGTCTATTTTTAAATTCTGATTTTAGGTAAAACCAAGAACCATAAACATTAATTTG
>CAMBYG010000071.1 GCA_945872085.1 Chitinophaga pinensis | reverse complement strand
AGTCCTTTTTTCTTTGAAGCCAAAGCGCTTAAAGAAGTGCCCTTGGTGAGCATTGAATTACAAACCATATACCGACAAAATGACCCAACATTTATTAATTTATTAAATGCGATTCGAAATAATACCATTGATGAAATTACATTAGATAAACTCAATCAAAAATACGACCCTTTGTATATGCCCTCTGCCGAAGAAGGCTATATCGTACTGAGTACGCATAATCAAAAAGCAGATGCCATCAATAAAGAAGCCCTAGAAGCTTTGCGTGGAAAGAGTTATAAATACAAAGCGCAAATAGAAGGAGAGTTTTACGAAAAAGCGTATCCGGCAGAAGAAGTCTTGGAATTGAAGGAAGGTGCGCAAGTGATGTTTATCAAAAATGATAAAGGAGAGCAACGCAAATATTACAATGGTAAAATTGGTTTTATAAGTAGAATAGAAGAAGAGGCTATTTATGTTATTTGTAATGATGCGCCAGATGAATTAAAAGTAGAGAAAGAAGTTTGGCAGAATATTCGTTATCAGTATGAGCAACAGCAAGACGCTTTGAAGGAAGAAATATTAGGTTCGTTTACTCAATATCCCTTACGACTAGCTTGGGCTATTACTATTCATAAAAGCCAGGGACTTACCTTTGAGAAGGCTATCATTGATGCTGGTGCTTCTTTTGCTGCTGGTCAAGTGTACGTAGCATTATCGCGCTTAACCTCTTTGAATGGATTGATTTTAAACTCTACGATACATAGTTATAGTATCCAAACAGAACCCCGCATTGCAGCCTTTTTAAATACCCAAATGAGTTTAGAGGCATTACAAACCTTGTTAAAAACAAAAACGAATGAGTTTGTTTTAGAAGTTATTAAACGCAATTTTAGTTTGAAGGAAATACACACGTATTTACTTGCATTGGGCGAGCATTATAAAGAAGTGTTTAAAGAATATCCTACAACGGCAAGGGTATGGTTTTATGAACGAAAACAATATGTAGAATCCATTCTACCTGTAGTAGACAAATTACAATTAAAATTAACTCAACTAGCACCCTTTGCTGCTCAAGATCAGTATCAGTTATTTAACGAAAGGACCAATGCAGCCATTACCTATTTTTCTAAAGAGCTCAGAAATAATTTTTATAAAGCACTTCTCTTACATATGGAGGAAATGCAATTAAAAAAGAAAACAAGCACCTATGTCCGTTCTTTAAAAGCTATAGAGCAGCGCTATCATTTATGGGAGCATCATTTGAAACAAGCTAAATTATTAGCCGATGGTATTATGGAAGCCAAAGAGGCTGCCCCTTTATTGCGCGAAGTACTGACTTTAAAACCTCTACTATCCAGTACGAATGCCATAAGCAAAACAGCTAAAGAAAGCACAAAAGCGCTTAGTTTTAGATTGTTTAAAGAAGGGAAAAGCATCGAAGATATTGCTATTGTGCGTTCACTCACTGCCAGTACCGTCTTTAACCATCTTGTTGCTTATGTAGAAGAAGGCAAAATGGTATTGGAAGAAATTATTGATGAACAAAAAATAAAATGGATCCAAAAGGCTATCGAAAATATGCCCGATAAAGGTTTAGCAGAAATCATTGCGGCGTTGGACAATGCGGTAAGCTATGATGAATTGCGTGCCGTAAAAAAATGTTGGCAACAACCAAATTCAGAAAAATAATTTCGCTCTTATGAATTGATCGTATTAGTTTATTTATCTTTATGCAATGAGCAATTCTAATGTACGCCCTAATGAGCATCTAAGTGCACAAGAACGAGAGTATGAAAATACGATTCGACCGCAAAGCATTGAAGATTTTGCAGGGCAACCCCAATTAATAGAAAACCTACGCATTTTTGTTAAGGCAGCTAATCTTAGAGGTGAAGCATTAGATCATATCTTATTCCACGGCCCTCCGGGTTTGGGAAAAACTACCTTATCTAGAATTGTAGCCAATGAATTAGGCGTGGGCATTAAAGAAACCAGTGGTCCGGTAATAGAAAAACCGGGCGACTTAGCAGGATTGCTTACTAGTTTAGAACCAAGAGATGTATTATTTATTGATGAAATTCATCGATTGAGTAATGTTGTGGAGGAGTATTTATATGCAGCTATGGAGGATTTTAAATTAGATATTATGATTGATAGCGGTCCTGCTGCCCGATCGGTTCAGATATCTTTAAATCCTTTTACACTCGTTGGTGCTACCACACGCTCGGGTTTATTAACGGCTCCTTTATTATCTCGATTTGGAATTAAATCGCGATTAGAATATTATACAGCAGAAGTATTGCAGCGTATCATTATGCGTGCTGCACATTTATTGAAAGTAAAAATAACTTCCGATGCTGCTTTAGAAATAGCACGAAGAAGTAGAGGTACCCCACGTATTGCCAATGGCTTATTGCGCCGTATGCGCGACTTTGCTCAGGTTATCGGAAATGGAACGATCGATTTAGATATTGCGCATCATGGATTAGCTGCATTGCAAGTAGATGCTAATGGCTTAGATGAAATGGACAATAAAATTCTTTCTTGCTTGGTGCAGAAATTCAAAGGCGGACCTGTAGGAATTAATAATATTGCTACGGCTGTTGGCGAAGAGGCAGGTACTATTGAAGAAGTATATGAGCCGTTTTTAATTCAGGAAGGCTATATCATCAGAACGCCAAGAGGTCGTGAAGCCACCGAAAAAACATATAAGCATTTAGGTAAATCAAAAATAGATTTCGATTCTCCCTTATTGTTTTAATGGTTTCCTAAAAGCACTTTCGTAAAGGTGTCCCAACTATACTTTGCTTTTTCAATTTGTATGTTTTGTTCCAAGTTATCTAAACTGTTCGGTTCATAAAACTTCAGCATAGCATCTGCAATAGCGGTAGGATGGGGTGCTGCAATAAAGCCCACTTTTCCATGCGGTACACCTTCTGCTAATCCACCTACATTAGTTACCACCATAGGTTTTTCAAAATGATAGGCTACTTGTGTAATGCCACTTTGGGTAGCATGCTTGTAAGGCTGCACTACCAAATCGGCCGCACTAAAATAAGTGCTAACAGCATCATTAGGAATAAAATTGGTGAAGAGATGCACACAATTTTTTAAGTGCCGGTTTTCAATTATTTGATGATACAATTGCGGATCATCATAAAATTCTCCTGCAACAATTAATTCTATTCCGGCAGCTTGTATGCGCTCATCGGCCATAGCCTCTAAGAGCCAATCTAGGCCTTTATAGGCGCGAATAAAACCAAAAAATAATACGTATTTTTTATCAGCAGCTAGCTGTAAAGTAGCACAAGCATTAGCTTTTGTAGTGGCCGTTCCAAAATTATCATATAAAGGATGCGGTGTGTAAAAACTTGGCTTGTTAGAAAAAAGCGCTACATCCTTTTGCACTTTCCTACTCATGCATACGAAGGCATCAATGGGTTTCGAAAAGTACTGGGTAAATATGCGATCACCAATTCGCTTTTCATGCGGAATCATATTGTCGGCAATACAAATAATTTTTGTTTCTTTTCTTTTTACTATGCGTAAAACAGTGCCTAGGCAGGGTCCCATAAAGGGCAGCCAATAACGAACGATGATTACATCATGCTTTGCTTTTCGTATTTGCCAACCCGCTTTTATCCAATTGAACGGATTTATAGAATTAAGAATCGATTTAATGGTTAGTCCAACAGGTGCAGGATCTGCAGTAAATTGAGAGGTTCCTGGAAATAAAAAATTCGGATATTGTAAATAAAAAGAATAGATAATCACTTCCCTTCCTTCTTGCATTAATTGCAGGGCAAGACGATGATTGAAAGTAGTTATACCACCTTCGCGTAAGGGATGTGCCGGGCCAATAATTGCTATG
This sequence comes from Chitinophaga pinensis, assembly GCA_945872085.1. GTDB lineage: Bacteria > Bacteroidota > Bacteroidia > Chitinophagales > Chitinophagaceae > CAIWHF01. Next base: position 1,695 of record CAMBYG010000071.1, on the reverse strand, counting down.
CGCATATTAGGGAATTAAAATTGCCAAGTATATAATCCTTGTTTTGTAAATTGATAAGCGCAGCTCCAGCCGCCATAAACTTTTAAGGCGTTGGCTACTGCATATTTGGTGTTGCCGGGGCAATAAAACATCATAAAACCACCACCACCAGCGCCATTTATTTTGCCACCACTAGCTCCTGCTTGTAATGCGCAATCATAAAGCTCATCGATACTTTCATTAGAAATACCTTGAGCCATTTGTTTTTTGTTTTTAAAGCCAAGATCGAGTAAGGCGCCTATTTCATCAATTTTACCATTTAATAAAGCATTTTTCATAAGCAATGCTTGCTCTTTTAACTGATGCGTAGCTGCAATAGATACGGTATTATTAGTGATAACATTTTCGCGTTGCTTTTCTATTATTTGTGAAGATACTCGACTGGTAGCTGTGTAATACAATAATAAGTTACTTTCTAATTCGGCAATATATGCGGGCTTAATATTTAAAGGATTGACAATGACTTTATCCTGAGCGCCAAATTCCATAAAATTAAAACCACCAAAAGTAGCCGCATACTGATCTTGTTTGCCGCCGGCCATATTTAAATCTACACGTTCTATTTGATAAGCTAAGTGAGCGGCATCATATTCGCCAAGCGGTATTTGCATCCACTCTGCAAAAGCGCCTAGCATGGCTACAACCAGCGTAGAAGAGCTTCCCAAACCAGAGCCGGCTGCGGCATCTACATAGGTTTTTAGGGTAAAACCACTGGGTACTGGTCCGTATAGCGACACTATTTTATTATAAACACCTTTTGCTAAATCTAATTCACCATTGATTGGTAAACAGTTCTCTAGCGGTAAAGAAAATGACGCCGCACGATCGATAGCTTCATAGTTAAACACAGGTGTAGTGTGCGGTTCTATACTTGCGTAGGCATATAAAGAAATGCTTGCATTTAATATAGCGCCACCATATACATCACAATATGGACTAACATCTGTGCCGCCGCCTGCTAATCCAATTCTTAAAGGTGCTTTACTTCTATAAATCATTTGAACGCTAAACTAATTTAATGTTGGTGATTTTTATATTTATTGGCAAGTATATAATGCAAAAATCCAAAAATTATTGCCCCCAAAGCATCTGCAAGGATATCTTTCCAATCGCCACTTCTACCAAGCGATGTGAAATAATATTGAAGGAATTCGATCAAACAACCAAAGAGGGTGGCAATTAAAAATGATGCTATCCATTTTTCTTTTTTCATGTTGAATAGCAGTAAAAACATAAAAATGCCAAAAAATAGGATGTGCACTACTTTATCGATGCCTACAATAGAAATATGTGCTATTTTTCTTTGCGGCATTAAGCAAAGGTAAAAAACGAGCAAGGTCCACAAAAAAGTTAAGGACTTTGCTCGTTTTTGTATGAATAAAAAGAGTTGTTGCAGCATTATGCGCCCACCAAAGCTTGGTATGCAGCAGCGTCTAATAATTCAGCTGCTTCGTCGAGGTTAGATAAGCTCATTTTCACCATCCAACCACCTTCGTAAGGTGCTTGATTTACTAATTCTGGATTAGCTTCTAAAGCAGCATTAACTTCCGTAACCGTACCGCTTAAGGGTAAATATAAGTCAGAAACTGTTTTTACAGCCTCTACAGAACCAAATATGTCGTTCATATTCAATGCTTTACCTACAGATGGGATATC
>CAMBYG010000070.1 GCA_945872085.1 Chitinophaga pinensis | reverse complement strand
TCGCCAATTCGTCTTTTACAATTTTCACCATCAATTGCCCAGGCGAAACTGCGGTCAATACTTTTTCACCTAATGCTTTTTCTTTTACTGTATCGGTAAATTCTTTTGCAATTTTAAAATTCACATCGGCATCCACCAAAGCTCTTCTAATTTCTTTAATGGTAGTAGCTACATTAATTTCACTAATTCTTCCTTCGCCCTTTAATTGCTTAAAGGCCGATTCTAAACGTTCACTTAAATTATCAAACATGGGGTATTTTTTTGAATGCGGACAAAGATAATTTGTTTTTATGGAAATTGCGTGTGTGTAGCATATGATTTCATTTTTTTCTACCCGCATAAAATGTATCTTTGCTATCGAAAAAATTAAGCATGATTTCTAAGGAACAAGGATTAAAAGCCTATCGATTAATGATGAGTGCCAAAGCCATGGCAAACGTTTATGAAGCTAATAGGCCCCTATGTAAATATGTACACAGCACCTCTCGTGGCCATGAAGCTATACAAATAGCTACCGGTATGCTGTTGAAGAAAGAAGATTATGTGAGCCCCTATTATAGAGATGAGAGCATGATGCTGGGCATGGGTTTTAGACCTTATGAAATGATGTTGCAGTTATTAGCAAAAGCCGACGATCCATTTACTGGTGGCAGAGCATATTATAATCACCCTAATAGCAGACGCGAACAATTTCCTAAAATCATACACCAAAGTAGTGCCACAGGTATGCAAGCCATTCCTACTACTGGTGTAGCCCAAGGGATTAAATACATTTTAGAACATCAATTACAAGACTTCGAAAATACACCCATTGCACTATGCTCTTTAGGCGACGGCAGCGTTACCGAGGGCGAAGTAAGTGAAGCTTTTCAATTTGCAGCCTTACATCAATTGCCTATTTTATTTCTAATACAGGATAACGACTGGGGGATATCGGTAAGTAGTGATGAAGCGCGCAGTATGGATGCCTACGAATATATCGGTGGCTTTAAAGGATTTCAACGCATGCGTATCGATGGCACCAATTTTGATGAATGCTATACACAAATGGAATATGCATTAGATTGGGTGCGCACAGAACGAAAACCTTTTTTGATGCATGCCAAAGTGCCTTTAAATGGCCATCATACTAGTGGTGTACGCAAAGAGTGGTATAGAACAGAAGAAGATTTAGCCAAACACTTAAAAGACGATCCTGGACCAAAATTATACCAGTTTTTATTGGATAAAAAATGGGCCAACGAATCGGAATTGGCGGCTATTGAAGAAGAGGAATTGGCTTTTATAACAAGAGAATTTGAAGCGGCTGTGGCGGCGGCAGAACCCGACCCAAGCACCGTGTCGGATCATGTATTTTTACCAACGCCTATCACCACAGAAGTGGGCACTCGCGTGCCAGCAGGAAAAGAAAAAGTAGTAATGGTAGACGCCGCATTGCATGCTGTGGAAGAAATTATGCATGCCCATCCGGAGGCTTTGTTTTATGGACAAGATGTGGGCGGACGAATAGGTGGTGTGTTTAGAGAGGCTGCTACCCTAGCTCAAAAGTTTGGCGATAAACGTGTTTTTAATACCGCCATTCAAGAGGCTTATATTATTGGTTCTACAGCTGGCATGAGTGCGGTGGGATTAAAACCTATAGTAGAAGTACAATTTGCAGACTATATCTATCCAGCTCTCAATCAGCTCGTTACAGAGATTAGCAAAACTGCTTATTTAAGTTGCGGCAAGTTTAATGTGTCTTGCATTATCCGTGTTCCTATAGGCGCCTATGGCGGCGGCGGCCCTTATCATAGTGGAAGTGTAGAAAGCACCTTGGCTACTTTTAAAGGCATCAAGATTGCTTACCCAAGCAATGCAGCCGATATGAAAGGACTTATGAAAGCTGCTTATTATGATCCAAATCCCGTTATCATGCTAGAGCATAAAGGCTTGTATTGGAGTAAGGTACCGGGCACAGAAGATGCCAAAACCATTGAACCAGCAGCTGATTATATTTTACCCCTAGGCAAAGGTTGTGTTAGTTTAGCGGCAGATGCATCTTGCGTAGCAAACGGTGAAAGCGTCTGCGTGATTACCTACGGCATGGGCGTTCATTGGGCCTTGCAAGCAGCCAAAGATTTTGAAGGCCAAATTGAAGTAATCGACTTACGTACTATTTTCCCTTTAGATGAGGATTTGATTTACACAACAGTGAAGAAACATGGTAAGTGTTTAGTGCTCACCGAAGAGCAATTGAATAATTCATTTTGCGAAGCCTTAGCCGGCAGAATTGCACAACATTGTTTTGCTTCCTTAGATGCCCCTGTTTTTACAATGGGCGCACTCAATCTACCTGCCGTACCGATGAATATACATTTAGAAGCAGCCATGCTGCCTAATGCTCATAAAGTTGCTGAAAAATTAGCTATCTTACTCAACTATTAAAATGCAACAACATCTCCTTTATCACAAGCTTTATCATCATCCTTCTAGCCAAGAATGGGTGGTTTTTGTGCATGGTGCCGGTGGCAGTTCATCGGTATGGCATAAGCAAATAAAGGCCTACAAAGAGCATTTTAATATTGTATTAGTTGATTTACGAGGACACGGCAAATCGAATAATTTACTTAAAGCTGTTTGGGAAAACAAATACACCTTTAAGCAAGTAAGCCAAGATGTTATAGAAGTAATCGATTATCTCCAAATAGAAAAGGCACATTTTATTGGCATTTCAATGGGTACTATCATCATTCGTACTATTGGAGAAATGGCTCCTCAACGTGTTCGTTCGCTTATCATGGCTGGTGCTGTTATTCAATTAGATATTCGATCCAAATTTTTAGTGAAAGTAGGCAATGCCCTTAAAAGATTTCTACCTCATATTTGGCTTTATAAGTTATTTGCATTTATTATCATGCCAAAAAAACAGCATGAAGAATCGAGAAGTTTATTTATTAGGGAGGCGCACCAATTAACTAAAAAAGAATTTATGAAGTGGTTTAAATTAACCGCCGAATTAAATCCATTACTGAAATACTTTAGAGTTCAAGAATTAAAAGTGCCCACCTTATATGTGATGGGAGAGGAAGATTATTTGTTTTTAGCTGCCGTTAGAAAAGTGGTAGCTGGCCATACTTTTTCTACCCTACAAGTTATTGCCAATTGCGGCCATGTAGTCAATGTTCAAGCCCCCGATCAGTTCAACACCCTGACTATCGATTATATTAAGGGTGTTTAAAATTACAAACCCTATTCATTTAAGATCATTGAAGCCATGCGCATAGACCAATTAACCTTCTTGAGATTTATTGCGGCTATAGCCATTGTTATCTATCATTATGGTTTAGCCGTTGCCCCTTTTAACGCCTATGGAATGAGTTACTTGTTTAAACAAGCAAATATTGGGGTGAGCTTTTTTTATATTTTATCTGGCTTTGTAATGATGCTTGCCTATGCAAATAAAACACCTATAGACGCAAAGCAGTTTTTATGGAATCGATTTGCAAGAATATATCCCGTATACTTCTTGGCCTTGATAGGAACTTGTTTTTTCTTCTATTATGTGCAGGCACCCATAAGTGGAAAGGATTTTATGTTGAGCCTATTTTGCTTACAAGCATGGATACCTAGTGCAGCCTTATCTATCAACAAACCAGGCTGGTCTATTTCGGTAGAAGCCTTATTTTATATTGCATTTCCTTTTATTCTAAATCATTTATACGCTAAGAAAAGTCGTATACCTTATACGCTAATGGGCATTCTCACAATCTTCTTATTATCGCAATTGGGTTTTCATTATTTTATACATACCTACCCCATCCATTCGAATCAAGAACTCCATCATTTCATTTATTATTTTCCGCTTTTGCATATCAATGAATTTTTAGTGGGCACCTTTTGTGGGTGGTATTTCCTTAAGTACCCAAAAACATCGGAACGCAATAATGATATAATCATTATTTTGTTGTTGAGTACTATATTAGTGCTCTTAAAATACCCAATAGGCTTTCATTATCACAATGGACTAATGGCAGTGTTGTTTGCGCCCCTTCTAATATCTATAAGCGCTAACAAGGGAATCATCACAAGGCTTTTAAATAAAAAACCTTTGCTTTTTTTAGGCGAAATCAGTTACGGTATTTATGTATGGCAATACCCAATTTTTATCATGGGCAATAAACTGGGCAAGTGGATTGGTTTTCAAACCACAGCAAGGTTTTTTTATTTCAATCTACTTTTACTGCTTATGATTTCTAGTATAAGCTATCTGTTTTTTGAAAAGCCATTAAGAAAATACCTTTTGCAATAAAGGCAAGCTTAAAAATTGTAAACGAATTGCAAGGATGCATTTCTTGGTGTTATTGGATTTACACTATTATCATCATGTACATGATAATTGAGTTGATTAAATATATTGGATAGCTTTGCATTGCATTTCCATTGCTTCCATTTATAAGAAGCAACAAGATCTACAACTATAAATTCTTTTATAGGAATCAATTGATAGTTGTCATTATTAACAGTAAGTCTAGTAGATCGGCCTACAAAGCGCAAACCTGTATACTGGGCAATTGCTCCTAGTGATACATTTTTAAAGCACCCTTTAGAAAATTCATAATGCACACTTGCATTAGCCGTATGATTTGGATTGTAGCGCAATGCGCTACCCACTATGTATATATTACTAGCAGTGTAAATTGTTTCATTAAAACTATAGCCTATCATGATGGCTAATTGCTTTTGTGGATTATACATCAGGTCTACTTCTACACCAGCACTTCTGGTAGCACCAGCCAATTCTTTAATATTACTATTAGTATTACCATTAGCAAGAGAAGTCTGAGCAAGATTGTCATTATGAATGATATATCCAGTAAGATTTAATTGCATTTTCCCATCCCTAATTTTATTTTTAAGCCCTAGTTCGTATTGATCAATAATAGAGGCTGGTAAGGCCTTACCGTATATATCAATTCCAGTATTTTGAGAGAAGGAATTAGAATAACTAGCGAAAAGCATGTGCGCAGCATTAAACTGATATACCAATCCAATCTTGGGAGAAAAGGGCTTGTCGGTAGTGTTGCTTAAAGCATTCGTTTGCGTAGCATAGGTATAGCTATTGGTAGTAGTAGTTATACTATTCAATCGGGCACCTAACAAGAGTTTAAATTTTGTAGCGCAAGAAATTAAATCCTGCACATATACGCCTGCTCTTTGAACAGCCATAGTGGTTTTGGTACTTTTATTTAAAACAGGTACTGCAGGCTCTAAAGAAGCGTTGTAGGCATTAAAAATATTAATCGTGTCGTAATTGTTATCATTAGCATAAACAATAGTTGACGTAGTAAACTGTTCTGCATCGGCACCCAAAAGTAGTTCGTGTTTAAATGCATTCCTTTTTATGGTTCGGGTTAGATCTAATTGTTGTAAAGTATAAAAATCATCAACCGTGGTTTTTTGTATACCTCTTCTCCAATTACCTTGCGCATCTACAAGCGTGCCACCACCACTAGTAGATCCATTGGGTCTTGTATTAGTAAATAAATCGGTAGCATAGGTTCTATAAGCAAGAACAGCATTTAGTTTCCAATGGCTAAAAATAGAAGTCGTATACTTAGCGCTAATTAATGATTGCTTAGCTGCATAATTTCCCCAACTAACACCCGTGAAACGTTCTCTTGGCAAATCCACAAGTTTATAATTGATAATGCCAGCACCAAAATCTGGCACCGTATTGTTGGTAGTATAGTCTGCTTCTAACAACAGCGTACTCTTTGGCGATACATGAAGCTGCAAAGAAGGATTTACATTAAAAGATGCGGCATGTACATCGTTTCTAAAACTCGCTCCTTTACTATATGATGCATTTAGTCTAAACGCTATTCTTTTACTTTTATCTATTGCTCCATATACATCAAAAGCAGATGAAAAATTTTGAAAACTGGCATAGTTCAGCGAAACGCCACCTCCCTGTTCTACTTTAGGCTTCTTAGTAATTAAATTAATAACACCGCCAGGGGCCACATTTCCATATTCTATGGCGGCATTCCCCTTTACTATTTCCACACGCTCCAAACCACTTAATACCAATTTCATTCCATTAAAGTAGCGAATACCATTTTTAAAGGTATTAGATGAAGCAAGAGCAGCACCTCTAGCCGCAATCTCTTCTTGATAGCCACCAGTGGTGCCCATAATATATATGCCGTTTGTATTTTTCAGCACATCGCTTAAGGATATAATTTGCTGCTGTGCCAATTGTTTACTACTCAATATAAACTGTGCTTGAGGCAAATCCATCTCGGTCAAGTTAAGTTTAGACAATTGCGTTGTTTTTAAACTAGCCGCTATAGCCACTTCTTTTAATCTATTTACCTTTTGAGAATCGATCGTATTATCTTGAGCTCGAGCTATAAAGGATAAAAAAATAAAGGCAAGTAGGTATATATAAAACTTCATAATTAGCGAATCGTATTGTTATTCGCCGCAAAAATAGAATAGCTAAAACTAATATAGTTTAGCGAATGGGAAAAGGATTTTAGAAATCAGGAATTTGTTTTTTCTCCATACTTGGACTAATGCCAAAATAATTTTTATAGGTTTGGCTAAAACTACTCAAGGAGGCATAACCAACAGCCATACTGATGTCTTGCAAAGACAAGCTTGATTGCGAT
>CAMBYG010000069.1 GCA_945872085.1 Chitinophaga pinensis | reverse complement strand
GGTCCCGACAATTGAGGTGATTTCATCTCAATATGCTCTAAAGCAGCTGGAGCTGATGGAGCTTCTTCTGCAATAGGAGTTGGAGCGGTAGCTGGTATTTCTATAGGTGCTTCGGTTACGCTAGGTTTAGTCGCTTTCTTGTCGGTCTTTTTCTCTTCAGCTAGTGCTTCTTCTGTTTTCTTAGCTTTTGTAGTTTTCGGAGCTTCCTTTTCAGTAGATTTAGCGGTTTTTTTATCCGCAGGTTCTTCCGTTTTTTTAGCCGTACCTTTTTTAGGTCGTGTTGCCTGATTTATTTCGTCTAAGTTGATCTTGCCTAAAATATTTGGGCCAGCAACTTTACTAACTTCTTTTTCTACAACTACTTCTATAGGAGGAGCACTAATTTGCTCTTCCTCTGTTTCTTTTGTTTTAGCTTTTTTAGCCGTTGTTTTAGGAGCCGTTTCTATTTCTGCTTTAGGCTCTTCTTTTACAACAAGCTCTTTCTCTGGCTTAGCTGCTATTACTTCTTCTTTAGGTTTTTTAGCAGCATCTGCATTGCCTTTTGGCAAAGCAATAGATTCGCTCTTTATTTTCACCAATTTATCTTTGGCAAATTCTGCTTGAAGGGCATCATACATTGGCTCACTGAGCTTCGTATTCGGATTACTTGCATTTACGTCAAACCCTTTACCAGTAAGAAACTCCACTAGGGTTTCCTTACCGATATTAAATTCTTTGGCTGCGGCCAAAATTCTGGGTGTTTTATTTTCTGTTGCCATTCGTTTTTTTAATCAATAATTTATGCACGGTTACTTTAAATTGGAATCGAATAAATGGTTTTATTCGTTTTCAAATTCAGCATTTAAAATGCTATGCACTTCTACAATTGTTTCTTCTTCTAAATCGGTTCTTCTAACCAATTCTTCTACTGACAAATTCAATACGCTTAATGCGGTATCGCAGCCTATTTTCTTGAACTCATCAATGATCCATGGTTCAATTTCATCACTAAATTCTTCTAAGTCGATATCATATTCTGCTTCTTGATCTACTACATCGCGATATACATCGATGGTATAGCCGGTAAGTTCTTGCGCTAATTTAATATTAACCCCTTTGCGGCCAATAGCCAAGGATACTTGATCTGACTCTAAAAATACTTGTGCTTGTTTGTTTTCGTTATCTAAATCAATACGATTGATTTTAGATGGCGTTAACGAACGTTGGATAAGTAAAGAAGTGTTGGCAGTAAAATTAATGATATCAATATTTTCATTTTTCAACTCCCGCACAATGCTATGAATTCTACTTCCTTTCATACCTACGCACGCACCTACTGGATCGATACGATCATCGAAACTTTCTACTGCTACTTTGGCACGCTCGCCTGGCTCACGCACTACTTTTTTAATGGTAATTAAACCATCTAAAATTTCTGGCACTTCCAACTCCAATAATTTTTCTAAGAACATTGGACTTGTTCTGCTCACAATAATGAATGGTGTATTGCTTCTCAATTCTACTTTTTTCAAAACGGCACGTACCATTTCGCCTTTTTTGAAAAAGTCGCTTGGTATTTGTTCTGTTTTTGGTAAAATCAATTCATTGCCATCATCGTCTAACAGCATGATTTCTTTTTTCCAGATTTGATATACCTCAGCATTCACAATTTCGCCTACACGCTCAGCATATTTTTTAAGTAATTCGTTTTTCTTCAAATCACCTAAACGAGCTGCTAAAGTTTGCTTCGCAGCTAAAATAGCTCGTCTGCCAAAATCTAATACATCAACTACTTGATATAATTCTTCACCTACGCTATAATCGGGTTCGATTTTTAGAGCCTCTGATAGTGCCACATGTTGGTTTTCGTCTTCCACCATATCGTCTTCAACGATTTCTCTTCTTCTGAAAATCTCCAAGTCACCCGTTTTATCATTAACAATGACATCAAAATTTTCATCACTGCCATGTTTTTTACGGAGTAAAGTTTTGAAGACATCTTCAATAACTTTCATCATGGTTGGCCTGTCAATATTTTCGGCCTCTTTAAACTCTTGAAACGATTCAATTAAATTAATACTTGACATGGTTTACATTTTTCCCAAAGGGATTTGTTAGGGTTAAAAAATTACTTGTACGATACTTTGTTTTATTTGCTCAAAAGGTATTTCCACAAGGGCAGTTTCCTTTTTCTTATTTATTTTTACTTCAAGTGTAATGCCTGTTACCGCAACGGTTTTCAACACTCCAATTTGTTCCAAATCTTCCAAATTGGTAACCGCCAGCAGGCGACCAATGTTCTTATTATATTGGCGAATAGAGCGCAATGGCTCATCTACCCCTGGACTAGACACCTCTAAGCTATAATCACCATTAGGATACCATCCTAATTCATCTATTTGGGCTACCAATTGTCTGTTTATCGATACACTTTTCTGCACATTGAGCCCCTCATCTGCATCTAAAAATAATTTAATATTATTTCCAGGCTCTATCTGCAAATTAGTTACAAACATATCTGTTCCTTCTAATAAAGGAGCTAAAAGGGCTTCAATTTTACTGATCATCTCTTGCATAGACAAAAAACAAGGGGACTAATGTCCCCTTCTTATTAAATAATTCCACTGCAAATATACGACATATTCATTGCAAATAATCAGTTTTGACAATTATTTTATGCTTAATTCTAAATTAGAAAAAACTTAACAATCTTACTATGGGGATTACTTACCTTTGAAAATCAATTAGTTCCTATGGCCTTGTTTCGTATCTTATTATTAGCCTTTATATTTTCTGGAGTTTTTAAATTCGTAACGCGCATATTGATCCCTATTCTAAAAATGCGTAGTACTATTAAAGCGCAGATGAAAGCCCAAGCACAGGCTCAAGCTCCAACTAATGCAACAAAAAACCAAGCATCTACAAGCCAGCAAAAGTCGAGTAGTGCTGGTGAATACATTGATTTTGAAGAGATTAAATAAGGGGCTTAAAAATATCCTTTTCTATCGTCATACCATTACTTAGGTAAATGGTTTGTATGCCTAAGCTTTGCGCAGCTGTTATATGCTGCACGCTATCATCTATAAACAAGGTAGCAGCTGGGCTTAAATTATGCGTATCTAAAATATATTGAAAGGCTTGCGGGTTTGGCTTTCTTAAACCTAATCGATGAGAGAAGTAGGCTTTGTCGAAATACAAGGCAATACTGGGTATTCCGTGTGCTTGCTGCAACGAATGGGTGAAGGCCGCTTCGTGTATGCTATTGGTGTTGCTTAATAAAAATAAATCAAACTGATTTTGTAATTGCTGCAAGATTTGGAGTCTGCGCAATGGCCAATCTAATAACATAGCATTCCATGCTGTTGCCAATTGATCATGTGTAAAATTACTTTTTAGTAAGCTATTGAGCTCATCGTAAAAGGTAGTAGCTTCTATCTTCCCCGTTTCCAATGCATCAAATAATTCAATCTGCTCGCGTTGCGAATACAAGGCATCAAAATTGGGCACTCCAAGGGCTTGAAATGCCGCTGTAGTTTTGTGATAATCAATATTGAGCAGTACACCGCCTAAATCGAAAATTATATGTTTAATGCCTTTTATCATGCAACAAAAATAAAGTTTGTATTTGGTTTTTTTAATTTAAAAATTTAGTTACTTTTGCAATCCAAATTGCATTCTATGCAATGGGCCTATAGCTCAGTTGGTTAGAGCACCTGACTCATAATCAGGTGGTCCTAGGTTCAAGTCCTAGTGGGCCCACAAAAAACCAGTATGTTCGCATACTGGTTTTTTTATTTATACAATTTTAAAGTTTCCCAATGTCTTTGTATTAAAAACAAAAACGGCTAAAATAAATTTTAGCCGTTTTGTAGTTTATTGGTTGAAACTAAATTTTATAAAATAAATCCTAATGAAATTTCTGTTGCATTTCTATTCAGATTGTCGGTTTTCATTTTACCTGTTGTAGATTCAAAACAAACACCAATAGCAACTTTGTGATAGCGAATATCAAAACGAGGAATGATAGCAGCACCCGTTCTAGCAGCAACGCCAGCAGCAAAACTTGCATCTGTACCAAAGTTTTTAGTATATTTTACACCTACAGTGTAATCATTTGCTTTAGATTGCCAGTTTAAGAAAGCATATGCACCAAGCATATCTTTAGAAGCTAATTTATAGCTATAGCCTGCTTGAATACCATAATTAACACCTAATTGATATAAAGCAGTTCTAGAAATATTGGTATATGGTTTATTTAAGTGACGAGCAGAAGCACCTAAGTACCAATTTGCTTTTTCACCATTCTTAAATAAAGACAAGCCACTATTTAAGTCTACCCAACGGATAGGTGCATTGTTTGCATTGAGAGGGTCGTTGTTTGGCATATCAGGAATTAAGCCATATTGTGTGTATTGCTCAGGCACTGTTTTGCCATCAAAATTTACATTTAAGCTATTGATTCCTGTTTGGAAACCTGCAGCTAAATACAAGCCATTTTCATTTAATGGTAATGCATAAGCTAATCCAACGATAGCAGAAGTGTTTTTAATAACACCAGCAGCACCATTGTCTCCAACATAAGCAAAGGTAGCAGTGAAAAAACCTTTATTGTCATCACTTGTTCTTTTTGCTTTGTTTAATAGCGCAAAGTCACCAATTACAACTTGTGTTTTATACGTAGAGGCACTGTTGAACTGTACGTCTCTATTTACAGCTTGCAAGCGAATATCCTTAGTTGTTTTCAAGCTTTGGTTGTAGATAGTTGCCATATCTTCCACTCTTGAAAAATGGATGTCTTGAGCTTGTGAGTTCGTAGCTGTTGATGCAACAGCTATGATTCCCAAAATTTTATTTACTATACTTTTCATCTTCTATGTTTTATAGTGTTGAATGTTTAATGAATTTTATCGTACTAAAGTGATAGTTCCTTGTTTTCTTATCAATTCGTTTCTGAAGTTATATCCTTCAATTACGTAGCTATAAGAATCTTGAGGTTGCATTTCACCTTTATAAGAACCATCCCAAGCAGCATCTGGATCTGTAGATTCAAACACTAGGTTACCCCATCTGTTGTATACTCTAAAGAAGCTGAAGGTATGAATACCTGGCACGATTGGTTTGATTTTGTCATTACTTCCATCACCATTTGGAGTGAAGATGTCTGGTAAAGAAATTCCGATTTCACATGGCACTTCAACCAACATTGCAGTAGAAGGATCTGAAGCACAACCATAAGCGTTAGTTACGATTGCTGTGAAGCTACCTGCTGTGTAAACAGTAGTGTTAGTTGCCGTAGCACCGCTCACTGGTACACCATCTTGATACCATTGGTAAGTACCGGTATTAGTAGGGTTGAAACGTAATACTACTGATTCTTCTTTACAGAATACCGTAGGGCCATCTGCAGTGATGATCAATTTAGCAGGAGTAGGGTTTACCGTTACCACTAAATTTTGTGTATTCGTACAACCATTCGCAGTTAATGTATAAACATACGTTACATTAATAGGAGCTTGCGTACTGTTTGTAAGTGTTTCACTTATTGATCCTGTACCTGTTGCAGCTGTATTAGTGATACCTGTTACTGCAGCACGAGACCATGCATAAGTAGTACCTGCTGTAGCACTTAGTGGCGTGTATTTGTATAATCTTCCGCTACAAACAGTTCCTGTTAATGAACTGCTCATAGTAGCACTTGGATTAACTACCACAGTAATACTTTGACTATTGCTACATCCATTAGCTGTTAATACATAGTTATAGGTAACTGTTACTGGATTTGCTGTAGTATTGATCAATGTTTCATTGATAGCACCTGTACCATTTCCTGCTGCATTGGAGATACCAGTTACTGCTGCACGAGACCATGCATAGGTAGTGCCTGCAGTAGCAGAAGTTGGTGTATAAGCAAATGCCGTGTTATTACAGATAGCTGGTGCAGCAGTAGCACTTGTTAAAGTAGCTGCTGGATTAACCGTAGCGGTAACATTGTTAGTACTTGTACAACCCGTTGTTGGATTTGTAGTAGTATACACATAGGTAACTACAACTGGATTAACCGACGTATTATTTAAATTTTCATTAATTGTTGCAGTACCAGAAGCCGCAGCATTTGAGATACCGGTTACTGTAGCACGAGACCATGCAAAAGTAGCACCAGTTACCGAAGAGGTTGGTATATAGTTAATTGCCGTTTGATTACATACTGCAACTATTGAAGAAGCAGAAGTAAATGCAGGGGCTGGATTAACGATTACATCTAATGGTGTGCGTAAGCTTTCACAACCTTGCGGTGTAGTTTGCGTAGCATAATAAGTAGTAGTACCTGCTGTAGCTGTAGATGGAATTGGAGCTGAAGTTAAAGCTGTTCCACCAGTTGCTGAAGTATACCAATTTATTGTATGACCAGTTAAAGCTGTAGCTGTTAACGCTGTAGCCGTACTGTTTTGACACAAGGTAACATTAGCAACAATAGGAGCTGCTGGTTGTGATACATTTAAAGTAGCATTTGCTGATATTTTACAACCATTAGCATCTGCTGCTGTATAGGTAATTGTTTTGGTACCAAATGAAGTTGGCGTATACGCTAAGGTAGATGTTGTACCTAAGATAGCTGTAGCTTCTGTCCATTCTTGAGATGCAGCAGAAGTACCAATCATAATAGCATAGTCTTCTGTTTCACCCCATGTATA
>CAMBYG010000068.1 GCA_945872085.1 Chitinophaga pinensis | reverse complement strand
GTAAATGCACTAAGCTCTCATCTTCATGTAATCGTAGAACGAGAAGGAAAAAAATTCGAACAAGAATATAGTTGTGGTATTCCTAAATATAGTGTAAGAGAAATTGGCGTAGCAGACAAAAGAGGTACGCGTGTTCACTTCCAACCCGACGATACCATTTTTAAAGACACCGTATATAACAGAGAAATTTTAGCCGGCCGATTAAGAGAGTTATCGTATTTAAATAAAGGAATTAGAATTTTATTAAGCGATGAGCGCGAAATTTTAGAAGATGGATCTATTCAATCGGAAGAGTTTTATAGCGAAGGCGGCATTATAGAATTCGTTCAGATGCTAGATGCAAATGGTAAACGTGATCCTTTATTACCCATTCCAATTTATGTAGAAGGCTACGACAAAGAATCTAATGTAACTGTAGATGTAGCCTTATCTTATAATACCTCTTATGCAGAGCATATCTTTTCTTACGTAAATAATATTAACACGATAGAAGGAGGCACACATGTAGCCGGTTTTAGAAGAGCTATTACACGAGTTTTTAAATCGTACGGCGATAAAAATAAACTCTTTGAAAAAGCAAAAGTTGAAATTACAGGCGATGACTTTAGGGAAGGAATAAGTGCAATTATCTCTGTAAAAGTACCAGAGCCTCAATTTGAAGGACAAACCAAAACGAAACTAGGAAATAGTGATGTAATGGGAGTGGTAGATGTTTGTGTAAGCAGAGTATTAGAAGCCTATTTAGAAGAGCATCCGAAAGAATCGAAACTAATTATTGATAAAGTAATTATCGCCGCACAAGCACGTGCTGCAGCTCGCAAAGCGAGAGAGTTGGTGCAACGAAAAAATGTTTTAACAGGCGGTGGCTTACCAGGTAAATTAGCAGATTGCTCAGACAAAGACCCACACAAATGTGAGCTTTATTTAGTGGAAGGGGACTCGGCAGGTGGAACAGCTAAACAAGGAAGAGATAGAGGCTACCAAGCTATTTTACCATTAAGAGGTAAAATTCTTAATGTTGAAAAAGCACAAGAGCATAAGATATACGAAAATGAAGAGATAAAAAATATGTACACAGCTTTGGGCGTAACTGTGGGCACACCCGACGATCCTAAAGAATTGAACATTACAAAACTGCGCTATCATAAAATAATTATTATGACCGATGCCGATGTAGACGGCTCGCATATTGCTACTTTAATTTTAACCTTCTTCTTCCGCTATATGAAAACGCTGGTAGAGCAGGGCCATGTATTTTTGGCACAACCGCCTTTGTATTTGGTTAAAAAAGGGAAAGAACAACGTTATGCATGGACAGAAGAAGATAGAAAAGCTGCGGTAACACTTTTAGGAAATGGTAAAGATGATAGTGTAATGATACAACGATATAAAGGTTTGGGAGAGATGAACGCAGAGCAATTGTGGGACACTACGATGAATCCTGCTACTAGAACATTAAAACGCGTGACCATTGATAGTGCAGCAGAAGCAGATCGTATCTTCTCTATGCTTATGGGCGATGAAGTACCTCCAAGAAGAGCCTTCATTGAATCGCATGCAAAATATGCTCGCTTAGATGTGTAACTAATTATTACTACTATTAAAAAAGGTCATGAATTAATTCATGACCTTTTTTAATAGTAGCCTATTCTTATTTTTTCTTAGCCTTCTCTTGTTGAAGACGTTGCATCTCTTCTAATTTTTGTTGCCACTTAGAAGCCGTAGCGGGCTTGTTTTTGTTTTCTTGCAATTGCTTATGAATTGCTTCTTCATTGATAAACAATTTTTGAATAATAAACTGTTGTGCAATGCTTACCATATTACCGAAGAAGTAGTAAAAAGTTAACGCTGCTGCCATTTTATTAAACACACCCATCAACATTATTGGAAATACAAAAGGTAAATATTTCATCATAGGATTGTTAGGATCCTGTGGCGTCATATTTCTATTATAAAGCGCCAAAAACAAACTAGAAGCAGTCATTAATAACGTAAACAAACTTACATGATCTCCATACAAGGGAATAGAGAAAGGCAGGTTTAGAATAGAATCAAACGTCGAAAGGTCATCAGCCCATAAAAACGACACTTGCCTGAAAACAATATTAGTAGGTATAAAACAATACATAGCTACTAAAAATGGCAATTGAAACAGCATAGGTAAGCAACCACCTAATGGATTTACACCCGCACTTCTATACAATTTCATTTGCTCAACGCTAAACGCTTGTTGGTCAGGGAATTTTTCTCTTAACACATCTAATTCCGGCTTCATCAATCGCATTTTAGCAGTTGATAAATAACTTTTGTAGGTAAAGAAGGATAGCGCTAAGCGAATAATTAGGGTCATTAAGATAATGATAAGCCCTAAATTTAATTGCCAACTGTTTAACAAATTAAACATAGGTAAGATCAGCCATTTGTTTACATATTTTACAAAGGCAAAAATACCCGTACCCAATGGCACCATTTCTTCTAAGCCTATTGCATATGCTTTTAAAGTGGCATAATCGTTAGGGCCAATATACCAATCGATACTTGCTTCGTTATTTTGCAAAGGAAGCTGGAAGCTAAGCTTGTTTAGTACCACATGGTTGGTATCTTTTGTGTCATTTACAGCTTTACAGCTGCTAGCATTAAAAACGTTGTTTTTGGCAATTAGCGCTTGAGAAAAATATCCTGTTCTCAATCCTACCCACTGCACGCCTTCTTTCAAGCTTTCTTTTTTCTCATTACTAATGCTAAAATAGTCTTGGTCGCCATTGTTATACTTATAGTGCTCTTGTACATTTTGTTTTTCAGCATCGCTATTTTTTTCAGTTCTTGCTACGGCATTATCCCAGTTCATTACTAAGGTATTCATAGCAAACCCAATTAGTTTATACGAACACGTTACGTGATGTGCATTATGTTCTAATGTATAGGTAATAACAACTTGTTGTTGAGGATTGATTGGAGCAGTTAGTATAACTGATTTTCCTTTTCCCGTTTCTTGAAATGCAGGCGTATAATAAAGCTCATTACTATTTTTTACACTAGCCGTATTTAATGCAAAACTTAATTGGTTTTCGTTGCTATCAAAAAGAACCAATGGTTTTTGGTAGTATGTTTTATAGTTTTTCAGAAGCGCCTTGGTGATATTACCTCCTTTTGTGTGGATATCTAGACTTACAAACTCATTTTCTAAGCTAATTACGGAATCTACAAGTGCTGAAACAAGGGCAGTATCTTTTATAGAAGCAGTATCGGCATTATTTTTTACTGCAACTTGTGCAGTAGCAATTTTAGGATGCGTTTTTGCATACGCAATAGAATCGGCTTGTTTTTTTTCTAAAACAGCATTTTGTTCATAATTATTAATTGCTAAATAACCCAATAGTAGTGCTACTAAAAGAGAGAATCCAATGACTGAATTTTTATCCATAAAATAAGTAATATATAAGGAAGCAAAGGTAACTAAATAATTACAACAGCACCTATTTGTTTTGCTCAAATTCAGCAATAAGTTGTTCCATTTTTAAATAAGGATGGCTCTTTTTTAATTGGTTTGCCAAAGCTATCTGTTGGGCTATGAAGTTCTGATGGGCTTCAGTTGCCGGAAATCTACTTTTATGCCTGCTTGCCCTAAATAATTGCTCAATACTGTTCATCAGCTCAAAAGCAAATGGCTCAATACAGCTATTCTTAAAGGATTCCCAAACTGCTGCTGTAGCAGCAAAGTTTGGGTGCACAAGGTCTATATCATAGAATCGATAATCTCTAAGTACATCAATAATCAGCTCATAGGCTGGAAAATAATGCATGTAATTATATTCATTCGTTAAATTGTGCACTACTTCAATCAATCGCGCTTTACTTCTATTGTTTTCTACCACCCCGTCTCTTATATGTCTTACCGGACTAATGGTAAAAATAATTTCAATACCGGGATTAATTGCTTTTACCTTTTCTAAGCTTTCAGTTAATGCTTGTTGAATAGTTGCTATCGAAAGCAGTTCTTTTTCAAACCACTGTCCAGGTGCTCTATGATTATTAGCTACAGGATATTTGTTTTCTATAAGATGATATTGAAATGCAGACCCTAAGGTAATAATCAACCAATCGCACTGTTTAATATATGCATGTGCCTTGTCTATAGCTGCATTCATTTCGTTTAAGGCTGTTTCCTTATCAATATCAGAGAAGCGCGTGTGATGATCCCAGCTATTCCATAATTCATTTAAATAAAATAAATCTGCGGCTTTTTTGTGTTCGCAGTTTACATAAGCATCCATGCTTTTAGTTACACTTAATGGATTAAATAAAATTCCATTCGGATTACTTAAGGTGTTAAATCCTGCGTGGTTTAAGTAGTCAGTCATATGCTCTGTAAAGCAAGATCCTATCAAAAACACTTGGTCGGAATGCTTTATTTTTTTTGACAAATGTTTGGCTTCAAATTGTAAGGTATATGACATGTTTAAATTATATTTGGGTCTTGAAAAAAATCAATACTTTTACTTTTTCAATCTTAAAACTACAAATTTAATATATGCAATCGAACGAATTTCGCAAATACGCAATTAAACATCATGGTATTAGTAGCAATACCCTCCATCAATATACTTCTGCTATTAAAATGCCAACTGCATTAACGCCTTATATTATCGAAGAGCGCCCAATGAATGTAGCGCAAATGGATGTGTTTTCTAGATTAATGATGGATAGAATTATTTTCTTAGGAGAAGGCATTAATGATTATGTTGCAAATATTGTAACGGCACAATTATTATTTTTAGAAAGCATTGATAGAAATAAAGATGTTCAAATGTACATTAATAGTCCAGGAGGTAGTGTTTATGCCGGCTTAGGTATTTATGATACGATGCAAATTATAACACCAGATGTTTCTACAATTTGTACTGGTATTGCAGCTTCCATGGCCGCTGTTTTAATGTGTGCGGGAACCAATGGTAAACGAACAGCCTTAAAGCATAGTAGAGTAATGATACACCAGCCACTTGGAGGTGCTGAAGGCCAAGCAAGTGATATTGAGATTACAGCAAGAGAGATTGGAAAGTTAAAGAAAGAATTATATGAGATTATAGCGGAGCATAGTGGACAGAAATTTGCAAAAGTTGAAAAAGACTCCGACAGAGATTATTGGATGACAGCAGAAGAGGCTAAAGCCTATGGAATGGTAGATGAAGTTTTAGGTAGGAATCCTAAAAAGAGTATTAAATAATAGAAAGGAATTGGGAATAAAAAAGCACAACGAAAGTTGTGCTTTTATTTTACAATAAAATATATATATAATAGTAGTATAGACTCCAATCTATTTTATCTATTTTTGCGACGCACAACCAATAAGCAATACAAACCAATGTCGATTATACAATTTTTAAATTACCTGCTTACCCTTGAATTATTAGTGTGGATTTTAAGTTTACAGATCAACAGAATTATTCATAATCAGCGCTTTGAACTACAGCATTTTGTTTACTCTTTTTTCTTATATAATAGAGTGGTGCTTAGAAACACTTTTTCAAAAAAAGAGAAAGAATTTAAAATCTATTCCAATAGAATTAATCTTATAGCATATATCTTGTTTGGCATTACTTTATTGCTATTAATACCAGCCAATATGATTTTGAATAAATAAAAAAAGCCGATGCATTTGCATCGGCTTTTTTTATTTATTGCTTAGCGATTAATTATCCTAATGCAACACGTTTGAAAGACGTAACTTTCAAATCAGCATTAACACCTTTCAAATAATCAGCTACAGATTTACCGCCATCTTTTACAAAAGCTTGAGCCATTAATGTATTCTCTTTAAAGAATGCATTTAATTTACCTTCTGCAATTTTAGCAACCATTTCTTCTGGTTTGCCAGCCATTTTAGGGTCTGCTTGCATAGTTTCCATTACGATAGCGCGCTCACGAGCTACTACGTCAGCCGGAATACTATCACTATCAACACCAAGTGGGTTCATAGCAGCAATTTGCATAGCAATATCTTTACCAGCTTCAGCAGCTTCTGAAGACATAGCTACTAATACGCCCATACGGTTTGCACCATGTATGTATGAAGCAACAAATGGAGCATCTACTTTTTCAAATTTATTGATTTCAATTTTTTCACCAATAGCAGCTAATTTATCATTGATTAAATCGGCTACTTTAGCACCATTGATTACAATATTATTTAACTCTTCTACAGAATTAACTTTGTTTTCTACAGCAGCATCTGCAATACTTTGTGCAAAAGCAACAAAGTCAGCATTTTTAGATACAAAGTCTGTTTCGCAAGAGATACAAACAATATAACCTGTTTTGTTGTCTGCAGTAGTTTTAGCTAATACTACACCTTCTTTTGCTTCTCTATCGCTACGTTTTGCAGCAACTTTTTGACCTTGTTTACGCAACCAATCAATAGCTGCTTCAAAATCATTATTAGTTTCTGTTAATGCTTTACGACAATCCATCATACCAGCACCAGTTGCTTGTCTTAATTTGTTTACGTCGGAAGCAGAAATTGTTACGCTCATGTTTATAGTTTTTATAAAGTTTATAAATTTAAAGAAACCGCAACACGATACGTATGCGGTTTCTTTAATAATAGATAATTATTTATTATTTTTTACTTGCAGCCTTAGGGCGACCAGCACCTTGTTTAGGGCGACCAGCTCCACCTGCAGCAGGTTTTGCGCTACGTGTTTTTTTACCATCAGCACCTTCCGTTTCTTCGTCTAATTCGTTTTTACGACCTTTAGATTCAGTAGCTTCTTCTCCTTGTTCTTCATCAGCAGCTTCTTTATTTTCAGCACGCTCTTGAAGACCTTCCATAATAGCAGCAGTTAAGTAATTAGTGATAATTGCAATAGATTTGCTAGCATCATCGTTAGAAGGAATAGAGAAATCTACTTTAGATG
>CAMBYG010000067.1 GCA_945872085.1 Chitinophaga pinensis | reverse complement strand
AACATTCCCAATACAAACAAGAAACAAATAATAGCCCCAAAATATATTGGTCCGGCTACAAATGGCTGCGGTCCCCAATACGTAGGCGCATGAGCGGTAAAATTAGTAGCCGCATCTTCTGGCACACCCATCTCGCTCAATACTTGATGCGTTTTAGAATCTTCACCGATATCTTCAGAGCCACCACCATATAAATCAGGAATAAGCAAACAAAAGGTTTCGCCAATGCCATTGCTCCACATAAACGCATAGTCTTTATCTAAGCCACCATTTTTCTTGCCTTTATCATGCGCAATAGTCAATTCGCTTTCGCCGCCGCGCATGGTAAATTTGGTATATTCTTTAGTCGCTAAAATGGCACCCAAATTAGGCAATATCGTTACCAAACTTAGTCCTAATAGCAACAAACTACTTTTTACAAAAGATGCTATTGTTTTTTCCTTAATAGCTTGAATGAAAACGCCAACTGCACCCAATCCTAATAAGATAAATGCATAATAGATAATTTGATAATGGGCATTAGCAAAGAGTAAAGCCATGGCAATGAGAAAAGCTGGAACACCCCATTTATAAGTGCCTCTGTAGATCAACAAAAAGCCACTCAACAACAATGGCAAATAGGCTATGGACAACATTTTTGTTTCATGACCAGCAGCAATAATTTGTGGATTATAAGCAGAGAAAGCAAAAGCAACACTACCAATAGCGCCCAACCATTTTTGAACACCTAATGTTTGCATTAATATAAAAAAGCAAAGCATGGCAAAGAAGAAAAAATAAATAGGTTTTGATAAAACACTAGTTAAAGCTGTTTGAATAAACGCGGTATGATTATTGCTTTTTGCTACATAGTGCGTATAGGTAGGCATACCACCAAACATACTGTTACTCCACAAAACTTGTTCGCCTGTTTTTTCGTGCCACTGCATACCTTCATGCGCCATACTCTTCCAAGAGATATTATCATGTTGATAAAGTACCTTACCATCGATAGCCGGATAGCAAAACAAAACACTAATAATTAAAAAGCCCAACACAATCCATAAGGTTGGCAAATACGATTTGAACGATTGCATAAATTATTTTTAAAAAATATAATGAAACAAAAATAGTTTTTCTAGAGCAAAATCCTATACAAACAGGAACTATTTAAACGTATTACAAAGCAATATATTGCACAGCAGCTTGTTCGGAAAAGGCGCGCTCCAATCGCTTAGGATCAGTATCCGTTAAGAGCACTTGCCCAAAATCTGGACCAATGATAATGCGCAAAAGCGCTTCCATTCGTTCATTGTCTAATTTCTCAAACACATCGTCTAATAATAAAATAGGTGTTTGCTGCATGTTTTCCTTAATGAAATGATATTGCGCCAATTTCAATGCAAATAAAAAACTCTTCTTTTGCCCTTGTGATCCAAATTGCTTAAGCGATTGCCCCTGCAAACTAAACACTAAATCATCTTTATGAATGCCTTTATTGGTGCGTTGCAAACGTACATCATGATACAATTTCTTTTCCAGCCATTGCAATAAAGATTGGGTTTGCAAATCACTTTTATAATACAATTGCACCTGCTCTTTAGAAGCCGACAATTGCTCATAATAGGATTGCAACAAAGGCATAAATTGATCTAAAAATTGGCTTCGTTTATTAAAAATATAAGCGGCAGCAGCTTGCATTTCTTGATTTAAATACGCCAAAATAGTGGTATCCGCATTGGCAAATTGCGCTTGTTGTTTGAGCCATGCATTGCGTTGCACCTGAATATGCTGATAGCTTAGTAAGTTTTGCAAATAGGCAGCATCTAATTGACTCAATATGCCATCCATCCATTTTCTGCGCCACTCGCCGCCTTCATTAATGAGACCAATATCGTCGGGCGCCACCATTACAGCAGCAAAAGAGCCAATATGATCGGTTAATTTCTCCAATTCCACCCCATTATGCGTGATGCTTCGTTTTAGCTGTTTGCATTTCAAGATCAGCGAATGGGTTTCTTGAGACCGTTCCAATTGCGCATCGATTCGGTAGCCATCGGTATCCCAAGAGGCAATATAGGATTGCTGGGCACTAAAATAGCTTTTGGTATAAAAAAGCGTATAAATGGCATCCAATAAATTGGTTTTTCCGCTCCCATTGCGGCCTGTAATACATACAATTGGGGCATTAAAAGCAAATTGGGCTTGCTGGTAATTTTTAAATTGGATGAGCGATATATTATTTATATGGGTCAAGGTACTTTGTAATGAATATTTTTTTATATTTTCGCACAAATTTATTAAATCGTGCAAACACTATTTAGCAAAGAAACGTATTTATATTGGTATGAGTTAATGTTGCTGCTTCGAAAATTTGAAGAAAAAACAGGACAACTCTACGGAATGCAGAAAATTAGAGGTTTCTGTCATCTTTATATCGGACAAGAAGCGTTGGCTGCTGGATTAATGACAGCGATCAGACCTTCTGATAATGTTATTACCGCTTATCGCGATCATGGTTTAGCTATTGCCAAAGGTATTTCGGCTAAAGAATGTATGGCCGAATTATATGGTAAAGCAACCGGTTGCACAAAAGGTAAAGGTGGAAGTATGCACTTCTTCTCCAACGAAAAACGCTTTTTTGGTGGCCACGGTATTGTGGGTGCTCAAATTGGTGTTGGTGCTGGCATTGCCTTTTCTGATAATTATTTAAATAACGACAATGTAACCATCTGCTATTTTGGTGATGGTGCTGCTCGTCAAGGTATTTTGCACGAAACGTTTAATATGGCGGTATTGTGGAATTTACCCATCGTATTCATTTGCGAAAACAACCATTATGCAATGGGTACTTCGGTAGAGCGTACGTCTAAAGCTGCCGACCTTTATCGCTTAGCTGACGCTTACGATATGCCTGGCGATAGTGTAGATGGCATGAGCTGCGAAGAAGTGCACAAAGCTATGGAGCGTGCCGTAAAACGTGCTCGTGAAAAAGGTGGACCAACATTTTTAGAAATTAAAACCTATCGTTTTAGAGGTCACTCTATGAGCGATCCGGCTAAATATAGAAGTAAAGAAGAGTTGGAAGAGTATAAAGAAAAAGACCCTATCAATCAAGTCTTAAACACTATCATGACCAACAATTTTGCTACAGAAGCAGACATTGAAGCTATCAATGAAAAAGTGCGCCTAGAAGTAGAAGAAGCTGTTCAGTTTGCTGAGGAAAGCCCATATCCAGATGCGAGTGAATTGTTCAAAGACATCTATGCTCAAGAAGATTATCCATACATAGTGGATTAAGATTGATCAATTAAAAATAAAAAACTACTTAAAACAACTATTTATGTCAACAACTAATGAATTAAGTGCTTTAGAAAAAATACAAGCGGCTTACGAAACAAACAAAAAACGTATCAATACCATCACTACAGTAGTATTATTGGCCGTTTTAGGTTTTGTAGTATATACCAATTTCATTTTAAAACCAAAAGAGAACAAGGCAGCAACGGCGCTTTCTTATGCGCAACAATTTTTTGCAATGGATTCTTTAAACCTAGCATTAAATGGTGATAATACACACCCTGGATTTGTAAAAATCATTAAAAAATATAGCGGAACGAAATCTGCAAACTTAGCGCATTACTACGCTGGTGTTTGTTACTTAAGAACAGGCGAATTTAAAAAAGCAATCAGCGAATTAGAAGCTTTCAACGGTAAAGGCACTGCTTTTGCAAGTATGGCAAAAGGTTGTCTGGGTGATGCTTATATGGAAACAAACAATACCCAAAAAGCAATTGAAAACTATATGGATGCATCGGCTAACAAAGCAGATGAAGTAATCACTCCTATGTATTTATTGCGTGCAGCTATGGCTAATGAAATGGCTAAAAATACGGAAGAAGCTAAACGTCTTTATATCGAAATTAGAGATCAATATGCTACATCACCACAAGCAAGAGATGTTGAGAAAAATTTAGCTCGTTTGGGCGAATTAGGAAATTAAAAGTCCTTTTTTTGAATCCCCTTTAATACCTTTGTGGTCTTAAAGGGGATTTTTTTATGGCCATAGCACAACATAGCAAAGCACTACTATCATTAGATCAGCTAAATATACCCAAAGTAGCGCATATTGCTATTGTTAGCACCGAATGGAATGACACCATCATAGCAGAGCTCATAAAAGGTGCATCTTCTATTTTTAAGCAGTTTCCACAGATACACATAACGCACTATACCGTTCCGGGATGTGTGGAACTTAGCTATGCGCTAAAGAAAATAATTTCTACACAAACCCTTGATGCAGCTATAGCATTTGGCGCTGTGATTAGAGGAGGCACCCCTCATTTTGACTATGTTTGTCAATCCGTAACCCAAGGTATTACACAATTAAATACAGAAGGTATGGTACCCATAATTTTTGGTGTACTCACACTAGATAATGAAGCACAGGCCTGGGAGCGATTAGGTGGCGCCCATGGTCATAAAGGAGAAGAAGCCGCTATTGCTGCCTTAAAAATGATACAATACAAACGATTAGCTTAATACAACTATTGACCCTATGCCTAAAGTACAATTATTTATTCCTTGCTTCGTAGATCAGCTATTCCCACAAACGGGATTAAACATGGCTAAAATCTTAGAACATTTTGGTTGTGAAGTAAGCTTTAATCCCAACCAGACTTGTTGTGGACAACCGGCCTACAATGCCGGCTATCAGGATGAGGCGCGAGAAATAGCGTGCAAATTTGTAAGCGATTTTAATGAGGTCGATTATATCGTAGCCCCAAGTGGCTCTTGCACCGGTTTTATTCGTAGTTATTACCCACATATGTTAGAGCATAGCAAAGAAAGCAATAAAGGAAAACAAATCGTGCAAAGGGCATTTGAATTCAGTGAATTCTTAGTGGATGTATTAAAAGTACAATTGACCAATACGCAATTCCCGCATAAAGTCACCTACCACGATGCTTGCGGAGCTTTAAGAGAATGTGGTATTAAAGCACAGCCGCGTCAACTCCTGAATCAAATAAAAGATATGGAGTTGATAGAAATGAAAGAGTGCGAAACCTGTTGTGGCTTTGGCGGTACTTTTGCCATTAAATATGAGCCCATTTCTATTGGTATGGCACAAAATAAAGTACAAAGCGCTTTGACAACTGGAGCTTCGTATATCGTATCTACCGATGTGTCTTGCATGATGCATATGCAAGCGTATATCGACAAAAATAAATTGCCTATTCAAACCATACATATAGCAGATATTTTAATAAATGAAATTGCTTAAAAAAATTTCAACTTTCATAACATTTAATTAATTTTGCACCACATTTCTAAGCCCTCTTTATGCATCCTTCCGTAAAAATCTTTTCTGGCACAAGTTCTGGCTATTTAGCAGAGCAAATTGCAAAATCTTTTGGTAAAACATTAGGCGACGTAAAAATTCAAAAATTCAGTGATGGTGAGTTCCAGCCTGTGTTCAACGAATCTATTCGTGGCGATTATGTTTTCTTAGTGCAATCTACCAATGCTCCATCCGACAATTTGATGGAATTATTAATGATGATTGATGCTGCTAGAAGAGCTTCTGCAGGGTATATTACTGCCGTAATTCCCTATTATGGCTTTGCGCGTCAAGATCGTAAAGACAAGCCGCGTGTGTCTATAGCGTCTAAACTAGTAGCTAATTTATTGACCAAAGCGGGTGCCAATCGAGTAATGACGATGGATTTACATGCGCCTCAAATTCAAGGCTTTTTCGATATCCCAGTAGATCACCTCGATAGTTCGGCAATTTTTATCCCATATATTGAAAATCTTAAGATAGAAAACCTTACCTTTGCATCCCCTGACGTAGGCAGTACCAACCGTGTACGTGAGGTAGCGAAGTATTTTGAGGCAGAAATGGTTATTTGCGACAAGCAAAGAAAACGTGCGAATGAGATTGCGGGCATGACCGTAATTGGAGATGTGACCGGCAGAAACGTAGTATTGATTGATGATATTTGTGATACCGCAGGTACCCTATCTAAATCAGCAGCCATGCTAAAAGAAAAAGGCGCATTGAGTGTAAGAGCATTTTGTACGCACCCTGTGTTGAGTGGCAATGCATATCAAAATATTGAAAATTCTGTTTTAGAGGAATTGGTAGTATGTGATACCCTACCGCTAAAGCAAAATGTAAGTAAAATTAAAGTGGTACCAACAGCCGAATTATTTGCTATTGCTATCAGAAATACCTTTGAAAATAAATCTATTAGCTCGCTATTTATTCATAGTCAGCTTAATAAATAAAACGAACTGTTTAACAATAAAATCCATCCAGTCTAAGACTGTGATCCTTAAAAACCGCTACACTATTGTTTATTGTTTGATGGATTAGAAATCAACGATAGCGAGCAAAACAAAAAAAATAGTATGAAAACTATCAACATTCAAGGAACATTAAGAAGCGACTTTGGTAAAAAAGCAACACGCCAAGTTCGTTCTGAAGGTCATGTACCATGCGTAATTTACGGTGGCGACAAAGCAATCCATTTCTCTGCTCCAATTTTAGCATTTAGAGGTTTGGTGTATACTGCAGAATTCCAAATTGCAGAAATCAATATCGACGGAGCTACTTACCGTTGTATTTTGAAAGACTTACAATTTGACGTAGTTACCGATGCTTTAAACCACATCGATTTCTTACAATTAGTAGACGACAAAAATGTAATTGCTAACTTACCTTTGAAATTTGTAGGTACGCCTGCGGGTGTTAAAGCGGGTGGTCGTTTAGAAGTTAAAGCTAAAACGATTAAAGTAAGAACTTTACCTAAATTCTTAAAAGAATTTATCGAAGTAAACATCGAAACATTAGAATTAAATGCGAACGTACGTGTTCAAGATATTCAAGCTCCTGATATGGAGATTATGAACTCTCCACGTATTCCTATCGCTTCTGTAGTAATGACACGTGCATTGCGCCAAGCGGAAAGTGAAGAAGCAAAATCTGGTAAAAAATAATTTTATACCCTATTCCATAATAATAAAAAATCCCAAGTGTTTCACTTGGGATTTTTTTATGTGCTTACTTATTATAATTTAAAAATTAAAGCGCAAATATATACTTATATACTCCAATACATTACTATTAATAAATAGAATAAACCACATTACTGTTGGCTAAGATGCCTAAACTAGTAACCGCTATACCACTTCTATCTCCAGCAAATGAGATGCTAAAAGTAACCGAAGAAGTACCTTTATTTTTGTAATTTACTTTTAATAACATAGGATGCA
>CAMBYG010000066.1 GCA_945872085.1 Chitinophaga pinensis | reverse complement strand
TCCCGTAGTTCAATGGATAGAATAGGTGTTTCCTAAACACTAGATCCAAGTTCGATTCTTGGCGAGACCACTATTTTTTTACAGCTTGGCCACCAAGTTGTTCCAATCTTGGCGAGACCACAAAGCCTCAACACAAAGTGTTGGGGCTTCTTAAATACGCGAACGCGAATCAAGCTTGCTTGAATGAGCGGACAAGGGTTTAAAAAGCACTACGTAAATCAAAGATTTGCGTAGTTAAGGCTTTGGGTAAGTTCAATACGGGAAGAAGACAGCCGAGCGAAGCGAAGGCTGGCAGTCTTGGAATAAAAGACGCAGTCTTGGTTCAAGTACCCTACCAAATAAAAGTGCCTAATGCACCCGCATCCAAACTAGTCGTTGCCCATTTACCATTGTATTTAATATTAAACACTTCTCCATTTGAGCCGTCATTTACCACAATTAAAACAGTTTTACCTGCAGGCGTTTTAAATGCCACATTACTAAGGTTACCCGCAATAGTAGTTCCTATTCTAACGGAACCAGCAGGTACAAACTTAGAAGCGTGTGCAATAATATAGTAACTAACATTCTTTGTATAACTAATACGGTCACTAACCGTAATGGCCCCTTTGCATTGTGTGCAACCACCTGGCGTGTGCGGACCAAAGGAAGCGTCGTTAGCAAGATTCCATTCCAACGCAATTCTACTCCAATTGCGCATTGAACCTATCACAACATTTTTACTATGCCATTTTAAATCGCCGGCAAAATCACCCACCGACGAAGTCCACTGTTCTGTAAAATATAAATCTTTATCGGGATGCGCACTACGCACAGTTGACATTGCACTAATATCGCCACCATATAAATGAAAAGCTGAACCTGCAATAAACGCCTTAGCAGCAGGGTCATTCAAGACCGTAATAGGATATTCAGGTTTATCGCAATTGTGGTCATAAATAATAATTTTAGTTTTAATATTTGCAGCAACAAAAGCGGGCCCTAAATTATTTTTAATAAAATTAATTTGATCAACGGCAGTCATATACATACTAGGATTATTCCCAGGGTGCAATGGTTCATTTTGTGGCGTAATAGCATCAATGGTAATGCCGTTATCTTTCATTTGTTGAATGTACTTCACAAAATACTGCGCGTAAGTAGCATAATACTGAGGTAATAAACTACCGCCCTTAGTATTTTTATTGTCCTTCATCCAAACTGGAGCCGACCAAGGGCTTCCCATAATTTTAATCTTAGGATTTATTAAAAGAATTTCCTTTAATAAAGGGATAAGCTGCGTCTTATCGGGTGAAAGGCTAAACTTATTTAAGTTCAGATCGGTTTCGCCAGCAGGCAAGTCGTTGTAAGAAAAAACAGATGCATCTAAATCAGAAGCGCCAATGCTAATTCTTAAATAGCTCACCGAAATTGAACTAGCCGTTTGGCCAAACAAGTCCTGTAATAAAGCCGCTTTTTTGTCGGCACTTAATTGCATAATTACTTGAGCGCTACCCCCGGTTAAACTATACCCGAAACCTTCCACCGTTTGAAAGGTTTGGGCATCAAACACTTCAATATTTGCATAACTATTAAAGGTGTTAGCAAATTTAAGAATGCTTGTTTGTTTTTCGAGCTTAATCGACTAGTCGCCCTTGGTTAGCCAAAAATCGATTTCGTTCACTGCAAGAACAGACGGGGATGGTGTGGGGGGCACCGAAATATTTTCAGAAGTACAATTGAATATAGAAGCAGTTAAAATAAGTGATAAGAATAATTTCATTCTAGCTTTATTAATTTGTTTATAAAAGTTTCCATTTTTCATTTCAGAAAAAGTGTAGGCCTTACTTACTAAGACAATAAAAAAGACTATAAACCCTAAAGGAATTAGGTCTTTTTTAAATTTCTTACTATTTAATTATTACTTAATTAATTCAAAGCTGTCTTTTAAACGAATGTCAGCCGACGAAGCGCCAATCATAATATCAAAATCGCCTGGTTCTGAGTCCCAAACTAATTTTGCATTGTAAAAGGAAAGCTTCTCATTATTAATCAAAAATTTTATTTTTTTGCTTTCGCCCACATTCAAGAAAACCTTTTTAAAGTCCTTAAGCGACTTAACAGGCAATACTAAGGAACCTACTTTATCACGTAGATACAATTGCACAACCTCTTCCCCGGCATACTTCCCTGTATTAGTAATAGTTACACTTACTTCCAAGGTTTCCTTTTTAGTAAACTGATGCTTGCTTAATTTTAAGTCGCTATACTCAAAGCTTGTATAACTTAATCCAAAACCAAAAGGGAATTTAGGATGAATACTTAAGTCAATATAAGAAGAATTGTAAATATGGTTCGTGTCAGAAACTGCAGGGCGGCCTGTATTAAAGTGGTTATAATAAATAGGAATTTGCCCAACACTTACAGGAAAAGTCATTGGCAATTTAGCGGCAGGATTATAGTCACCAAATAAAACATCAGCAATTGCGTTGCCTGCTTCACTGCCTAACCACCAAGTATATAAAATTGCAGGTGCATTGTCGGCAGTATAATTAAATACTAAGGGGCGTCCTGCGTTCACTAAAACCACAACAGGCTTGCCAGTTGCCAAAAGCGCTTTTAACAAGTCCTCTTGCACACCTGGTATAGTAATATTTGCTTTACTTTTTGCTTCACCACTCATATCTCTACGTTCGCCAATACTAAGTATTACCACATCGGCTTGCAATGCAATATTAATCGCTTCTGCAAAACCAGCTTTGCTATCCCCTTCAATTTCACAACCCTGCGCAAATAATAAATTAGTCGTCGCTCCTACTTTATTTTGTAGCCCTTCCCATTGAGAAACTATAAAATTAGAATCTACACCCGGTATTTCAATATCCCAAAATCCTTTGTTTTGCTTTAATGGTTTTACTAAGGGACCAATAAAAGCAATTGTTTTTAACTGTTTGGATAAAGGCAATAAATTATTTTCATTTTTTAAAAGCACAATGCTCTTTGCTGCCATTGAACGCGCAGCAGCTGTATGACTTGCGTTATTCAAAGCCAATTTTTCTCTTTCTACATTTGAAAACTTATAAGGGTTATCAAACAAACCCAATTCAAATTTCTTTAATAAAATCCTGCGCACCGCGTCGTCAATCAATGCAACAGGAACTTTTTTATCCTTCACTAATTGTTCTAAGTTATTTTTATAACTTCTACTTTCCATATCCATATCACTGCCTGCAGTAATTGCACTAAATGCCGCTTCATAATCGTTCTTTGCAAAACCATGGTTCACTAATTCATTAATCGAACCCCAGTCACTCACCACAAACCCTTTAAAGCCCCACTTGCCTTTTAAAATTGTTCTTTGCAAATAACTATTCCCTGTGGCAGGTACGCCATTAATATCGTTGAAGGAATTCATGAAACTAGCCGCGCCTGCATCCAAGGCAGCCTTAAATGGCGGCAAATAAATTTCCCATAATTGACGATCACTCATGTCCACCGAATTGTAATCACGTGCACCCACCGCCGCACCATAGGCAGCAAAATGTTTCACACAAGCCATAACAGCATTGGTGTCCCCAAAATGCGCGCCCTGAAAACCTTTCACCCTAGCTCCAGCAATTAAGGAACCTAAATAAGTGTCTTCGCCAGCACCTTCCATCACACGGCCCCAACGTGGGTCACGAGCAATGTCAACCATTGGCGCAAAAGTCCAATGAATGCCACTTGCGCTAGCTTCCACAGCAGCAACACGTGCAGCCAATTGAATCGCATCTAAGTCCCAACTAGCCGCTTCGGCTAAAGGAATTGGAAAAGTAGTTTTATACCCGTGTACTACATCCTGACCAAATAATAAAGGAATTTTTAAACGCGATTGCATCGCTACGTTTTGCCAGCTTCTAGTGCGTTCGCTACCTAACACATTTAATAAGGAGCCAACTTGGCCTGACTTAATTTGACCAATTTTATCGTTATCAATGGTCACCGGACCTGTTGCTAAATTATTGTCGTTGTATTGGTTTAACTGGCCTACTTTTTCTTCAAGCGTCATTAACTTCAAAACAGAATCAACTTTCTGACTATTTGTTCTTTTTTGCGCACTAACAGAAAATGCAAAGGTCAAAAAGAATAATACAAATATTTTATGCATCATTGTTAAAGGTTGTAAAGAATGAACAAGGGCGTTATAATAAGGGGTTGTGAGGTTATTGATACACCCTCACATAATCAATTTCAAATGTGGTACTTGTAAATGATGCATCGATAGGGCCACCTAAATTACCTCCCATTGCAATATTCAAAATCATAAAGAAATTTTGATTGTATGGAATGGATGGACTGTTTGGAAGTGTATGAAATAACTTGTCGTCTACAAAGATTTGCATCGCTGTTGGCGTCCATTCTAATTTATATACATGAAACTCGGTTGTTGCAGTTGGAACTATTGTCGTTGCTACTTTAGCATTGCCACCGTAGTATACAGGATAGTGAAAGGCAGAAATAATTTTATTTAAATCTTTACCAACGTGCTCCATGATATCTATCTCGCCACAAGCAGGCCAGGAAACAGTACTAAAATTGTCCCCTAACATCCAAATTGCAGGCCATGTACCAACACCAGCAGGTATTTTTGCTCTAACTTCTACTTTACCATATTTGAAGGAGTACTTACCCTTACTTAACAAGCGAGCCGATGTGTACTGACTACCTCCATAAGCTTCTTTCTTAGCAACAATTTTCAAGGTACCATCTGTCACATAGGAATTATCTCTGCGATCTGTATAATACTGCGATTCATTATTACCCCAACCACTTCCACCTAGGTCATAGCCCCATTTATTACTATTGGGTGCACCTGGGGTATCAAATTCATCAGACCAAACTAAAGACATGCCAACAGTAACGGCAATGTCTATTGATTTTGAAATTGTTGCATTAGAGCTACTTTTTGCAGTCACTTTCACCGTGTAATTTCCAGATGTTGCGTATTTATGGTTAAGCGTCCCAGAAGAAATAGTTTCAAAAGCACCATTTCCAAAATCGTATTCATAACTCACTGCATTTGTTGCAGATGATGCAAAGGAAACATTACCACTATTATCTGGATTCACAGTTGCATTAACCACCAAATTAGTTGGCGTTAAAGCGGGGGTACTACCCCCGCTTTTATTACATGAAAGTAACCCGAAGCTTATTAAACATAAAAATATACCTAGTCTCATTAATACTTATTTTACTTTAAACATCTGGTACCATGCGTTGTTATCAGCGCCAATTGTTCTTAATGTCATGGTCGTACTAGTAATTGATATGATTTCATACATATTACTTCCAGCTCCAACCATCACTAAACCATTACCTGGTACTGAGAATTGAATTCTTGTAGAAACAGCAGCTGTGCTATTAGAAGTAGCATTCATGAATGAAAGTCTTTTTACACCTAATGTTGCAATTGGAAATTTACCTTCTCCTCCAGTTAAACCATAGTAAGATACTGCAGCACCCAAAACAAATGTGTTGCCTTTATTATCTAAATTTATAGACACATTATTATTAGCGTCTTTAGAGAAAGTAATTTCATCGTCATAAAATTCATTATCAACTCTATCATTAGGACCAGCAGCATACCAGCTAGGGAAGAAAGTTTCATTCGCACCTTGATTAGGGCCAGGGCCTACACCAAAATGACCAGGAGCGCCTTTATCAGCGACCCAAACCTTAGATGCGCCACCAGTTAAATTAGTAAGGATAGTTGTTGGAATTTCAAACGCCACAAATACCGTTACAGACTTGCTGATTGTTGAAATAATACCACCCGTACCAATTGCGTTTACAGTGATGGTATACTTTGCTACACCAGGTGTGGTATACTTATAGGTAATCTTACCAGAAGGCACCAATGCGATGTTACCGTCTCCAAAATCAACATTATACGTAACCGCATTGGTAGCAGTCACATTGATTGACACAGCGCCAGTACCGTTACCAGTAGGATTCGCATTGTCCACACCAACAACTGTTGTTGTTAATGCTAAGCCAGAAGGTGTTTTCATTGCTCCGAAAGAATATTCTTCTTTCTTACAACCTGTAATACTAAGTACCACAAGTAAAGAAAACAACCCAATTATTTTATATAAATTTTTCATTGCTTACTATTTTAAAATTAATTAAGTTTAATGTCGTCAAAGTAAAAGGTAAAATTAGCAGAACCATCCCCAGCTGTACCATTATCAAAAATGAGTACAATTTTTTGATAAGAATTAGTGGTGCTAATTGCGCTATAGTCAAAAGTTAATTCTTCCCACTCATTCGCTTTTGTCGTTAATACTTCTTTATCAAAAGCAATACCTCCATCGGTTAAGTTCTCCACCTTTAATAAAAGCTTCGCACCGACTCTTGGAGAATACACTTTAACTTTAAAAGTTTTATTTGTTGAAAAATCTATTCGGCTATCTAAAGTGATAAAACTACCGCCCCAAGATTCTCCAGCACCTTTCACCATTTTAGCTACTTTGGCAGTTGTATTGATTGAACCGCTAGCAGGATTGTTTACAACTGTAACTGCTCCGCCGTTAAAATTAGTAAACGCATAATTGATAGTAGTTGATTCAAAAGTCAATGGTAATGCAATCGCGTTCGCATTTACTGGAACACCAAATTGAACATCATCCCAATAAAATACTTTTCCTGAACCAGCAGTACCAAAATCAAAGAAGATAGAGGCTTTATTAAGCGTATACGCTGTGTTTAATGCAGCTGTCCCAGTTGCTTGATTGCTAAAATCAAACACCATGGTTTCCCACTCATTTGCTTTAGTCGTTAAAGCATCTGTTTCAACTGATTTAGTATTATCATCCTTATCCTCAATTTTCAATCTTATCTTCAATCCAACTGCTGGAGAATACACTCTTACACTCATTGTTGTTGCAGAAGAAGTGATAGGGATTTTGCTAGCAAATCCTGTAGGTGTTCCAATCGTAGTTCCTGCCCAAGTTGCAGCACCATTTGGCTTAGTTGTTTTCTTCACCTTGTTTGAACTAGATGTAGGATCAACAGCATCAATAGTAGCGTTATCACCAAAGTCAGTTACTGTATAATTCACAGTCGTTGCATCAAAAGTAACAGGTAAACTAATTTGAGATAAAACAGCAGCGGCTGGCTTCATCTTAAAGTCATCCAAATAGAAGACTTTGCCTGAACCAGCATTACCAAAATCAAAGAAGATAGAAGCCATGTCATAGGTTTTCGCAAAATTAATAGCTGGTGTATTAGAAGATTGATTTGCAAAATTAAATTCCAATACTTCCCAAGTATTTGCAACTGTCGTTACAGCATCTGTTTCAACAAAAATATTACCATTGGTTCGATCTTCCACTTTTAATTTAACTTTGATGCCAGCTGCAGGAGAATACACTTTTGCTTCCATTGTAGTTGCACCAGACTTAAGTGGAATGGCTTTTGCTAAGCCTAATGAAGTACTCATTGTTGTTCCTGCCCAAACCTCAGCACCTGCTGTTTTTACCACTTTCATTACTTTATTAGCAGCATCTTTAGGATCTACTGCAATTGAATAAGCAGCGCCACCAAAGTCACCAAAAGTATAATCATAGTTTACATCATCAAAGCCAATTGGTAAATCGATTTGCTTACCTACCTTAATTGTTTTAACCAATTCAGAAGATGCAGCGCCCCCACTTAAGGCAACTACTTTCACATTATATGTTCCAGCTTTTGCATAAGAGTATGTGATAGGTTGACCTTCGATGAATGTCTTGAAAGGAATTGGAGTCACATTATTAGAATCTCCAAAAAACACTTTGTAATACGTTTCATATAAAGCAGTTGCATCAACGGTTAATGCAAGACCATTTTGAGTTAAAGTCATTTTTAAATCTTCTGGTGCTTTAAATGAAACTGTTAAGTCTTGAGTCACTTCGGTTTTAACACCTAAGCTATTGTACCCTACAACTTTAACTTTATGTACACCTTCAGCGTATTGGTGCACTGTATTTTTACCAGGCAATACTTTAACCGGATTCTTGGTATTGTCACCATAATATACTTCATAATAAGTAGCCCCTTCACCGTTAGGCGTAATTGTCACCATACCAGTATTGTCTTGAGTGATATCATATAAGGCAGACAGTTTAGCCGAGCTAGATACACTATCCAAAAATGATATATCA
>CAMBYG010000065.1 GCA_945872085.1 Chitinophaga pinensis | reverse complement strand
GCTTGATTGAGTTGTTCCGATTTGGGTTGCTGTACCAAAAGTATTTGATGTAGCATTGTACATTAATTTGTAATTACTAACATGTGAATTTGTAGTATAAGTTCCACCTGTTACTACTGCAATAGAGTTCAAAGTAGCATTAGCAACTGTAACTTCAGCTTGGAAATTTGATAATATATGAGAAGTTGTTCCTTGATTTACATTACCTGCAGCTACTAGCGTAGGAGAGGAAAGAGCTATAGTTGGGGTTGCGGATGAAGTTACAGTTCCATTAATGGTTACATCGTCAACCCTAAATGTACCGGTAGTAGATGACGCAGTAGAACCTAAATCACATCTAGTTGTACCATAAGGATAAATTCTAAATGTTACTGTCCCTCCATTTCCAGTTGAAAAATCTGTAAAATCCCAAGTTGCAGTTGTTCCTGAAGTTGGGGTTATTGGAGCAGAACCCCAAGTCGTTGATGAAGAAAAACCATCAGTACTGTACCTAACTTCCATTTGATTTGGCGCACTATTACTGCCTTGTCTAAAAAAGGAAATACTTGTTAAATTTAAGATAAATCCTGAATTAGCTGTTGCAGAAAATTCAATGTAAGATGTATTAGAAATACTACTTGTTATATTTAGAGTGGTTGAATTAAAAACATTAGCAGTACTACTACAAGTAACTGTGGACCTAGTTACAGCTGTGCCAGTTGAATTTGAAGCCATAGTTGGCGTATTTCCATTGGTTGGGCAAGCTGAAGCACCAGTAAACTGGTTTACATATATTTGCCCCCAGCTCACACCCATTCCCATCACCATCAAAATAAAAGCTACAAGAAAAGATACTTTCCCAATTTTATGCATTAAAAGGTTCGGCATATATTTTTTAATAAATAGTAATGCTTGTTTCATAGTATATCGTATTGGTGTGTTTGTGGTTGTTTGTAAGCGCAAAAATAAACTTGAATAAAGCAAGCTTGGTTTTTTGCCTGTTAACAATGTATTAAGTTCGTATTAATTCTGTGCAGTGCTTTAAAAGCAATATGAAAAGCCAAAAAGTAAATGCAAAGCATATTCTTCTCATCAAAATAGAAATTCTCTATTTACTCAGATTGAGTACCTCATGTTATAACATATATGTTATGTTGATAAAATTATATTTATACTTATGGTTTTATTATTAAAAAAAGATGAACAACGCTTCACTTCCATCATCCCACTGATTTGTCATCCTGAGGAACGAAGGATCTCACACTAGGCTATAAGATGACAGCTTACAGCAGTGAGCCGCTTACGATAAACGAACAACGACCGACGAATCCTGCGTGGGATCCTTCGCAAGCTCAGGATGACAGCACACAGCAGTATGTCAATTACGAACAACGAACAACGACCGACGAATCCTGTGTGAGATCCTTCGCAAGCTCGGGATGACAGCTTATTGAAAAGTGTCACTCACAAAAACGAACAACGACAGACGAAAGACGAAAAACGACCGACGACAAACGAACAACGAACAACGTAAGTTCTCCTTTCCAAGCTACATTTTTATCAAAATCCGAACTTAATAAACATTTTCTTGTTTATAAAGTATGGCAATCATCAAAGTTGATCAAATAAGCAAAGTATTTGGCAACATACAAGCAGTAGACAAGCTCAGTTTTGAAGTACAAGCAGGTGAAGTATTTGGTTTTTTAGGTCAAAATGGATCGGGCAAAAGCACTACTATCCGCATGCTGCTTTCTTTAATTCACCCTACGAGTGGCACTATAGAGCTGTTTGGTAAATCTTTACAAAAAGATCGTAATCAAATACTAGAAAAAGTAGGTGCTATCATCGAGCGACCTGATTTATACCCTTATTTAAGTGCACGCGAACATTTACAATTATTCGCCAAAGTGCGTAAACAAAAAATACATTCGAAGGCTATTGAAGATACTTTGCAAAAAGTTGGTTTGCTTGATAGAGCGCAGGATAAAGTACAGACCTTTTCACTAGGCATGAAACAACGCTTAGGTATTGCCATTGCTTTGGTGCACAATCCGCAATTAATTATTTTAGATGAGCCTACGAATGGATTAGATCCACAAGGTATTGCCGATATGCGCAAGCTCATCATAGCGCTCTCTAAAGAAGAGGGTAAAACCGTTTTGGTATCTTCTCATTTATTGTCTGAAATAGAACAAGTAGCCTCCCAAATTCTCATTCTTCATAAAGGGAAAAAAATGGTGGAGGGCACTACGAAAACACTGCTCGATCCGCTAAACAAAATAGTACAATTCAAAACGCTTGATGATGCAAGGGCGCTGCAAGTACTACAAAACAGTCCATTCAACACTTACCTTATGGAGCGCAAACACGGCTTATTCTTGAAAGTACCCCATACAGACATTCCACAGCTAAACGAATACTTTATAAACGCTGGCGTATCGGTTGTTGGCATTGAAGCCAAGAATTCACTAGAAGATTATTTTTTAAACATCACGTCAAACCAATAATTATGTGGTCGCTAGTAGCAGTAGAATTATATAAAATATTTAAACGCCCCAGAACCTATATTGCTTTTGGAGCTATAGCCGCATTGATCGTAGTCATTCAATTGGGATTGAAAATAGATGGCGATGCATACGCCGCATTCATCATGAAAGATATTAATGATGCCTTATCGGTAGATGGAAAAATACTTAATGGCTATTTAATTTGTTATATCCTTTTACAATTACTGCTTGTTCATGTACCCTTATTGGTGGCCCTAATAGCAGCAGACATGCTTTCTGGCGAAGCCAATTTAGGAACACTGCGCCTACTATATACTACACCCTATAGCAGATCGCAATGGGTGATGGCCAAATTTATTGCGGCGAGCATCTATACCCTACTCTTATTAATATGGCTAGCCTTTCTAGCGCTCTTTGTAAGCATGTGGGTTTTTGGAACCGATGATCTTTTTTTAATGAAATCGAATTATGTAGTATTGATTGAAAACCAGGATATCCTATGGCGTTATGTAGGTGCTTTTGTATTTGCCAGCTTCTCCCTGCTAACGGTTACCAGCTTAGGCTTTTTAATGTCGAGCTTGGCTAATAACTCTATTGGTCCCATTGTAGGCACCATGAGCGCTATTGTGTTTTTTACTATCCTCAGCACCTTAAACATTCCATTATTTAATGTCATAAAACCCTATCTTTTCACCACGCATATGAACAATTGGAAGGAGTTTTTCGACCTTCAAGTCAATGCGAATAATGAAGCCATACAAGGAAGCATTTTGAATATAGCAAAAATCAAAAACTCCTTATTCGTATTAGGCCTTCATATTATTTTATTCGTGACCATTGCTATTCAAATCATGAAAAGAAAAGACATTCTTAGTTAAAACCGTTTATGAAAAAGATAATTATCACCTTAATCTGTATTGTATTAATACCAACTACAAATGCTCTTGCTCAAGGCGATCCGCTTATTGAAAAAGTAAGTCGAAAATTGGCACTCGTCAATGATTATGTAGCAGAGGGCATCATGAAAACCGATGTGTCTTTTATAAAAGCTTCGCTCGGAAAAGTGAAGGTCTATTTCAAGAAACCCAATTTACTGAAAGTGCGCAAAGAAGGTGGCATTTCCTTATTGCCCAAGGGTGGCGTTTCGCTTAGCATCAATACCTTATTAAATACCAAACAGTATACCGTTATCCAAGCTGGCACGCAAGTAGTGAAGGGAAAATCATTGAGGGTCATCAAATTAATTCCGAATGATGATCAATTAGATTGGGTTATCGCTACCTTGTGGATAGATCCGGTAGAAGCCTTGGTATACAAAACGGCTACTACTACAAAAGAGAATGGCAGCTATGAAATTAGTATGGAATATGGAGCCTATGCGCAGTATGGATTGGCGAGTAAAATCATTTTTAGTTTCCATACCAAAGATTATAAGTTACCCAATGGCATTACCTTAGAATTTGGCGACGATGAACCAGCGAACAAACAAAAACTCTTGAAAAACAAAAAAGGATCTATTGAAATAACGTATACCCATTATAATATTAACAAAGGAATACCACCGCATATTTTTTAAAACCTACAAAACCAATTAACATGAAAGTCGTTTATATCTGTGCCGTACTGCTGGTTCTTTTTCTAATCGCACAAACCGTTATTGCTGCGAGCAGCAAAAAAACAGAGCAGCAAATCTATAGAGTGGTGAAAAAAGAAAAGGATTTCGAAATTCGTTTTTATCCAGAAGCCACTATGGCAAGTCTAAGCCTAGCCGCTAGCAA
Source organism: Chitinophaga pinensis (assembly GCA_945872085.1). GTDB lineage: Bacteria > Bacteroidota > Bacteroidia > Chitinophagales > Chitinophagaceae > CAIWHF01. The sequence goes on along the minus strand of CAMBYG010000065.1, from coordinate 4,193 downwards.
TTACCAAGGCGTTGCGAGTAATGGCTTTAGAAAATTAGCCAATTATATTTTTGGTGGGAATGAAGAATCTAAAAGTATATCCATGACGGCTCCTGTAAGAATGCAATTGTCCGACAAGGGATCTACCATGAGTTTTGTGATGCCTAAAAAATATGATGCCCGCAGTTTGCCTACTCCAAACGACACCAGTATTCATATCCATACCGATGCAGCGCAGTATGTTGCGGTCATCAACTTTGGAGGCTATGCATCTGATGAGAAAATAAAAAGCAACCTAGCCTTATTGGAAAAGCACTTAAAAGATAGCAAAATCAACATCATTGGTCCGTATCAATTTTTAGCGTACAATCCACCTTACCAAGTGATGGGAAGAACAAATGAAATTATCATTCCTATCGAATGGAAGGAATAGTAGCTATAAATTGTGCAAAGCATGTGCAAAACAAAAGAGATAACATAATAATTAGGTAATATAGCCCATAGAACTTTATAAAAAATTTAAAGCTATGAAATTTCAAATTATTAAATTATCGAACGAATTATTGCAAGCCAACGCCTTCAATCACTTTACCGATAAGGATTTGGAAGCATTGAAAAAAGCACTTCAAATTACGTCTTTGGAGTACTTAGTAGAAACCTGGTATAAAGCTGATTTTTTCAGCTCATGGAAAACAGAGCAATTGCATATGCAATGCAATCAAATTTTGTATTACATGGGCTACCCTACCATTAATTGTATGGTAGAAAATGAATTTGATTTTTAAGAAAAAATCTGTTCAACTAGTAAAAAAAAGTATGTGTTTTTAAATAAAAAGAAACACATCACTATTGGCGTCTTTAGAAAAAGTTGATTTCAATTTCTTTTTAGAAAATATTTTTTTTAGGATTGAAATGATAACGGTGAGCATAAGCGTATAACTATAATGAACATTAAAAATATTTGCAAAAATAGATTTACTATATTAATTGTACGTTAGCGCAGTGAGATCAAAAAATTATGAATTATATTTCCGTTTATTATGCAGCAGTTCAATACAAACCTAATACGCTACTAACGCCAACTAAACTATTACCCAATGGAAAAAACATTTAGAAGTTTGAGCACCCATCAGGAAATAGCCCTTCTTCCCTATTTGCAACAAAAAATGGAAGAACCATGGGATTTATATATTGGCACCGACAGTCAAAATATAGGCAACCATACCTATTATGCCACCGTTATAGTATTACACAATAGTAGCAAAGGGGGCCATATTTTATATTGCAAAGAAATGGAAGATCGAGTATTGGATACCTTCACGCGTTTATGGAAAGAAGTAGAAAACAGTATAGAGGTGGCGGTATATTTAAGAAGTCAGCATTTTGAAACTATCTCTTCTATTGATCTAGATTTTAATCCCGATCCTAAATATCAAAGCAATTCTCTATTGCGTGCAGCTTTGGGCTATGTAGAAGCCATGGGCTTTAAAGCTCGAATAAAACCTTATGCTGCTGCAGCTTCTTGTTGTGCCGATTATATTTTGCATTAAATTTGCACGCAAAATTCTCAGCAATAGGTCTGGCAGGGCTTTTAGCGCACTATGATATTGAGATTGATACTTGATGGAAAGCTATAGTTACAAATTTTCCAACAACTTCTTTCCGCCCCAAGTACCCGATTCTTTATAGGGATAGAATCTAGAGAATTGCTCTTCGCTATACCATTCAAGTGCTCTAGTCAATTTTATGGCTTCCTTATGCTGTGCACTATTATAGGCAAACGCTTTTACACTTTCAAAATCTTTCCACAAACTAAATGTGGCCATTTGCACAAAAGGAACTTCACCTATACCCTTAGTAAAAACAAGTCCCTTATTGTCATCTATGGCCTCGTGCGATTTGGGCACATAGCGCCAAAAACGAAATAAGAATTTCCATTTTATGCTCGCTCTGGTGATAATCGCCATTGGACGAGCCGGATCTAGATCAGCTGTTTTTACAAATGGTTTTTTCCCACTCCAGGTGCCATGAGAAGCCATATTTTTCATGTAAAGCGTATACATCTCTTGCGTATGCTTAGCATAGGCTTTCATTACAGGTGCATTCGAAAAGAAAGCTTGTGCTTGTGCTTCCGAATCCCATACTTGCAAAAGGCAATATACAGACCAATCGGGATAGGGATTAAACCCTTTATCCTTGCCGCTACCCATTAACTTATAAAACGATAGCCCATCCACTTTTCTTAAGGGAAGATGCGCCAATAGCATTCCATGAAAAGCCCATAGCTTATCCATCCAGGTGCTGAACTTGAAAAAGGTAATGGTTGTAATCTGTTGATGGGCTGTCATACCGCAGTAAATATAAGTGAAATAGGAGGAATGATTAATATACTAAAACAACAGTAGCTATTTTATGTTGTTGGCCTCCTTAATTAATTGAGCAGCAATCTTGGCACTCGACAAACATAGCGGAATGCCACCTCCCGGGTGCACGGTGCCGCCTACAAAATACAAACCATTTATGCGCTTATTAAAATTGGGATGACGCATAAAAGCCGCCATTTTGGTATTAGAGCTGGTGCCGTATAAAGAGCCCATATAAGACAAGGTTTTAGATTCAATAGTTACTGGTGTTAATACTTCCTCCACTTCAATCAAAGATGCTATGTTTTCTCCTAATTGTTTAGACAATTTTTGGATAATTACTGTTTTATAAAATGCTACGCGTTCTACCCAATCCTGTCCAGAATTGGCAGGCACATTAATCATAACAAACCAATTCTCTTTACCCACAGGAGCATGAATACCTGGTTCCAATTTACTGGTGATATTGACATAGATCGTTGGATCATCGAAGGGCACAGCAGTTTTAAAAATAGCCTCAAACTCCGCTTTATAATCAGCACTAAAAAAGATATTATGAAGATCTAATTGAGGAAACGATTTGGCAATGCCCCAATAGAAAATCAAGGCACTACTACTCCGTTCTTGTTGCTTAATCTTTTTAGCTTTTATAGGATCCTTCAGCAAATGCTGATAAGTATAATATACATCCATATTGCTCACTACAATGTCTGCAGCTATGTGTTGTTGATCTACCACCACACCAGTAAGTACCTTTCCCGAATGCAAGATCTGCTCTACCGATGCACCAAACGTATAGCTAACGCCAAGCTTAAGAGAAAGCTGATATAAGGCATTGGTAATACTGATCATGCCGCCTTTGGGATAAAAAACACCTTCATTCTGTTCTAAATGACTAATCAAAGAAATCATAGCTGGCGCTTTATACGGATTGCTTCCATTATAGGTAGCAAAGCGATTAAAGAGTTGCACCAATTTATCCGATTTAAATTTTCGCTCGTTATACTTATTCAAAGACGAAAACAAATAAGGTCCTTTCAAAGTAGCTAATGCTTTTAAAATAGGCGCTTTAATAAGGGTTGACCAATGATGAAGGGAATAATTTAAAAATATAGTTGCAATATTTTGATAGGCAGCAGCGGCATTATTTAAATAGGCATTGACCTGCTCCGGTGCTTCGTTGGTTTTAAGCGCTAATTCGGCAGCAAATTTTTCTTTATCGGTATAGGCTGTTATTTGCGTGCCATCTTGGTAAAAATAATGACAAGCCACGGCAACTTTTTTATAACTAAAAAAATCTTCCATGGGCACCTTTGCCTCCGAAAATAAATCGGCAATAAGCTGTGGAGCGGTAAATAAACTAGGGCCCGCATCGAAAGAATAATCATTTAATTGAAAAGCGCTCAGTTTGCCACCAGGATACATATTTTTTTCAAATACGCTTACCTCATAGCCTTGCAAAGCCAACCTTATGGCAGCAGCCATACCAGCCACTCCTGCACCAATAACAACCACTTTTTTGTTTTTCAACTCTAGTATTTTTTTGCGCTTATAAATAATCCAATACCTTATTGCTTTCGCTGTATTAAGGCTTGGCTAAATTACAGTATTTAGGGGAATAAGTGTTTGGGGAAGAAGGTGGATTGTGGAGGGTATTGCGAAAAAAATGAACTAAAAAGTTGAAATTTGCAAAAATGTTGTACCCTTTTAAGGGTATTTCGAGATAAAAAAAATGCAAGTAGTTGCCTAACAACTACTTACAAAATTTTGTGGTGACCCCGACAGGATTCAAACCTGTAACCCTCAGAGCCGAAATCTGATATTCTATTCAGTTGAACTACGGAGCCAATT
>CAMBYG010000064.1 GCA_945872085.1 Chitinophaga pinensis | reverse complement strand
GTATTTCTTGAATAGGATCCATAATTTAAATTGGCAGTACTAGCATTGATCCAATATAATATCCCGGTGGATGTAGCAGCAAGGTAATTAAAAGATAAACTATTGTCGTCAATTGCAAGGGAATTGGTCACTAAACCGGTGTTGGTAATTAAGTAATTGGTATTGGATGTAGCTGCAGTTGCAACATTAGTAAAGGTGTTATTTTTAATAGATACATTTGCTTCGGTGCCATCATTCCAAATGCCATAGAAAACACCAGTTGAACTATGCGTGCAATTAAGCAAAGTGTTGTTTAAGATATTAATAGAACCACCGGTAATAGCACTCGTACGAATGATCTCCATCGTACTTGTACTGCCTGTTGCGTTTTTCAATGTAATGGTATTGTTTGCAATGGTACCACTTACACTTGCCCCTGCATTATTTACATAGATACCTCTTAGTACATTAGTATGATTTACCCCTGTTCCCGTATTGTTATTGATCGTGTTATAAGCAATATTGAAATTATATTGCGCGCCAATTTGAATACCATTGGCTGGTTGAGATGCTAAAGTTGCTCCACCAAAGTTTAAAATTTGATTACCTGTTGCATTACTGTTTCCACCAAAATCATTTCCTAAATCAGCATTAGTAAATGGAATTGGGGCATTGCCAAAACCTATGGCATAGATACCCGCATTTACATTTTGTATGGTGTTAGCGTAAATTTTATTATAAGAGTTTGAACCACTAGGGCTTGTTATAATTAGGGATGTGTTAGCTGTGGTGATTTGGGAATTTATCATTAAGATACCCGCACAACCAGCAAACATTACATTGCCAGCAATATTGTTGTTGTTTCTATTAAGGGTTATGGTTGAGTTTTTAATGGTATTGTATTGGCAACCATCTGTTGCAGATGCTTTAAATAAGCCATAGCCATACTCCATGCAAGTAGTAGCTGTAGTATTGGCACTATTTTCTACTAAGTCAATTCCGTCGATTGTGACATAGTCCGATCCATTTAACGCAAAAATACCATCAAGTCCAGCTGTACTTGTAGTCAATTGAATACCATTTGGCATTGCAGTTAATTTCGGATTAAGCCCAACTCCACTTTTTTGGATGGTGATGGTATTGGTGGCTGTACCGGTTGCGTTTAAAATTATGGTTCCGGCTACGGTCTCCGTATGGCCAGCATTTACATTGATCGTAACAGGGCCATTGATACCTTGTGTGTTTAATGCATTTACAGCAGCACTGATTGTTGGGTATGAACCCGGAACGGTATACGTACCGCTCATCTGTGCTTTAGCTGCAAAAGATGCCATTAATAATCCAACAGCGATAGTCAATTGTTTGCATGTAGTTTTAATAACCATAAGGAACGTTATTTGTATTCTATTTTAAAAAAGTTAGCTCGGTTTACTATTAAAGAAAAGCCGCTATGTTTCAATTAGTATAAATTGAAATATAGAAGACAGATCTCAACGCTTAAAATTATATAATTTAATTTGAAAATACAATAGTTTTTGAATTAATTTATCCACGAAATAGCTGCCCTTTTTAGCCGTGTAAAATTCTACTACTCATATGTTTTAAGACTATTTTGTAGGTATTTTTTTTACATCAAATTTTAATTACTTATTAAGACAATTCGAACGTAACTTTTGGTTGGTTGTTTTGTAAAGCAAAAAGCCAGCAAAATGCTGGCTTTTTAAACAAAATCATTTAATATGCTATTTTTTCATATACATTACCTCTTTTACCAATGCTACTGTTCTTGGTATGTCTGGTAAGAATAAGTTTACTAAAGTAGGCGCATAGTGCATATTGGTATCTGCAGAGCAAATTCTACGAATTGGTGCATCTAGATAGTCAAATGCTTCTTTTTGTACGCGGTAGCTGATTTCTGATGAAATACTAGCAAAAGGCCATTGTTCTTCAACAATCACTAATCTATTGGTTTTTTTAACAGATTCTACGATGGTTTGCCAATCTAATGGGCGTATGGTTCTTAAATCAATAACTTCAGCGCTGATACCTTCTTTTGCTAATTCTTCTGCGGCTCCAAGGGCTACTTTCATCATTTTATTGTAGGAAACAATTGTAACATCGGTACCTGCTCTTTTTATGTCTGCCTTTCCTATTGGAATTAAATATTCTTCTTCTGGCACCTCACCCATATCGCCATACATAACCTCACTCTCCATAAACACTACAGGATCGATATCTCTGATAGCTGATTTTAATAAACCTTTAGCATCATATGGATTTGAAACAGAAATTACTTTAATACCAGGGATATTTGCATACCAACTTTCAAATGCTTGAGAGTGCTGTGCTCCCAATTGGCCTGCACTGCCATTAGGGCCTCTAAATACCATTTGGCATCCAAAATGACCGCCGCTCATAGAGCGTGTTTTAGCCGCGTGGTTTAAGATTTGGTCTAAAGCTAATACCGCAAAATTCCAAGTCATAAATTCTATGATTGGTTTTGTATTATTCATAGCAGCTCCAACTCCGATGGCAGCAAAGCCTAATTCCGTAATAGGTGTATCTAGTACACGTTTTGGTCCAAATTCATCAAGCATACCTTGACTCACTTTATAGGCGCCATTATATTGTGCTACTTCTTCACCCATTAAAAAAACAGTCTCATCTCTTCTCATCTCTTCTTCCATCGCTTCTCGCAATGCTTGACGGAATGCTATTGTACGCATGTGGTTGTATTTTAAGGTTTATTTTAATTAAAATATAGACTGCCAAAGATAATAATACTTTGACAATTTTAAATTATTCTGAATAAATTAGTTTTAATTATTTAGATCGCAACTGCTTATATCTGTTAAATTGCTCCTGATCTTCTTCTAGTTCATTATTTGCATGCAGGGTGTAATTGCGCTCAAGGTCAAATAAAACCCACTGGTTTTCTTGGTTTTTGTCTAAAAGGAAAGAACGATGAGATGCTGCGGGCATCGTAAGATGAAAAGAAAAGACTTCCTTAGGCTGGTTTTGCAATTGAACAACTACTAATAAAGGACCCTCTAGTAATTCTGGTACTATTTGCAAGGTGCTAAAGTGTCGCTGGTAACGGTTGCTATCTATAGTTAAATAGAAGGGTTGATTATTTCGACTTTCTATATAGAGGAAAGCATTTGATTGCGCTTTTGAGCATAACCAAAATGTAATAAAATGAAGAATTAAAAACAGTTTTTTCATCTACACTAATTCTACAAGGATGGCTCCTTTTTCTACAGCTGATTTTTCGCTTACTTTTATTGCTTTTACGGTAGCTGCAGCAGAAGATTTAAGTACATTCTCCATTTTCATGGCTTCTAAAATTAAAACGCCTTGTCCTTTTTCAATTTGTTGACCAGGTTCAACTAGGATTTTCAAAATCATGCCGGGCATTGGCGCTTTGATAGGTTCAGCCTTTTGCATAGCTTTTAAATCAAGCCCCATGTTTTTAAGTAAAACATCTATAGGCTCTTCAATTTGAAGCACTTTTTTCTCGCCGTTTATTTTTAAAGTAATTTCTTTTTGTTGGCTATCAACTTTGTCAACTATAATAGAGTAGTTTTTGCCATTTGCAGCCACTTGATAAAAATCATTGGAAATTTCACTAATGTTTAATGAACTATTGTTAGAAATTTCTTTTTCATCTATTTCAAATGTTTTACCTTGTAGGCTTACTTTGTACATGACCTTTATTTTTTGTAAAAGTATTTTTATATTTCCAAATAGACAAACAAAATTTAGTATTTATGAACGCTCGTTTTTATAATGCATTACTTTTAATAAGCACGCTGTTTTTCTTTCAATGTTCAACGCCTAAAAATGCATTGGAACAAAATTTAAATCCGGTTTCGGTAAAGTCTAGTAAAGCTAATGTATTGCCAAGGTACACACCAGATCGACTGTGGGATATTCTGCATACGCAAGTAGCCTTACAATTTAGTTATAAAAATGCTAGTGCCGATGGAGTAGCGGTATTAACAATGAAGCCTTATTTTTATCCAGCTCAACACCTGGTTTTAGATGCAAAGTCTATGGAAATTTCAAGTATTTCAGCAAATAGTAAGTACGGTGATGTGGCTTTGCATTTTACTGCAGATTCTTTGCATATTAACATTGATTTTGAATCTCCTTTGGCAGATACCATTTATTTGACTTTGAAGTATACCGCTTATCCAAATAAAGCACCTAAAGGCGGAAGCGCAGCTATAACCGATGACAAAGGTTTGTATTTTATAAATAATCGTCAGAAAATTAAAAACAAACCGGTTCAAATTTGGACGCAAGGAGAAACAGAATCTAATTCCCATTGGGTGCCAACAATCGATCTTCCTAATGAGCGATTCACTACTCAAATTACCTTAACGGTTCCCGATACATTTCAGACATTGAGCAATGGAAGATTACTCTCTTCTAGAGCAGTAGATCCTTTTATGAGAGAAGATAAATGGGAAATGAATCAGCCTATACAACCCTATGCTATGATGTTTGCTATTGGCAAGTTTGCCATGCATACAACTTCATTTCAACAAGCTAATGATGTCCGTTACTATGTAGAGCCTGATTATGCGCCATATGCTAATATGATGTTTCAAAATACTCCAGAAATGATGCAGTTTTTTTCTACCTATACGGGTGTTTTATATCCGTGGAAGACGTATAGTCAAATTGTTGTTAGAGATTATGTATCAGGTGCTATGGAAAACACCAGCGCTAGTTTGTTTGGTGAATTTATGAACCAAGATAGTATTGCATATGCAGATGCTAATCATGAAGATATTGTCTCGCATGAGTTGTTTCACCAATGGTTTGGAGATTATGTAACAGCAGAATCTTGGTCGCACCTTACCGTAAACGAATCTTTTGCAAATTATGGAGAGCAATTGTGGAGAACCTACAAGTATGGAAAAGCGCATGCTGATAAACTGGCTTACGAGGATTTGCAAAACTATTTAACTTTTGCTCCCTATGTAGATGATCCGTTGTATAGAGTTTACTATAAAAGTAGAGAAGATGTTTTTGATCATATCACCTATAAAAAGGGTGGTGCCATTTTGCGCCATCTTCATTTATTGATTGGTGATTCCGCATTCAAGCTTTCTATTAAAAAATATCTAACAAGCAATGCGCTAAAGCCAGCTGAGTATCATCATTGGAGATTGGCAGTAGAAGAAGTTACGGGTAAGGATATGACTTGGTTTTTCAATCAATGGTATGTGAAAGGCGGTCATCCTACAGTGAATATTTCATACCAGTTTATTGATTCCTTGAAAAAGATAAAAGTTCATGTAATTCAAAAAAATGAAGATCCAAATTTTGTGTATAGATTGCCCATGACATTTGCCCTAATTGAAAACAACAAAGTTTCCAAGCATACTGTTGAAATCAATCAAGCTCAACAAGATTTTTTACTTTCGGCAAGTTCAGAAAATGCTTTTGTAGTGCCCGATTATGAACATGAAATAATTGGAGATGTTGTAGAGAAAAAGTCACCAGCGATTTATAGAATGCAATTTGAAGCGCCTCTCAATCCTGTTTCTAAAATTATTGCATTAGATTCCCTTAGTTCAAATTTTATTGCAAAACACAATTTGGATAGTAGTTTTAAAGAAGTGCTAGTGCAAGCACTCCATGATTCTGCAGACTATGCACTATTCGTTTTAGATGCGATTAATGATAAAAATCAAGATAAAGCAGTACAGAATAGCTTTGAGATTCCGGTTTTCGATTTGTTTATGAATACTAAAAACTTATTAGTTAAAGCAGCTGCATTAAAGTTGTTGAATTTATGGAAACATCCTATTGCGGATGTTGAAATGAATACCTGTTTAAAATCAAATTCTTATAAATTGAGAATGGAAGCATTGAATACTAACTTATTGCAACATAAAGCAGATGCATTAGTTTTAGCTAAAGCCTACTTAAAAGAAAACAAAAATCATTTTGTTATCAAATCTTGTTTAAAAATTTTAGGTAATGCTACTACAGAAGAAGATTTAAATTTCATGATGCTCACCGCAAATGATTTTTATGGGGAGGATTTGAATGCGGTTTTTGCAGGGCTGGTCAAGTTTGTTATAACCAATAAGAATGAATCTTTTGTGAATAAAGCGGTATTTGGCTTAGAGAAAATGTATGCAAATGAAACAAAAGCTACTACTAGAAATAACTATGCAAATCAACTTCGCTATTTATTAAAAGAAATAAAATCAGCTAATAATAAAAATATTGAAGAGCAAATTAAGCGTATTATTCGATAGTATTTCTTTTAATTAAAAGGGCTTCGTGTATGCGCAATAGTTGCGGTATTATTGCTGTGTTATTATCATTTTGTATAACGTAATCACATTTTGCCATTTTTTCTACTTCGGGCATTTGTAGTTGTATTCGCTTTATAACTTCGTCTTTGCTATATCCGGTTCTTTGCATAACTCGTTCTATTCTCAAGGGTTCAGGCGCAGTTACGCCGATAACTATATCGATATCTTGTTGGGCATTAGATTCAAATAGAATGGCCGCTTCTTTTATAGCATAAGGCGCCTGCTGTTTTTCGAACCACTGTTTAGCTGCTTGTATGGCTAAGGGATGTATTAAGTCATTAAGCAATTGTAGCTTGTCTGGATTATTAAATACTATTTGGCCTATATATTTTCTATTGTATTCATTGTTTACGTAGGCTTCTGCACCAAATAGTTTAATGATGGCTTTTTTTAATTCCTTATTGTTTTCTACTAATTGATTACTAACGGCATCTGCATTAAATATAGGAATGCCAAGTGTTTTGAACACTTGGCACACCAAACTCTTTCCGGAGCCTATACCACCTGTAATGGCTACTTTTAGCATATTATGCTTTTTTACGAGCAGCGGTAGTTAATTCCATAGAAACGGCAGCTCTTTCAAAGGTCATGTAAGTATTGCTAGCTACTTCTACTTTTAAAGTGCCATCTTCGTTTACACGATTAATTTTACCATGTATTCCTGAAGTGGTTACAATGTCTTCTCCTGCTTGGATGCTTTCTGAAAATTTCTTTTGTTCCTTTGCTTTTTTAGCTTGTGGTCGTATCATAAAGAAATACATAACCACTACCATTCCAATTAAGAATAAAGGTTGGATCATTCCGCCGCCTGTAGCTTGTAATAAAGTTGTCATAGTTGTTTTTTATTTGGGTTTAAAAATACATTAATTTTCTAAAATTGTAGCTTTTATCGTTAAATAGTGCACACCTTCTCTTGTATTATTACTAATAGTTACTTGTTTTTCGTTATACCCATGCTTGTCTGTAGTGTTGAAGCTTACTTTTATTTTAGATGCTTGTCCTGCTGTGATGGGTTCTTTTGGAAACTCAGCTACCGTACATCCGCAAGATCCTTTGGCTTCACTAATGATCAATGGGCTTTTACCATTGTTTTTAAAATCAAATTCCCATTCTACGGTTTCTCCTTCATGAATAGTTCCAAAATCATGCAGGGTAGTACCAAAATCCATAGTCGGCAACTCTTTAAAACTATTGCTGTCTGGATTTAAGGAAATGGGATTGTTGACCAAGCTGGTGGGAAGTAAACCATCATTCGTTTCTTTTTTTGCATTGTTTTTACATGCAACTAAACCTATCGAAATGATTACAAAGAAAAGTGAAAAGCGTTTCATAACTACTTTTTGAAATGAGCTGTTTTTCTTATTTTATTTTCAGATTCAAATCCTTTGCAAATATTGTCTAATACGCCATTTACGAATTGTCCGCTTTGAGGAGTACTATATACTTTTGCGATTTCTATATATTCGTTGATCGTTACTTTTGTTGGTATAGTAGGGAAATATAAAAATTCGCATATACCCATTTTGAGGAGGATTGTATCAATAAGGGCTACGCGCTCTGGATCCCAATTTCTCAATTTTGGTTCGATAATACTTTGGAACATACTATCTTTTTCAATTACCGCTCTTATTAAATTTTGAGCGTATTCTAATTTTTCTTCGGATACTAATTGAAGATAATTGTATGTAGAATTGTGTTTGAAAAAGTTTTCAACCAACATGAAGATCATATCCTTATCATCATCCCAGCCATTCAACTCGTCGCTAAAATGCTCTAAAAGAGCTTCGTCTTTCAACATTAATTGTTCCCATATGAACCTCATAATGTTTTTCTCGTATTTCTGTTCTCTATCTTTTTTCTTGATATACGTTTTGTATAAATCGCTTTGTTGTAATTGTTGGAATATTTTTTTAATCCAATCTTCATTTACATGTTCCTCTAAATGGCTAGTTTTTACTTTTTCCGTAAATGTCTCATTAGATAAGATTTGCCAAAGAAATAAATTACCTGCGATTTTGGTATTGTTTTGCAATTCATCATCAGTAGGTATAAGCTTAGATTGATTTAATTGCGCATTTCGTTCCGCATATTGCGCAACTTTAAGAATGTATAAGATGGTAGTTACATACAAATCTAGAGATCTATTCAGTTTTTCGTTAAGAATACTAACGCATTTAGCTTTGCTATCATCTGTTTGTAATTCATCCATGGTGGCAACCGTATAAAGCGATTGCATTACTTTAATTCTTATATTTCTTCTACTAATCATAGTTTAGGCTTGTATTTGTTGATTTAGCGTTTGCAAAACTACTAAATTTTGTTCAGCT
>CAMBYG010000063.1 GCA_945872085.1 Chitinophaga pinensis | reverse complement strand
GCAGTTGCTGACAAATAATTTGCATAGGCATTATTCGTTAATGCAGGAGTTAATACTGTACCAAAATAAGAAGATACAGGTGCATTGTTATCGTTTTTAATTTGAATCCAGTTTGATGGAATACCGGTATTAAAATTTTGTGACCAAAGTTGCGCTTCAGCATTCGCAGCAACTAACAAGGACATTGCTAGTAATAATTTTTTCATTATTGGTTTATTTTAGGTTGTAAATGTAATTAAATTATTAATTTAAAATTCAATTTTAGGAAATAAAAAAGTCCCGAATTTCGGGACTTTTTTATTTTGTTTAAGTTAGTTTACTTAATTACAGAAATACGTTGGCTTAAGGTGCCATTTTCAGCATCTATTCTCACTGTATAAATACCAGAATTTAACGTAGTTGTGTTGATATCTACTTGATTATCACCTGCATTAAATTTACCAGAAGTAACAGTTTGAACTAATTGACCTAATTGGTCATAAACTGAAATTGTCAAATTACTTGCATTTTCTAAACTGAAATTTAATTTAGCAATATCTTTTGCTGGATTAGGATATACATTTACTTCTGTTAAGCCATTGATTTTATCAACGCTTAAAGAAGACGCTGTTTTAAACCATTTACTTTCTCCTTTTCCAAATTGACCATTTGAGGTAATTAAAGGCGTAGTGCCTTGAGCAAATAATTTATATCCACCAACACCAGTACCTGAATTTACACCATCACCATAAGTATCAATAATATCTAAACGATAACATTTATTAGGAAGCACTGTAAATGATTTAGAATGTAATAAAATACCTGATGCAGATAAGTTAGTCCAAGGACCATCTTGCGCTACAATCGTATTCGCTGCTTCATTATACAATTTCCACGAACATTCTGAACCATATTGATCTTGCGTAAAATCCATGGTCATAAATGAAGATTGACCTGCAAGTGTAGTCAAAAGAATATTTAATTTAGCCATAGTGTTATTAGCTGTATTTTGATCTGCTGATCCATTTACATTACCGATAGTTACATTTAACGTATTGGTTGTTGTTGGAGTGAAAGAAATAGCAGGCAAGCTAATTTCTACAGTTGATGCAGGAGGAATGCTGCCACTGAAATTGTATGTGCTATTGGTTCCACCATTTACATTGTAATTGATGCTTGCAGAGGTAATAGTGCTGCTACCATTATTATAAATTTTAGCTTTAGGATTTAAAATACCTGCGCACACTGTTGCTTCAGAGCTTACACTTTGAACTTGTGCATCTTTTGTATAGGCAAAACCGGTAAGTGTAATTGGACCATAAGCGCCAGAAATAATTTCTGTGTTTGATTCAGCTACAAAAGCAGCAATTTCCAAATTGCCTAATTGTGGAGCATTATTTACAAATTGTGCAGGAATGTTATAAGTATATTGTTTTGTAATTAAGGTACCAGAAGTGGTCGGAGAAATTACTTCACCCATTGCACTAGTGTTTAAAACTTTACGCAACATGTGTTGGTGATTGTAAGTGCCATCAGGGTTTACTTGAGTTGGGTTGTAGTTGGTGCCACCTGTTTGTGGTCCTACTACGTCGTTTTCTAATAACATCACCGTCAAATTGTTGGTAGATGCCGTACTTGCACCGGTATAGTATACTTCTACATTCACAGTTAACTGACGGGTAGTTACATTTAATGTACCTTGAAGCGCTACATTTACATAAGATGGTTGACCTAATGTTTGGGTTGCATATTGTGCCCATACACCACGGCTCATTGCGATAGCAGTACCTTGGTAGATGTGTCTATTCATTGAACCTGTAGGGTAACCAGTGATACCCATCGTTGAAATAGCAGCAATGGCATCACCGTTAGCTGTTCTAAAATCGGGCTCAGAGCCACTTGGAGCAGCATAGCCACCGGTGTGTATATTTACTAAAATTACTTTACCAGGCGTATTAGCTGATTTAATGTTGTTAGCAATTTTATGTCCGTCAGGGCAATAAACGCATTTAATACCTGTAAATTCTTCCAATACCACCGATTTATTAGAAGGTGCGGTACTAACAGGCAATTGAGCAAATGCGGTAGCTTGTAAAGCTATTGCAAAGCTAGAGAGTAATATTTTTTTCATTATTGGTTTATTTAGAATATAAAAATAAGAAATAATTGTTAATAAAATCATCTTAGATAAATAATTTTTAAACTACTTTTGTCTTCTACAAATTCGGGGTGCCTTAATAAATCAGGCTGAGATCATACCCGCTGAACCTCGACCAGGTAATGCTGGTTAGGAAAACAAAAAAACTTCAGCGACTTTATGATTATTTATATTGATTTGAAAAATCAATTAAATAAGTCAATTTATATAGCATATCCTGTTTTCTAAAACGAAATGTATTTATGAAAAAAACAGTAATCGCTTTATTATTGCTGAGCTCCTTTGCAAGCTTTGCCCAATCATCGGATAGTCTTATAAATAAATCATTAAACCCAGTAAGCATCAGTGCAGCATCGGCTTTGAGGGTAACCCATAAAGATCCATTTGCTGCAAGTACACTTTCTGAAAAGACGATTCAGAAAAATAATAACGCACAAGATTTGCCTTATTTATTGCAATATCTTCCAAGTGTAGTAGTAGGCTCAGATGCTGGCACCGGTGTTGGATATACCAATATGCGAGTAAGAGGTACAGATGGAACGCGTATTAATGTTACCTTAAATGGAGTGCCTGTAAATGATGCAGAATCGCAGGCTACGTATTTTGTAAATTTTGCCGATATCGCAAGTTCTACCAATTCTATTCAATTGCAAAGAGGAGTGGGAACTTCTACTAATGGACCAGGCACTTTTGGTGCTACTTTAAGTATGCAAACTATAGATGCAGACGATTCTGCTAAGTTTATTTTTCAATCGGTATTGGGCTCCTTCAACACCAGAAAATGGAGTGCTAAAATGCAAAGCAAACGATTGGATAATGGCTTACAGTTTGGCATACGAGCATCTACGATCAAATCTGATGGATACATCAATAGGAGTGCCAGTGATTTGAATGCTATGCAGTTTAATATGAGTTGGTTGCAAAATCCAAGTACCAAATGGACGGTGGTAGCTATGTTGGGGAAAGAAAAAACTGGTCAGGCTTGGGATGGAGTAACAGCAGATTCTTTAAAAACGAATAGAACGTATAACGGATTAGGACTTAAAGAAGACGGCTCCTATTATACCAATCAAACAGATAATTATCAACAAAATTATTATCAAGCTTTTTATGATAAGACCATACGCAATAAAGCAAGTATGCACGCAGGTATATTTCTCACAACCGGAAAAGGATATTACGAAGAGTATAAATTAGATCAAGCTTATGCCAGCTATTTTTTACCCAATTTTGTAAATGCTACCAATGATACTTTTACAAGCACTAGTTTGATACGTCAATTATGGTTGGATAATAAAAATTACGGAGCTTTATTTTCTTATAACCAAGTATTTAATAAATGCACGCTTACTTTCGGAGGCTTATTATCGCAATATGAAGGCAAACATTTTGGAATTGTAAAATGGGCAAATCAGGGAGTGCCAAACGACTATACATGGTATAATTTGAATTCTTTAAAGAGAGATGCGAATGTATATGCAAAAGCTCGTTATCAATTGTCTGAACAATTCATAGGATTTGCAGAGATACAACTCCGTTCGGTAGCTTATACTATGAATGGATTTAGAAAAAATATCAATTTGCAACCAGCTGTAAACTATCAGTTTTTCAATCCTAAAATGGGCATTACCTATTTTGTGAAAAAAGATAATGCTTTAATTAAAAAAGCCTATGCTTCTATTGCAATTGCTAATAAAGAGCCCAATAGAGATGATTTTGAAACGGGTAATATGGAAATGCCTAAACCAGAACGCTTAACGGATATAGAATTAGGATATGAGTATGTGCATACAAAAATACAATGGAGTGCAAATGCATACCTAATGAATTATCAAAACCAATTGGTGAATACCGGAAAAATTAATGATGTAGGCGCTTATACTCGTGTCAATGTGGGGAAGAGTTATAGAGCTGGTATAGAAATACAAGGTGCTTATGCACTTAGTAAAAAAGTTCAACTATTTGCCAATCTGAGCCTTTCTAAAAACAAAATAAAAGCACTCTCAGAGTATGTTGATGATTATGACAACGGCAATCAACAAATTGTGCAACATGCCAATACCAACATTAGCATGTCGCCTAATGTGGTAGCGGCAGCTGGCATTCATACCCTAGTTTTTCAAAGAGCACGTACGCAGTTAGAGTTAGATTTTGTCACTAAATATGTGGGCAAACAATATCTAGATAATACCTCTAATGAAAATAGAACTATTGATGCTTATGCTGTTTCAGATATCAAATCTACCTACACCTTGCAAACGAAGTTTATGCCTTCTATAAAATTGCAAGCTGCCCTTACGAATATTTTTAATAAGGAATATGCACCTAGTGGTTATAATTATAATTATTATTATGGTGGCCAATTGAGTGCTACAAATGTTTACTATCCTCAGGCTAAAAGGATGTTGATGCTAAGTTTGATTTTCCAATTTAGATAAAGGTCCCCATAGCGGTATGCTATGCAAGCATTATAAAAATGAGGCTTAATTATGCTAATACTAGCATAGTTTTGTAACTTGCAAAAAATTGAAATCTCCATGTTTATTAAACAATTATATACCAATTGCTTAAGTGAGGCAGCTTATTTTATAGCAAGTGATGGTGAGGCAGTAGTCATTGATCCGCTTAGAGATATAGACGCTTATATCGCCTTAGCTAAAGAACAAAATGCGGTCATAAAGTATATTTTCGAAACACATTTTCATGCCGATTTTGTAAGCGGTCATTTAGAATTAGCCCAAGCAACAGGGGCTACGATTGTGTATGGACCTGATGCAGAAACCGCTTTTAAAACACATCATGCTGCAGATGGAGAAGTGTTTACGATTGGTAAATTACGTTTGCGTGTAATGCATACACCTGGCCATACCTTAGAAAGTACTTGCTATGTTTTGCAAGATGAGCATCAAAAAGATTATTGTGTTTTTACCGGCGATACTTTATTTGTTGGCGATGTTGGTCGCCCCGATTTATTCTCGGGCAATTTGAGCAAAGAAGAACTTGCTGGTTATCTGTTTGATTCTTTACATAATAAAATTAGTAAATTAGAAGACCACGTATTAGTATATCCTGCACACGGACCAGGATCTGCATGTGGCAAAAACTTAGGCCCTAATACACACAGTACTATAGGCGAACAAAAACAAACTAACTATGCCTTAGCGCCGCAAAGCAAAGAAGCATTTATAGCAGCCGTTACTGCGGGATTGAATGCCCCACCCGCTTATTTTCCTATCAATGCATCGATTAATAAAAAAGGCTATGATAGTTTAGATGCCGTAAAATCAAAAGGTTTGAAAGCTTTATCTATAGCTGATTTTAAAGAAGAAGTAGCTCAAGGTGCCTTAATTTTAGATACCCGTAAAGCAACTGAATTTACCGAGGGTTTTATTCCAGAATCCATTAGTATTGGCTTAGATGGTCGGTTTGCAGAGTGGGCAGGCACGCTCTTACCCTTCCAGCAAGCAATTGTATTAGTAAGCGAAGCAGGCAAAGAAGAGGAAACTTTAATTCGTTTAGCACGGGTAGGCCTCGATACGATACATGGTTATTTAAATGGTGGCTTTGAAGCTTGGAAAGCTGCAGATGAAAAAATAGATATCATTATTGATGTAGATACCGAAGAATTAGCCTTAGATATTCCGCACGATCCTAAATTAGAAATCATAGATGTGCGCAAGCAAGCAGAATATGATGCAGGCCATATAGTGGCGGCTAATTTGATGCCTTTAGATACTTTAATCGATCCCTTACATTTGTCGGTTATAGATACCGATGCTAATTTGTATGTGCATTGTGCCGGTGGCTATCGATCGGTTATCGCTTGCTCCTTATTAAAACGACAAGGCTTTCATAATGTACGCAACGTATTGGGTGGCTGGTCGGCTATTAAAGAAGTCAACGAAATTCCTAAAGAAATGAGTAGTGTTATGAATTAAAAAAAAGGTGCAATCTAAATTGCACCTTTTTTTATATTCTTTTTATAGCAGCACCTAATGCATTCAAGCGCTCGTCGATACGCTCATAGCCTCTATCAATTTGTTCTATATTTTGGATAGTGCTTTTGCCACTGGCAGAAAGGGCTGCTATAAGCAAGGCCACACCAGCACGAATGTCTGGTGAAACCATAGTGATACCTCTTAAGTCTGTTTGTTTATTTAATCCAATAACTACCGCTCTATGTGGATCGCAGAGTACGATTTGCGCACCCATTTCTATTAATTTATCAACGAAGAATAAGCGGCTTTCAAACATTTTTTGATGAATTAAAACCGTTCCTTTTGCTTGTGTGGCTACCACCAAAACAATGCTCAATAAATCGGGCGTAAAGCCAGGCCAAGGTGCATCGTAGATGGTTAAAACCGACCCGTCAATAAAGCGTTGTATGCTGTAAGATTCTTGAGCGGGTATATAAATATCGTTTCCTTTAATGTGCAATTCAATACCTAAGCGTTGAAACATCTCTGGTATAATACCGAGTTCTTTTACATCGGCATTTTTAATGGTAATTTCGCTTTTAGTCATTGCAGCTAATCCAATAAACGAACCGACTTCAATCATATCGGCTAAAAGTCTATGCTCGCAGCCCTGTAAAGCACTTACCCCTTCAATAATCAACAAATTAGATCCAATACCTTTGATATTGGCGCCCATACTATTGAGCATTTTGCATAATTGCTGCACATAGGGTTCGCAGGCTGCATTATAAATAGAAGTGGTACCTGGCGCCATTACAGCAGCCATAATGATATTAGCGGTTCCGGTTACCGATGGTTCATCGAGCAACATGGCTGCACCTGCTAATCGGCTTCCATCCAATTCAAACAAATAGTGTTCTACATTGTAATTAAATACAACACCCAATTTTTCAAATCCTCTAATATGGGTGTCTAATCTACGTCGACCAATTTTGTCGCCACCGGGTTGTGGTATTTGTGCTTTTTTAAATCGTGCTAATAAGGGTCCGGCCAACATTACTGCGCCTCTCAATTTACCTGATTTATGTTTGAAGGTTTGTCCAGCAAAATAATCTAGATCAATATTTTTTGCTTCAATGATTACGGTATTGGCATCTGGGCGTTCTATAAGCGCACCCATATCTCCAATTAATTCAATTAGTAAATTGACATCAATAATATTAGGCACATTGCGAAGCGTAACTTTTTGATCGGTCAATAAAGCGGCACACAATATTTGTAAGGCTTCATTTTTAGCACCTTGCGGGGTGATTTCACCAGAGAGTGTTTTTCCTCCTCTTATTTCAAAAGCATTCATACGCTAGTATACTATTTGTTGGGTTTATTCTTATTAAATTTACGATTTTTATTATAACCGCCGTTATTATTGCTGTTATTATTATTGTTGTTGTTGAAGTTTCTTTGGCTATTATTTTTATTGCCATTCCCCTTAAAATTATTTCCACCACCTTTCTTGAAATTATTTTGGGGTCTATTATCAAAATGCACTTTAAAACCACCGGTTTCAAAATCCATTAAACCCTTCGTGATTTCTGATAATTCATTTTTAATCATATCGTCATGGATGGGTTCTCTATGCCAATTGGTATAAGCCAATTTCATATAGTATCCGATATGTTGTGTAAAGCCTTGTCGGCGCTCCTCATCCTTTTCTTGCAAGCCTAGCGCTAATAAAGCCTCTAAATTGCTACCTAAATGACGATATTTAATAGATTTTTTAGGATATGCAATGGGTGCCGGTTTTTTAAATAATTCTTCTGGAGTTGGTTTAGGATAAGGACCATTAATTTCCAATTCAAAATTGGCCATTTGGTGCAGGTGATCCCACAAGCGATGTTTATAGTCTTCTTCTAGTTTTAGATTAGGATTTAAAATACTCATCAATTCTACAATAACTTCTGCATTTTGCAGGCGCTTTTTAGGATCTTCAATGGTTAAAACATGTTCTACCATGCGTTGCACATTTCTACCATATTCTGGTAGTGCTAGGTGCTTTCTTTTTGTATTATATTCCATGTAGTTATGGGGCATGATTCAACATGCGTTATTAAATTTACTAAAATGAATAGATTTGAATTGCTTGTAGATGAGCTACTATTTCTTTTAAAATGCTTAGCAAATATAGTAAATTGAGGGAATTATAAAATAATTTTTAAATAAACGCATATTTTTGTGTTGCTTGTAGAACAATTTGCAAGTAGCTACTTTTTTAATCACATGAAAGCAATAATTACCAATTGGAAATATGCCTGGCAACAGGGTAATTTTAGAAATATACTTTTAATAACACTATTGCTTTTTATAGTATTGGTATGGTTTTATCCCCTATTTTTTGATTTTATAGAGCATAGGCCGGGCTATAGTATGCAAGATCCTATTGTAAACTACTTGCAAGCAAGCGACAATTCTATCTATATCTTTTCCCTTTTGTGGTTTAGTATTGGGCTTCAAATTTGGATCCTTAAAGATAAACCTCAGCAAGCGCTTTTATTTTTATTAAGTTATTTTATCATCAACCTTACCCGTATTGTCACCATATATCTAGTGCCCTTAAATCCTCCAACAGATTTAATTCCGCTCCAAGACCCCTTAAGCAATTATTTTTATGGCACTCCCTTCATAACCAAAGATTTATTTTATTCTGGCCATACCGC
>CAMBYG010000062.1 GCA_945872085.1 Chitinophaga pinensis | reverse complement strand
CTAGCCAATACACCTAATGCTCTTGAAACACCAAATAATACGGTATAGAAATCTTCTTCAACTAAGCCGTAGTGTTTTAATAAAGCACCACTGTGTGCATCTACATTAGGCCAAGGGTTTTTAATTTTTCCGGTAGCTTCTAAAATTGCAGGCGCTACATCGTATACATTCCAAACTGTTTTTACAGTAGGGTTTTCAGGACAATGTGTTTTTGCAAATTCCATTTGAGCAGTAAAACGAGGATCGGTTTTACGCAATACGGCATGACCATATCCAGGAACTACTTTTCCTTGCGTTAAAGTTGTTTTGATATAGTCTGCAATTTGTTCTTTACTTGGCTCTTGAGTACCTATAGTTTCTTGCAACTCTTCGATCCAACGAATAACTTCTTGATTTGCTAAACCATGCAATGGACCAGCTAATCCGGCCATACCTGCTGCAAATGACAAATACGGATCGCTTAATGCAGAACCTACTAAGTGTGTAGCATGAGCAGATACATTACCACCTTCATGATCGGCATGAATTGTAAGATATAAACGCATCAATTCTTTAAAGCCTTCATCTTCGAAACCTAACATATGAGCAAAATTACCGCTCCAGTCAAGTAAACCATCCGGTTGAATATGCTCACTATTTTTATATTTTC
Source organism: Chitinophaga pinensis (assembly GCA_945872085.1). Taxonomy (GTDB): domain Bacteria; phylum Bacteroidota; class Bacteroidia; order Chitinophagales; family Chitinophagaceae; genus CAIWHF01. The sequence goes on along the minus strand of CAMBYG010000062.1, from coordinate 8,243 downwards.
TGCGATAGATATACGCAGCTACTCTTGGTAGACGCGCAATTAAGGTCATGGTATCTTCGTACACATAATCCCAATACTCTTTCTTGCTTATACCTTCTGAATATGCTTTTGAGAATTTAGATTCGGTTTGCAAAGCTAATACCGCGGTGCAAAACTGCGTCATTGGATGCGTTGCAACAGGCAATGCTTCAATCACATCAAAAACGTGATTAGGCACATGTGATCTGCGTGCCCATGTAGCAGAAATGTGTTCTACATCTTCATGATTAGGTAGCTCGCCAACTAACATTAAATAAAATAAACCTTCTGGTAGCGGCTCCTTACCGTTTTCAATTTTTGGCAATTTTTCTCTTAGTTCAGGAATAGAAAATCCACGAAAACGAATACCTTCGTTGGAATCTAATAATGAAGTTTCGGTAACCAATCCTGTGATACCTCTCATCCCTTGAAATGCTTGCGCAATCGTAACATCTTCTAATTTTGTATTACCATGTTTTTCGATAATACTTTTAATTTCCAGTAATTGTTGATCGGCAGTTGCCTTAAATCTGTCTTTAACAAAGCCCATTTTGGTAAATTTTTATTTTTTGAGTACGCAAATATATTATATAAATAGCACTTTACGGCAACTTTTGGTATGCTAAAGTGAAAATTTAATAGCAATTTAAGACTATAACAATTTTAAGTGCTTTTTGTTGTCTTATTTGATTTGTTTCCTATACAAGTAATAGGCAATGGTACTAAATAACACATTAGGTATCCAAGTGGCTAGAAATGGGCTAAAACCCGCTTTGGTAGATAGTATAGATGAAAATTGGGTAATCATGAAGAAAACTGCACTAACCAATATGCCAATAGCCAAATGCACCCCACCACCGCCTCTTTTCTTAGTAGAGGCTATACATACTCCCATAATGGTAAGAATAAAGCAAGCAAAAGGCGTTGCTGTTCTTCTATGCAATTCAATATATAAGGCATTCAAGGTTTCTCTACCCCTAAGTTTTTCTTGTTGAATATAGGTCAATAATCGGGGGGTAGTCATAGCATCTTTACTATCCAAATCTTGAACTAAATCTTTTAAGGTAAAGGCATATTGTGCGCGCACTTCAGATTGCATTTGAAGGCGTTCGTTTAAGCCCTCATTGTATCGATGCGTAACATTGTATAATATCCATTCTTTCTTTAAAGAATCATAACTTATTCTATCAGCCAACAATTTTTCTTTAAGCATTATACCATCAATTTTTTCATACGAAAATCGATAGCCCATATTGCTTGCAAAATCATAATTCTCTAAATAGATATATTCCGATGCAGATATTTTCAAATGCACATTATGATCGGAATAAGCAATGACATTTTTATAATATTTTTTTTCAAACGCAATGCGATTATGGTTAGCATAAGGCACCACAAAATGATTGGCCAATAAGGAAATAAGTACTAGTCCACCGCCAACAATAATATAGGGTTTTAAGAACCGCCTATAGTCGGTTCCGGTAGCTAATATGGCAATAATTTCTGAACGCCCGGCTAATTTTGAGGTAAAAAAAACAGTAGCTATAAATACAAATAAGGGAAATAAGAAATTAACGATATAAGGTATGAAATTAATATAATACCAGAGTATCGCTTGAACGGGTGCTTTTCTAGAAACGAATTCCTCTACCTTTTCAGAATAGTCTATTACACAAGATATGGCAGCCAAAATTGCAATGGCAAATAGAAATGTGCTAATGTATTTTTTAGCTATGTACCAATCCAGTAATTTCATGGCGAACTATAATCTATTTTTTAATTTAGGAATCATTTGTTGTTTCCAAGAAGCAAAATCACCTTCTAAGATATGCTTTCTAGCTTCTTTTACCAAAGCTAAATAGAATGATAAATTGTGAACACTAGCAATTTGAAGGGCTAAAAGTTCTTTAGCAATAAATAAATGTCTTAAATACGCTTTTGAATATACATCGCTCATGCCATTGGCAATACTCGAATCGATTAAAGAAAAATCATCTTGCCATTTCTTATTTTTGATATTGATAACGCCATCCCATGTAAATAACATACCATTTCTTCCATTGCGGGTAGGCATTACACAGTCAAACATATCTATACCTAAGCTTATGTTTTCTAAAATATTCCAAGGTGTTCCAACGCCCATTAAATAACGAGGTTTATCCGTTGGCAAATAATCACAACATAAGGCCGCCATTTCATACATCATCTCCTCTGGCTCTCCTACCGACAAACCACCAATGGCATTGCCATCAGCGCCCATGCCAGCAATAAATTGGGCCGCTTCTTTTCGCAAATCCTTATAGGTACTGCCTTGCACAATAGGAAATAAACTTTGTTCATACCCATATTTAGCAGGCGTTTCGGCTAATCGATTTACACATCGTTGCAACCATCGATGCGTTAGATCCATAGATTTTTTGGCGTACGCATAATCACTAGGATAAGGCGGGCACTCATCGAAAGCCATAATGATATCAGCTCCTATACTACGCTGAATATCCATTACATTTTCTGGGGAAAATAAATGTTTAGACCCATCTATATGCGATTGAAACAAGGCACCTTCTTCTTTTAATTTACGGTTGGCCGATAAGGAAAAAACCTGATAGCCTCCACTATCGGTTAAAATGGGTTTATCCCAATTCATAAATTTATGCAAGCCACCTGCCTGTTCTAAAATATCCGTTCCCGGTCGTAAGTATAAATGATAGGTATTGCCCAAAATAATTTGAGCTTGTATCGCATTTTTTAATTGTTCTTGTGGCACTCCTTTCACGCTACCTACAGTGCCTACAGGCATAAAAATAGGGGTTTCTATAACTCCGTGTGCCGTATGCAACACACCGGCTCTTGCATTACTTTGAGGATCGTTTTTGAGTAAATTAAATTCCATATTGCGATAAATCAAAAAATAGAATTGCTAAAATACATTACAATATTGGGAATTGCACTGAAAAATAGCAACTTTGCATAAGTGTTAACACAATTTATACCCATTTTCTGCGCTACCGTACTCATTTTCCAATGGACTTATGAGCTGCTGCTTTGGCTTGCCTTTTTGAAAAAAGAAAAGGGTTCTACCCTTCCCAATACAGCACCCATAAGTATTATCTCTTGCGCAAGAAACGAAGCACAAAATATACCGGCATTATTGCAAGCATTGCAATCACAAGACTATAGCTCTTCCAACAATGTACTCAATTTCGAAGTCATCATCATCGATGACGGCTCTACGGATACTACTTGGCAAATATTAGAAGCAGCTATCCTCAAATTTCCGGAGCTGCGCATTTTTAAAAGCGATGCCTTTGATAGCCCTTTCAAGGGAAAGAAAAAAGCACTTAACATAGGCGTTCGGCATGCTCAATATGACACCATCTTGTGCATTGATGCTGATTGCAAACCAGTAAGCAAGCAGTGGGTGCGTATCATGGCAAATGCGCTGTTAGACAAAGAACTGATTACTGGCTATGGTGCTTATCAGAAGGAAAAAAACTGGACCAATACGCTCGTACAATGGGAAACCATGCATAGCTTTTTATGGTATCAGCTCTTAGCAAAACTAGGGATATATTATATGGCCGTTGGTAGAAATATGGGGTTTCGTAAAGCCTTGTTTTTAGAAGCATGCCAACATCCTTTATGGCAAAAACTTCCCTATGGCGATGATGATTTATTAGTACGTATAGCTGCTACACCAAAGAATTATGGCGTAGTTAGCAACCCGCTTTCCTACACTCAAAGCAAAGCCCCTGAGTCGTTTCAGCAATGGACACTACAGAAAAAAAGACATTTAAGTACCGGTAAATATTATCGTAAAAAGGTGCAACTCATCTTAGGAAGCTATGCTTTATCACAAGGTCTATGGTGGTTTTGTTTGCTTTTTTTATGGTCATTTAATTCATTTCTTAGCATATCCTTATTGTTAGGCCGACTGATTGCACATCTTATGTTATTGAGCGCCTTTCAAAAGAAGCAAGGCATTTCCATCAACCTATTCGAAAACCTACAGGGCGAATTTTTATGGGCCATTTATAATTGTATATTTGCACCTTATATTTTCTTTAAAAACTACCAATCGTGGAAATAATATCTAAATACTTTAGCGATTTTACTCCTCATCAATTAGATCAATTGAAGGCATTGGGTGAATTATATCCAACTTGGAATGAAAAAATAAATGTTATTTCTAGAAAAGATATAGATCAATTATATATCCGACACGTATTACATGCTCTATCTATTGCCACCATCTGCAATTTTGAAGATGGTGCACAAATCATTGATATTGGCACCGGTGGCGGATTTCCGGGCATCCCTTTGGCTATCTTCTTTCCCAATGTAGAATTTTTACTAGTAGATTCTATAGGTAAAAAAATTACGGTTGTACAAGAAATTGCTCAGGCTATAGGACTAAAAAACGTTACGGCTATTCACTCTAGAGCCGAACAAATTAAAAATAGAACATTCGATTTTGCGGTTTCTAGAGCCGTTGCTCCCCTATTAGATTTATGGACTTGGGCTGCTCCCTTATTGAAAAAAGGACATGCAAGTGATAATCTTGCCAATGGACTCATATGCCTTAAAGGGGGTGATTTGTCGGAAGAAATCGCAGCCTCCAAATTGCGCCCGCATTACTGGGACTTACACACTATCTTTCCAGAGCCCTTGTTTCAGGACAAGTGTATTTTGTATGTTAAAAAATAAACAGCTAGGCTGATTTAACAATTTTCTAATTTTTTAGCTTTTTATATTTGGGGAAAATAAAAAAGCTATGAGAAACCCAATTTTAAAATTCATTTTTACGAGCGGCTTATTGTACTCTTTTTGTATATCTACAAGTTACGCTCAAACAGAGAATGACTACAATTATAGTCGCAAAAGCGCTACGCCCATCGATTTTCAATTTGCTGCCGAAACAGCCACCAAGGCGGTGGTGCATGTCAAAGTGAGCACTTCTGCTAAAACAGTATACGCACAGAGCCCTTTCGGCAATGGCTTCTTCGAACAATTTTTTGGTCCACAACAATATATTTTACCTCCCCAATCTGGATCCGGCTCTGGTGTGCTTATCGATGCCGATGGACACATCGTTACCAATTATCATGTAATTGCCAATGCAGATAAAATTACCATCACACTCAGCGATGGCACTACAAAGCAAGCAAAAATTATAGGTACGGATATGGCTACAGATTTGGCGGTATTAAAAGTGGAGGAAAACAATTTATCCTATCTAAAATTTAGTAATAGCGATCAAGTAAAACTAGGCCAATGGGTATTAGCTATTGGCTATCCGCTCAATTTAGATGTTACCGTAACAGCGGGCATCGTAAGTGCTAAAAGTAGAAATATAGGCATTCACAAAAACCAACAAAATGCAATTGAATCTTTCATACAAACTGATGCTGCAGTAAACCCAGGTAATAGTGGTGGTGCTTTAGTGAATAGCAATGGCGATTTGGTAGGTATTAATGCGGCTATAAGTTCACCTACCGGTTCGTATGCCGGTTATTCTTACGCCATACCTTCTAATATTGTAAAAAAAGTAAGTGCCGACCTGATTCAATATGGCAAAGTGCAAAGAGCCTTCTTAGGCATCAACCCAAAAGATATTAAAACAGCAACAGAGGAGGAAATTAAAAAATACCATTTAGACGAAATTCAAGGTGTAGCCATTGTAGGAGTAAGCAAAAGTGGTGCAGCTGAACAAGCAGGCTTGAGAATTGGTGATATTATTCAATCGATCAATCAAGTAAAGGTTAATTCGGTGCCTTCTTTATTAGAACAAATAGCGAGATATCACCCTAAAGAAGAGGTAGCAATTGTATATTGGAGAGACGGGCAAAGCAAAACTAGTTTGGTGACGCTAAAAAGCAACGCAGAAAATGCTAGTCAGCAAGCCCTATTTGGAGCCCCTTACCGTTTCTTAACAGCTCAAGAAAAAAAGCAATATGGGATTAATAATGGCATACTCATTACCGATAAAGGAACAGGCCCTTTAGCACAACAAAGCAATATACAAAAAGGGTTTATTATTACTACCATCAATGATTTGGCTATTGCCAATGAGGAGCAGATTGCAACAGCCATAAATAATAAGAATTTCATACAAATTGGAGGTTTTTACCCAGGGCAAAGGGGCAATTACTATTATAGCTTCCAAATCAATGAATAAAAGAACGCAACTTACACGGATTAATTGAGCAAAAAGCTTTCAATTAATAAACATTATATATTATCTTTGCCCAAATTTTTAACACATGAATCTGCACGAATATCAAGCAAAAGAACTTTTAAAAAGATATAATGTACCTACCCAAGAAGGTATCGCTGTTGAAACCGTAGAAGATGCTATTAAAGCATACGAACAAACAGCAACGGCTACCAACACTAAATTTGTAGTGATGAAAGCTCAAATTCATGCCGGCGGACGTGGTAAAGGTACCATGAGAGAAGTGCCAGAACAACATGGTGTAAAAGTGGTAAAAAGTGCTGAAGAAGCAGGTACGGTTGCTAAAAACATCTTAGGCAATACCCTTGTTACTATCCAAACCGGTGAGGCTGGGAAAGTAGTTAGCAAATTATTGATTGCTCAAGACATGTATTATGATGGACCAAGTGATCGTAAAGAATTTTACTTATCTATCTTATTAGATCGTGCTAAGAAACAAAACGTGATCATGTATAGCACCGAAGGTGGTATGGATATTGAAGAAGTAGCACATCATACGCCAGAAAAAATTCATAAAGAGTGGATTGCTCCAGGCATGACCCTTCAAGCTTTCCAAGCTAGAAACATTGCATTCAATCTTGGATTGAGCGGCGATGCTTTCAAAAACATGGTAAAATTCGTTACTAATTTATACAATGCCTATGTTGGTTTAGATTGTTCTATGTTAGAAATCAATCCATTGTTTAAATCAGCTGATGATAAAATCATTGCAGTTGACTGTAAAATGAATATTGATGATAATGCCATGATGCGTCATAAAGACATCGAAGCATTGAGAGATACAAGCGAAGAAGATCCTACGGAAGTAGAAGCAGGTGCGTTCAACTTAAATTATGTAAAATTAGATGGTAATGTAGGTTGTATGGTAAATGGTGCAGGTTTGGCTATGGCTACTATGGATATGATTAAATTAGCAGGTGGTGAACCAGCAAATTTCTTAGACGTAGGTGGTACAGCTAATGCTCAAACGGTAGAAGCGGGCTTTAGAATCATCATGAAAGATCCAAATGTAAAAGCAATCTTAATCAATATATTCGGTGGTATCGTTCGTTGCGATCGTGTTGCGGCTGGTGTTATTGAAGCATACAACAATTTAGGCAATATCAATATTCCTATTATTGTTCGTTTACAAGGTACTAATGCTGAAGTAGCAAAAGAATTGATTGTTAATTCTGGATTGAAAGTTCAATCTGCTATCTTATTAAGCGAAGCAGCTAGCTTGGTACAAGCAGCCATTAAATAAGTAGCTTAAAGAGCCTATTAAAAAGGGATTGACACTAGTCAATCCTTTTTTATTTTGTAATAAAATAAAAAGCCCAATGAAATTTCATTGGGCTTTTTATTAAAACATAAACGGGTATTATTCTACCACTACGCCTTTGAAGGTATAATCTTGACCTTGAATGCGTGCTCTAATAATATAGATTTTATTAGCTTCTACTTCTACAGGAATAGCTGTATTGGTAATTGCATTATTTGTAGTAAATACGTTACGACCAATAATATCAAAAATCTGAAGTGATTCGATATTCATTTTATCGTTTGTAAATAATTTCACTTGATTTTTTGCTAAGCTCATGCCTACTTTTTCAGTTGCAATACCAGGAATATTGGTTGTACTGCAAGCAACACAACTTTTCCAAGTAGCACATAAAGTAGTATCATTACTTTTTATTTTAGTAAGACGATTAGTGTATTGTGCATTACCATTGGTACAAGTCCAAGTTGAATTTAAAACTTCTTTAGTACCAGTACCGTTTACAAACAAATATTCGATATCTTGATTTGAAGCCATTGGAATAGTAACCTCATATGTATTGTTACCTACAGAAGTCATTTGATTTCCAGGGAAATTAGACCAGTTGCTCCAGCTACCAAAAACATAAACAGGAGTAGAATCTGGGCTCTTCACTTGGAATTTCACATTGATGTTAGAAGGTACTACAGAGTTGCAAGAATCACATTTTGCCCAACGACGACAAATTGTTTG
>CAMBYG010000061.1 GCA_945872085.1 Chitinophaga pinensis | reverse complement strand
GAGCAGCAAGTAACTTTTCAGCAACTTTTACAAGCATTTTTCTTAGCCCACGATCCTACCCAGTTAAACCGACAAGGTAATGATGAAGGCACACAATACCGATCGGCTATTTTTTATAAGGATGAGCAGCAAAAAGCTATATCAACGGCTATTATTAAGGAATTAAACACAGCACAAGTATATCCCCAGCCAATAGTTACAACTTTAGAATCTATGTCAACATTTTACAAAGCAGAAGATTATCATCAAAATTATTATGCGCAAAATAAAGAACAGCCCTACTGCCGTTTTGTAATCCAACCAAAATTGGAAAAATTTAAGCAAGTTTTTAAAAAATAAGTGCCTATCAAAAAATAGAACATATATTTTATAAGGCCTTCTTAAATAGTCAGTTCTCAATAAATAATATATATAAATAATACTAAATAAACAACCTTTTTTGGTTTTTATTTATGCATAATTAGCCGTAATTTTGTGCGTTGTTTTCCTTGAAAAGCAAGCAATCACCTGTAACTTAGGAAGGGCGAAGCCATGAGAAAAATTTAATAAAATTGGAGCAAAAACATTGGTATGCCATTTATACGCTTCCGCGATGGGAGAAAAAAATAGTTAGTGCTTTAGAGCGAAAAGGCTATGAAGTATATTGCCCTTTGCAGCGTACTTTGAAACAATGGAAGGATCGCAAAAAATGGGTAGAAGAACCTTTGATAAAAGGGTATATCTTTGTGGCTGTTACAGAAGCTACAAAATGGGAGCTTTTAAAAGCCACGGCAGGTATTATCAATTATGTGCACTGGTTGGGCAAACCCGCTATAGTACGAGAAGATGATATATTGCAACTGCGCTTATTTTTAAATGAATATGAGCAGGTAGCTGTAGAACAAGTTAGTTTTGAAAAAGAAGAAGAAGTCCGCATACAAAGCGGTTTATTTATGGATCAAGTAGCCATCATTGAAGATATTAAAGGGAAATATGCGATTTTAAAAATACCCACTTTGGGCGTTTATTTAAAAGCCACTTTGCCTTTTAGTTTATTACAAGCAACATCAAAAAAGAAGTAGTCCTATGCATACCATTCCATCCAAGTTATCCAACCTTGTTTTAGCAGCAGCTTTGTTGTTTATGCTCGCCTCTTGTGGTGTGGCTAAACGCAATTACAGAGAAATGATTTATTTCCAAAATGCAAAACAAGTAAATGTACCTGTACGTTTGCAATTAAAACCTACCGTGATTCAGAAATATGATCAGTTGATGATTCAAGTCTATTCACAATCGATTAATCAAGAGCAAGCAGCGATATTTAACATGACCTCCGGCATCGGACAAAATCAAAATGGCATGGTCAATGTGCAACAAGGCAATACTTTAGCAGGCTATATTGTAGACTACGAAGGCAATATCGATTTCCCCGTAATCGGAAAAGTAAAAGCTATGGGGCTCTCCAAAAGCGAATTTATAGACACCCTCAAAAATAATCTAAAAGCCTATATCAAAGATCCAATTGTGGTAGTGCGCTATATCAATTATAATGTTACCGTGCTGGGCGAAGTGAATAGTCCAGGACTTAAAAATTTTCCGAATGAGAAAGCAACCGTATTAGATGCCATCTCTGCAGCGGGTGATATTAAAGATGCTGGCTTACGCAAAAGTATTTTACTGATTCGCACTATGCCCGATGGCACTATTCAGCAACATGAAATTGATTTAACGAATATTGAATGTTACAACAGTCCATATTTTCAATTACAACCAAATGATGTCTTGTATGTGCAATCGAATAAAATACGCTTGCGCAATGCCAACCAAGACCCTACCATTTATCGCGATATTCCATTAGCACTTAGCTTCTTATCCTATTTGCTATTATTGAATAGCGTTTTCAAATTTATTAATTAAACACAGCTATGGCCGATTTTAAAAATTTAGAAATTATTGCTGGCGGCGATCAAACGAGTCGCTTTACACCAAAGGAATTACTGATAAAGTACTTAGCGTTTTTACCGTTATTTCTTATCTCTATTATTCTTTGTGTATCCATAGCTACCATCTATACGCGTTATATAACGCCTAAATATGTAGCTAGTACCTTAATGTATATCAAAGAAGAAAAAGGAAGTGGCGGACAAGGCGATGTTTTAGAGAAAGCAATTTTAAATAAAAGCTCCATTAATATAGAAAACGAAATGCAATTGATTCGTTCTATGCGTTTGTTTGAGCGTGTTGTATTAAAAAATGGCTTCAACATTTTGTATTATAATGAAGGCAATGTGCGCAAGTCGGAGATGTTTGGCAATATGGGCTTTCATGTCAATTTTGGTAATATTTTAGATTCTAATACTGCCAAACAAATCGATGTAAAAGAATTAGATAATCAAAAACTTTTAGTTAGTGTAGATGGTAAAAAGAATTATAAAACCATTGTTTGGAATCAAATTGTGCGCGCAAACGGATTCGACTTTCAATTTGTTTTAGAAGGCACCCCGCAAGTAGCTAAATCGATTATTGTAAAATGGATGCCAACAGCTTCGATAGCAGGAAATTTTTTAGGTAACTTCAATGTAAAACCAATCAATAATAAAGCCACTATTTTAACCTTATCCATCACCACCGAAAATCCGGCTAAGGGTGCAGCTATTTTAAATGCCTTGATTAGCACCTATGTGAAACAGAATATTGAAGACAAAAATAAAATAGCCGTTAATACCATTAATTTTATTGATGGTAGATTAGGATTAGTAGATAGCGGGTTGAGTGGTGTTGAAGCGCAAATGAGTATGTACCAACAGCAAAATCAAGTCTTCGATCCTAAGTCGCAAGCCTCACAATATTTTGGAGACACTAAAGCATCAGAAAAAACAATTCGCGAGCAAGTGCTCAAATCACAATTGGTGAGTATGCTTAAAGTATTTGTGCAAAATCCTGCCAATAAATATAAATTGGTACCCTCTGCATTAGCAACAGAAGATCCTACCTTGAGCGCCTTAATCATTGCTTACAATCAAGCGCTACTAAAACGCGATCGAGAAATAAAAAATATTCCAGAATCAAATCCTATAGCTGTGGACATGAATAGCCAGATTGAGTCGATGCGACAAGATATGTTATTCTCCATTAACACGCTCATTAATACGCAGGAATTGATTAAGTCTAATATGAATGCACAATCGGGCATGATGCGAAGCGCCTTGCAACAAATGCCGGAAAAAGAGCGAAAACTTTTAGCTATCAAACGTCAACAAGGTATCAAAGAAACCCTGTATTTATATCTCCTACAAAAAAGAGAAGAGTCGGCTATTTCTTTAGCGAGCACCTTATCTCGTTACGAACAAATAGACCGAGCCAATGCAAACTTTAGTCCTATAGAGCCCAATCCTTCTAAGGCAAAATTATATGCCTTCATTATTGCCTTACTAATTCCTATTGGTATTATTTATTTACGAGATTTACTCAACGATAAAATCACTACGCGCGAGGATATGACAAAAGTATCACAAGTACCTATTATTGGTGAGATAGGCCATGTAGATGATGCACCAGGTACGGTAGTAGTGAATAATACAAGAGATGTCATTGCAGAGCAGTTTAGAATTATCCGAACTAATTTGCAATATTTAATTGGTAATAAAGAACGCTTTACCATTTTAGTGAGTTCTTCTATTTCCGGTGAAGGTAAATCCTTTGCGAGTAGTAATTTGGCGGCGGTAATTGCCTTGTCGGGTAAGCGTGTAGCGCTATTAGAATTCGATTTGCGCAAACCTAAAATTATTAAAGAATTGGGCTTGCCTAAAGCAGCTATTGGAATCACCAATGTGCTGATGGGCAATGCTACACTAGCGCAAATCAAAATACCGTATCCATCCATTTCTAATTTAGATGTAATTCCATCCGGACCAACACCGCCTAATCCAGCTGAGATTATCATGCTACCTAGCTTACAACAAATGATGCAACAGTTAAAAGCAGAGTATGATGTAGTGATTATTGATAGTGCTCCAGTGGGGCTGGTATCCGATTCGTTTAATTTATCGAAACAAGCCGATGCTATTTTATACATGGTACGCCAGCGTTATACCTTCAAAAAACAAATGCACTTCATCGACGAAATTTATACGCAAAATAAATTAGGTAAAATGGGTGTATTAGTGAATGATGTGAAAGTAGGTGGCGCTTATGGTTATTATGGTTATGGCTATGGTTATGGCTATGGTTACGGTGGCTATGGCTATAGTAGGCAAGGTTATGGCAAAGGCTATGGCTATTTTGATGAGAGAAAGAAACGTAGTTTATTAAAAACGATACAAGATATATTTAAACGCAAGCAAGCATAAATAAGTTTAATGACTATCCCGTTTAATATACCCTATTCTACCGGACAAGAATTGCATTATATTGGTCAGGCTATTGCTGCACATAAAACGGCAGGCGATGGTCCCTTTACCAAATTGTGCCAATCTTGGATGGAAGAGCAGTATGGTTTTAAAAAATGCTTGCTCACCACTTCCTGCACCGATGCGTTAGAATTAGCTGCTTTACTATTAAACATTCAGCCGGGCGACGAAGTCATAGTGCCTTCTTACACCTTTGTGTCTACGGTAAATGCCTTTGCCTTGCGAGGCGCTACTTTAGTTTTTGCAGACAGCACAGCACGCAATCCCAATATAGATCCTGCATCCGTTGCAGCATTAATCACGCCAAAAACAAAAGCGATAGTTGTAGTACATTATGCCGGTATGGCCTGCGATATGGAGGCTATTATGCAGATGGCTACAGCGCATAATATTTTTGTAGTAGAAGATGCAGCACAAGCTATCGATGCCTATTATAAAGGAAAACCATTAGGAAGCTTTGGTCATTTGGCGGCCTTCTCCTTTCACGAAACTAAAAATATTCAAAGTGGCGAAGGGGGTATGCTGGTGGTCAACGACGAACGCTTTAGTCGGCAAGCAGAAATACTAAGAGAGAAAGGTACCAATCGCGCTGCATTTTTTAGAGGCGAAGTAGATAAGTATGGTTGGGTAGCAGTAGGTTCTTCGTACTTAGCATCTGATATTACTGCCGCTTTTTTATATGCGCAATTCGAACAATTAAAAAACATTCAAGCAACGCGTTGTCAAATTTGGCAGCGCTATCATCAAGCCTTTTTACCTCTAGCCCAGCAAGGTGTATTACAAGTGCCCGAAGCTATTGAAGGCAGTAGCGAGAATGGACATATGTATTATATCGTCTGTAAAAATTTAGACCAACGCAACGCACTTATTGCCCGTCTTAAAGAACAGGGTATCCAAGCGGTGTTTCATTACTTGTCTTTGCACAGCTCTGCATATTTTGCAGCACAGTATAAAGGCGCTGCTTTGCCGCATAGCGATCAGTATACCGATTGTTTAGTACGACTGCCACTATATGCAGCGCTAAGCAGCGAACAACAAACACAAATTATCAACTGTATTTTAGAATTTTTTAAAGATTAACCTATGGTTAAAAGGATTAAAAAGTATTTAGTAAAACAATTTACCCTAGCCCGGTTCTTTTATTTTAATGTGATCGTTATAAGTGCGATCTTTTATTTGGCTGTAGAATTTCAACACGAAAACAATACCTATTACAATATTATTAATTCAGCCGAACGATATGTAAGTAATAACTCCGATACCTCTAAAATACAATCGGTAGTATTGCATGTCTATGAAATGATGCGCGATCGCCATAAGATTTTTAGAAATAAAGAACAACTCAGTTGGAAACAACGCTTTTTTAAATCGGTAGATGCCGATCTAATGTATGGTGCTGGATCTTGTGGTGGTTATTCTAAGGTGCTAACCCGCTCTTTAGAATTGACGGGCTATCCAGTGCGTATTGGACAATTAAAAGTACAAGGTAAATATGGTGGTCATATTTTGATGGAAGTATTTTCTAAAGAATTTAATCAATGGATTTTAGTAGATCCCTTATTTGGTGTAATGGTTAAGGATAGTCTTGGCAATCCACTTTCCTATACAGAAGCCGAAGCCCAATGGGAAGCCATAAAAAATATATTTCCATTAAAATATCAAATTGCTTATCGATACCAAGGTATTCGCTATACCAATTGGGATAAATATGGATGGGCATCTCGCCTAGCGAAAAGTTTGCTAACGCCTATAATAGGAGCTGATAAAATCGACCATTTCAGTATACGTCCATTATTACTCTCTACTTATAAAGTATATCTGGAGCTCATGATGAGTTTGTTTTTCATTTATCACATATTCAATTACTATTGCTATCGTAAACGATGTAAACAAAAATACCAAGACTAATGCCCATTAGAGATTGCCATATAGGTACCGATACCCGTATTGTAGAGCCGGTTAACTTATACGAATGTAGTATAGGTGATGCTTGCTTTGTGGGCCCCTTTGTAGAAATTCAGAAAGGGGTAACTATTGGTGCGCATAGCAAAGTGCAATCGCATAGTTTTATTTGCGAACTCGTAAGTATTGGTGAGCATTGTTTTATTGGTCATGGTGTTATGTTTGTCAATGATGTATTTAGCGAAGGCGGACCAGCACAAGGCGATAAAAATAAATGGAAGGCTACGCATATTGGTCATCACGTATCCATAGGCTCTAATGCAACAATTCTTCCAGTTACAATTTGCGACAAGGTAGTTATTGGTGCCGGTGCTGTAGTTACCAAAGACATTACCGAGCCCGGCGTATATGCGGGTAATCCCGCAAGAAAGCTTAGGGAGTTGGAAACTTTTGACTCGTAATATTCGTTGATCGTTATTCGTTGATCGTTGTATTTTGAATAATACAACATTGCCATTCAGTATTATGTTATGCAAAATAAATTAGAAGTTTGGAAACTAGCTCATGAGTTTACCCTGGCTGTTTATCAAATAGCTGACCTGCTACCGGCCAAAGAACAATATAACTTAACAGCTCAAATGAAACGAAGTGTAAGTAGTATACCAACTAATATTATTGAAGGACAAGCAAGACAGTATAAAAAAGAATTCAAACAGTTTTTATTTATAGCAAAGGCTTCCAATGTAGAAACTTGTTATCATTTGTTTTTATCAAAAGAACTAAATTATATTTCAACAGTTCAATATGAACAACTTGCTAGTATGTCGAATAGAATTGGAATGATGCTCAGTAAATTAATCGCTTCTTTGTAAATCTCATTAAATAACGATCAACGAACAACGAATAACGATCAACGATCAACAAACGACGATCAACGAAAAACAAACCTCAACCTCAACCTCAACACATGAAATCGATCTATAAAAATCTCCACAACGAAGAACAACGCCAACAGTTGATTCCCTTGTTCGAAAAAAATATTACCCGCACTATCGAAGCGGGCAAGGATTATATTCCGGTTACCGGAAAAGTAATTGATGCCGAGGATGTCTTGATGGGCATTGAAGCTACGATGGATGCCTGGCTCACCGCGGGTCGCTTTAGTGCAAAATTCGAAAAGGATTTTGCTGCTTATATGGGTGCTCGTTATGCATTTTTAGTAAACTCTGGTTCTTCTGCTAATCTCTTAGCCTTTTATACCTTGACCTCTCCTAAGTTGGGCGATCGAGCTCTAAAGCCAGGCGATGAAGTGATTACCGTGGCAGCGGGTTTTCCTACTACGGTCAATCCTATGGTGCAATTTGGTTGTATTCCTGTTTTTGTAGATGTGCAATTAGGTTCGTACAACATCGATGTTACGCAACTCGAAGCTGCACGTTCTCCTAAAACAAAAGCCATTATGATTGCGCATGCCTTAGGCAATCCATTCGACTTAGATACTATTATGGCTTTTGCTAAAGAGCATCAGTTGTGGGTTATCGAAGATGATTGCGATAGTTTGGGCGCCACCTATAGAGATAAAAAAACAGGCACCTTTGGCGATCTAGCTACCGTTTCTTTTTACCCAGCGCATCATATTACGATGGGCGAAGGCGGAGCGGTATTAGTTAATAATGCTTCCCTAAAAAAAATAGCCGAAAGCTTTAGAGATTGGGGAAGAGATTGTTGGTGCGCACCGGGTTGCGATAATACCTGTGGCAAACGCTACGATTGGCAGCTGGGCGAATTGCCCGAAGGCTACGATCATAAATATACCTATTCGCATATTGGTTTCAATTTAAAAGTTACCGATATGCAAGCGGCTTTTGGTTTAAGTCAATTACAAAAAGTAGATCAGTTTGTAGCAAAACGCAGAGCCAATCACGCGGCTTTATTAGAGCGTTTTAAAGCATTAGAAGATATCTTTATTTTACCAGAAGCTACAGTAAATAGCCAACCAAGTTGGTTTGGCTTTATGCTTACCATTCGGGAAGGCGTAGCTATTGATCGAAATAAATTAGTAGCATATTTAGAAGAACAAAAAATTGGTACGCGTTTATTTTTTGGCGGTAATATTTTACGTCAACCGGCTTATGCAAATGTAGCGCATAGAAAAATTGGTGATCTTAAAAATACCGATACCATCATGACCAATTCTTTTTGGCTGGGCGTTTGGCCAGGCCTCAACGAAAGTCATTTCGATTATATGTTAGAAAAAGTGAAGGCTTTTGTAGGACGTTAGTCGTCGGTCGTCTATCGTCTATCGTCTATCGTCTATCGTCTATCGTCTATCGTCTATCGTCTATCGTCTATTCAATTTAAAAGACAATTAAGTTACGTTAAACTAACTATTCCAGCAAGAACGAACAACGTACAACGAAAAACGAACAACGAAAAAACAACGAGCAAAAAAAATTCCTGAGCTTGCGAAGGATCTCTACATATCACAATAATCTTAACTTTATATTTCATGTTTACCAATTATATTTGCAAATAACGTTATTCGAAATTTTTAAATCTTTTATCTACAGCTAATAAAAGTTGTAATTGAGGAACAGCGAAGCTATTTAAGGCCTCAACCTCAATCTTAACCTCACCCTTAACCACAAACGCAATAAATGAAAATCGCCATTATAGGACTCGGGTATGTAGGTTTACCGCTCGCTTTAGAATTTGGTAAGCACTATGATGTTGTTGGTTTTGACATTAATAGCAAACGCGTAGCAGAATTACAATCCGGTTTTGATAGAACCGGTGAAGCTACTATGCAACAAATGCAATCGAGCCAAGGACT
>CAMBYG010000060.1 GCA_945872085.1 Chitinophaga pinensis | reverse complement strand
TATATCCAAAAGAAGTTTGCTTACTTCTTTGTTAACGGGTATTTGGTTGTTTTCAAAGCCAATAGATCTAATGGCAATTTCACCTACTACATATTTTCAAATTCTAGGAGTTGCAATTGTATTGTCATTAGGGTTGATATTTTTTGTAACATCCTTTAAGTATGTTGCCTATACAAATGTTGCCATGATATCTTTATTGGGCGTATTGTTTCAACAGGTATTTATTGTATTGCTATATGGCAATAAATTTACCTATTCATCTTTTGTTTGTTTGTTAATTGCCCTTTCGGGTATTGCGATACAAATCGTTAATCCCAAATTATCTAAGGGTACCTTATATGCCTTAGGTAGCGCCTTGTTCTTTAATTTAGGGTATGTTCTGTTAGCTCATCCATTGCAATCTTCTCCTTTAGAGGTTAGTACTTTTATGATTGAATTGGTAATCTTGGTAGTGTCTACTATTTTTTATTTTGTAACGTCTAAAGATAATACACCACTTTATTTTTTTAAGCTTAATAAAAACCTATATCTAATAGCGGTATTAACTACAATTGGTGTTTTAGTGGTTGGTTATACCTATAAATATTACCCTATTGATAAGGTGACTTTGTATAATTTATTCTTACAGCCTACAACTGTATTTTTAGCTTATTTTATTTTAAAAGATAAACTAAGTAGGAGAGAATGGATTGGAAATGGTTTGCTATTAATTGCCTTTATAATTTTTCAATTAACGCAATAAAAAAGCCCCAATATTGGGGCTTTCAATTAAATTTCTAATAATCCTTGTACAGGATCTTTTCCTATAAGCATCAGGGCTGGATTTTCTAGTAATTCTTTTACACGTACCAAGAAACTTACCGATTCTCTACCATCAATAATTCTATGGTCATAGCTCAATGCTAAATACATCATAGGGCGTATTTCTACTTTACCATTGATAGCCATTGGGCGCTCTTGGATTTTATGCATGCCCAAAATCGCAGATTGAGGAATATTAATAATTGGTGTACTCATCAAAGAGCCAAATACACCACCATTGGTAATAGTGAAGGTGCCACCTGTCATTTCTTCTACGGTCAATTTATTTTCTCTAGCTTTTTTTGCAAGATTACCTACCGCTTGTTCAATTTCTGCCATACCTAAGCTTTCTGCATTGCGAATAACGGGAACCACTAAGCCTTTAGGAGCAGAAACAGCAATAGAAATATCGCAATATTCATGGTAAATAACTTGATCGCCATCAATATAAGCATTTACAGCTGGCCATTCTTCTAAAGCAATGCAACACGCTTTAGTGAAGAAAGACATAAAACCTAAGTTTACACCATGCGACTCTTTGAAGGTATCTTTATATTTTTTGCGAATTTCCATAATGTTGGTCATGTCTACCTCGTTAAAGGTGGTCAACATAGCCGTGGTATTTTTCGCTTCAACTAATCTTCTAGAAACAGTTTTGCGAAGATTGCTCATTTTTTCAGGGCGGTCATTTCTACTAAATGCTGCAGCACCACCTTTCTTACCTGGGTTAGCTAATGCATCTAATACATCTTGTTTTTTTATTTTCCCTAAAGAACCAGATCCAACTACATCGTTAGCTTTCACTTGTTTGTCGGCCATAATAGCATTAGCTACAGGGGTCGCTTTTACATCTTTATTTGCAACGGTAGTTGCAGTCACTTCTTTCTTTTCTTCTTTAGCTGGAGCATTAGCCGGTTTTGCTGCAGCAACTGGTGCTGCATCTGCTGGTCTGCTTGCCGTTTCATCTATTTTGCAAGCTAGGTCGCCTATGTTTAGGGTTGTATTTTCAGCAGCCACAATGTGTAAAATACCTGCTTGTTCTGCATTTAATTCAAAGGTTGCTTTTTCAGATTCTAATTCGCACAACAATTCGTCGCGTTCTACCCATGCCCCTTCTGGTTTTAACCATTTTACAAGGGTTACTTCATTAATAGATTCTCCGACGGTTGGAACTTTAATTTCAATCATTTCTTTTGATTTATTAGTGCTGCTAAATTACAAAAGGATTATGGAATATTTATATAGAAATTTACTTATTCTTTGTTAATAAAGTCGATTATTGATAAATAGCATCAATTTCTTGAGCGTATTTCTCCATAATAACTTTTCGCTTCAATTTCAATGTAGGTGTAATTTCACCACTGTCTACTGTCCATTCTTGCTGAAGTAAAGCATACTTTTTAATTTGCTCGGTATGGTTGAAATGCTCGTTGAATTTATGCATTTGCTGATCCATAAGTTTTTGTACACGTTCGTGTTTTAGTAATTCAGCAGTTGTTGAAGGCCAAGCTAAATCATGATCGTCAAAATAATTTTTCAAATTTGTAATGGTAGGAACAATCAGGGCACTGATGAATTTCTTATCAGCACCAATCACCATGATTTGTTCAATAAAAGGAGATTCTTTAAACTTATTTTCAATCACTTGAGGCGCCACATATTTTCCCCCAGATGTTTTAAACATTTCTTTCTTGCGATCTGTTAATTTTAAGATGGTATTATTTTCAACAAAGGTGCCGATATCACCTGTATAAAACCAGCCATCTTTTATTACTTCTGCAGTTAATTCAGGTTGTTTATAGTAGCCCATCATTACATTTGGGCCTTTGCATAAAATTTCATTGTCTTCTGCTAATTTCACTTCTACCGAAGGAATAACTACACCCACCGTTCCATATTTTCTACCATAGCTTTCAAACGTGTTTACAGATACTACTGGTGAGGTTTCGGTTAAGCCATAGCCTTCCATGATAGTTAATCTAGCTGCTGTAAAAACACGAATTAGTCGCTCTTGGCAAGCTGCAGAGCCGGTAACAATTGCAATTACTTCGCCACCTAAGGCTTCTCTCCATTTGCTAAAAATTAATTTATTAGCTAAGTTTAATTGAGTTGTATACCACCATGATTTTTTTTCTCTATGATCAAACTGATCACCTAAGCGAAGTGCCCAGAAAAATAAGGCTCTTTTAATACCTTTCAATTCTAAGCCCTTATTGTAAATTTTCTCATATACTTTCTCTAAGAGCCTAGGAACAGTAGTAAATACAACGGGTTTTACTTCTTTTAAATTATCGCCAATGGTGTCCATGCTTTCGGCATAGTAAATAGAAATACCTTTTTCAAAATAAAGATAGGTACACATGCGCTCAAAAATATGGTTGAGCGGTAAAAAGCTTAATGCTTTTTTCTCTATGCCATCTGTAAACGAAAAATATTGAATACTATTTTCAATATTACTAACAATATTTTTATGACTCAGCATTACACCTTTAGGGTTGCCGGTAGTGCCAGAAGTATAAATAATAGTCGCTAAACTTTCGTCCTCTATTTTTGCTAATTCATCAGTGCTTATTTGGTTTTGCATATTTATCAATGTAGACCAATGATGCACCCCTTCTATAGTATCAAAGGAAAATACATGTTGCAGGCTAGGCACTAATTTAAAAGCGGGTAAAAAACGTTCGTAAAGTTCTTTGTTGGCTATAAAAACAACTTTTACTTGTGCTTCATTAAAAATATAAGCCAGTTCGTTTACGCTTACCGTTGGATAAATTGGGGTTAAAACACCGCCCGACATCTGCGTGCCCAAATCAGTAATTACCCATTCTGGCCTATTATTAGAGATAATAGCTACGGTATCTACGCTATCAACACTTTTTTTATACTGTATACCTAATTGCTGAAGGCTATATGCCAAAGCGCTTGCCGTATCCCATACTTCTTGCGCATTGTAAGTGCGCCAATTGCCAGCTTCTTTGGCAGCTAATAATACAGAAGAAGGATTTTTAGATTTACGATCTGCTACTACATTAAAGAGTTTTCTACCCATTTTTAAAGATTTAATATATGAAATTAAACATTTTTCTTATTTTTTTCTATGACTTTATGGTTTTAAAAAAAAGTCGTTTTATCTTTGCACATGGCAACAAAGTCTAAATTTTACGGAGAAGGACTAACATTTGATGATGTTTTATTAGTTCCTGCTTATTCTGAAGTACTTCCTAGAGAGGTAAATATCCAATCTTATTTAACGAGAGACATTCAAGTAAACATGCCTATGGTATCGGCTGCCATGGATACGGTTACCGAAGACCGTTTGGCTATTGCTTTGGCTAGAGAGGGTGGTATTGGTATACTTCATAAGAATATGAGTATTGAAAAGCAAGCCGAATTGGTTAGAAAAGTGAAGCGTCAAGAGAGTGGTTTAATTATAGATCCCATTACCTTGTCACCAGAAGCATCTGTAGGCGATGCATTGCGTTTAATGCGAGAACACAAAATTGGAGGTATTCCTATTGTAGATGCTGCTAATAAATTGGTGGGTATCCTAACTAATAGAGATTTACGCTTCGAAAAAAATCCCAAAAAGAAAATCAAAGAAGTAATGACCAAAGATAAATTGGTTGTTGCGCCTATTGGCACTACCATGCAGAAGGCAGAGGGTATTTTGGAGCAATATAAAATTGAAAAATTACCTATTGTAGATAAAGCCGGGAAATTAAAAGGGCTCATCACTTTTAGAGATATTATACATTTAAAAAGCCATCCGTTTGCGTGCAAAGATCAATTTGGTCGCTTATTGGTAGGTGCTGCTGTAGGTATTACGGCCGACACCTTGGATCGCGTTGCTGCATTGAAAAATGCTGGGGTAGATGTGATTACTTTAGATAGCGCTCATGGCCATTCTAAAGGCGTATTGGATATGGTGAAATTGGTTAAAAAATCATTTAAAGAGGTACAAGTAATTGCAGGTAATGTGGCAACTGCTGCAGGTGCAAAAGCTTTGGCAGATGCAGGTGCCGATGCGGTGAAAGTGGGTGTAGGACCAGGCTCTATTTGCACCACACGCATTGTAACTGGCGCAGGCGTACCGCAATTAAGTGCTGTTATTGAAGCAGCTAGCATATTGAAGAAAAGAGGGATCCCTGTTATTGCTGATGGCGGTATTCGATACACCGGTGATATGGTAAAAGCCCTAGTTGCTGGCGCATCAACGGTTATGGCGGGTTCTATTTTTGCAGGTACAGAAGAAAGTCCAGGTGAAACAATCATTTACGAAGGAAGAAAGTTTAAATCATACAGAGGTATGGGTTCTGTTGAAGCAATGAAAGAGGGATCGAGCGATCGTTATTTCCAAGATGTAGAAGCCGATATTAAAAAATTGGTTCCAGAAGGTATTGTAGGTCGCGTGCCATACAAAGGATCTTTAAGTGAAGTGATTCAGCAGTTTGTTGGTGGCTTAAGAGCAGGTATGGGCTATTGTGGTGCTAAAGACATTAAAACACTACAAGAGCAAGCGCAATTTGTTCGTATTACCAGTGCTTCCATGGCAGAAAGTCATCCGCATGATATTGCGATTACAAAAGAAGCGCCTAATTACAGTAGATAAAAGTTAAGCAGCATAAATAAAAAAGCCCCGAAATTTTCGGGGCTTTTTTATTTATGCGTCAACTTATTTTTGAATGCTAATTTGTTGGGTTAGTGTTTTATCTGCTTGAACAATTTGTAGCATGTAAATACCTGCATAA
Organism: Chitinophaga pinensis; assembly: GCA_945872085.1. Taxonomy (GTDB): domain Bacteria; phylum Bacteroidota; class Bacteroidia; order Chitinophagales; family Chitinophagaceae; genus CAIWHF01. The sequence continues at coordinate 3,646 of CAMBYG010000060.1, read as the reverse complement.
AAAGTTTTGGTATCAAAATATGCAATGGTAGTACCCGGGTAAATTATTTTTCGCTCCATTAATTTCCCTTGTAGATCGTATAGGTTTAATACGACTTCTGTTTTAGTGAGATCGTTCAATTGCACAACAAGTAAATCGGAACTAGGATTTGGGAACACCGAAACATCTGCAGTGCTTAGTGTGCTAGCAATATTGGTTGTTGGGCTATAAGTAGTCGTGCTTTCCGTTATACTAGTCACTTTTGTTGCCACTCTAGTGCCATAAAAAGTTGGTCCAACTACATAAGGATAAGCAGAATTCCAATTAGCATCAACCGTTGCAAAATAGCAATAGCTGCCATTCGGGTATTCGGGCGTTTTACAAATACGTCCATTATGTTCGTCTAAATAATCGGTTTGACCCGCACTAGGCGCTATGTATTCATAATCTTCTTTAAACAAACCTAAAGGGTAGGTGCTGTTGATAGCCGGTCCATTGGTTCTGCTAGTCATACTGGTTTTTAATCGATAAGAAGATTTCATGCGGGTGATGCCCCCTGTAGCATCTAAATTTTTATAGGCATACGCGCCATAAATTGGGAAGCCATCATAGGCAAAACCAATTAATGGAGCATGTTTGCTACTGTCAATTACATATAAGCCATCGGCATTATAGAGATTACAAACAGTAGAAATAACATTCAAATCTAATTTAAACGCACTTGGGTTTTGATGATGATGGTAATTGCCCATAGCAGGATGTCCTTTCGCGCAATCAAATCCTCCGCGTTCTGCTACTATAGCATCTCTATTCCAAAAGCCATCGCCCATGCAAGGTGGTTGTATGGGTCCGCCACATAATTTTTGTTGAGCATTATTCCAAGAAACGCCATCTCGATAATCGAAAAGCGCCACACCATTTATAAATACACCAATATTTCCTCCAGTTGTAGCAATTGGGTTGCCCGTATTTTGAGCTGGAGTTAAGGGAAATTTAAAAATAGCATTTTGACTAGTAGCCAAAGAAGGGTTGCCATCTAAAAATGGTCCGGTTACATAAGCCGGAATACCCGTGGTGCTAATATACACACTAGTACTTGAATATTGTACGGTTTGCACATTAGCAGGTGTAGCATCTTGTATGGCGGTGGAATTGCCACTCACATAATGGCGACCTAATATATTGGTCGTGTTACGTAACCAAGAAGTAATAATCGGATTGGTTTGAGCTGTTGCTTGAAGGGCAAGTAGTATGCTAAGACAAGCAAATAAATGTTTTTTCATATAGGTATGATTGAACTGTATTAGACGATGTTGTGATGAACTGTATGCAATTAAAGTTATTAATTTTTAAGCATACTTTTTGGATAAGCATGCTGTGTGTTAAAAATAAAATGCTTATCGCTTAAACATAATAAAAAAGATATAATATCTACTTGATCATTGGCATTTAGGGGTAAAGGATTATGTAATCGTTTGTCGGTATTGGGTTGCGTGGCGTGTGCACTAGCATAAAATCGCAGCACTTCTTTTAGCGAAGCGTATCGACCATCATGCATATAAGGTGCTGTAAATTCGATATTGCGCAAAGAAGGCACTTTAAATTTTAAAAGATCATTGGAGTCTTTTGTAATTCTATATCTCCCTAAATCATGTAGTTGTTGGTTTTCGCCAATGCCATTATTTACAAATGCATAATTGGTAAATAAGGGCTCTTGATGGCAATTAGCACAATGTTTTTGAAAGAGTAGGTAGCCTTTTTTTTCTTGTTGACTAAAGTATGCTTTGCCGCGCATTACACTGTCGTATTTGCTTTCAGCACTTACTAAACGGAGCATAAACTGGGAAATTGCTTTTAAGAATTGCGCTCCGCTGATATGGGGTTGATGATATATTTTTTTAAATAAGGATTGGTAGGTAGCATCTGCATTTACTTTATTAATAACTTGGTCAAATGCTTCATTCATTTCATTAGAATCACTTATCGGTGCAAGTGCTTGCATGTCTAAATGATGAATGGCACCATCTTGCATAAAATAGGGCGCCCAAGCTAAATTAAATAATGCCGGAGCGTTTCTAAAGCCTATACGGTCGTAGATACCGTGACTTAATTCGTGATCTACATGAGCAAAAGCATTATAAGGGCTGTGGCAGCTAGCGCAGGAAATAGTATTGTTTTTAGAAAGTATGGGGTCGTAGAAAAAACGCCTGCCTAAATCTATGACATTTTTTTGCAAGGGGTTGCTGGCAAAATCATATGTCGGTTTCGGAAATTGTTTTGGGAAAAATGAAGTTGCTAATTGATTACTACAAAGGAATAACCAAAAAAAACTGATAATTAGGAGAAGACTTATTTTATTCATTAACTACAGAAAAGGATTGTGCAATAATAGCAGAAATAGTAACGGCTTCCGCGCAGGGCGACATAATTTTGTATACCTTATAACTATTGATGTGTTGAAGGAATTGGGAGAGATCAAATTGTAGGCTATTGTTTTTAGTATTGGTTACTTTAAAGCCTAATTGTTGTAGGGTATTGAAAGGATATGCATAGCCGCCAATATGCAATTGTAAAGGTTGATTGCTCAAGGAATGGGTTTCTAGTTTGAAATGAATATAGCCACTTTGCCAAGCCCAATACATACCATTGGTAGGATCTAAATCTTTGCCCAAGGCGCCTTTTCGTTGAATGGCGCTATCGATACCCAGGGTAAAGCTAAGCGAGTCATAGTTTTTTTTATTGTCCAAATAATAGATTGCGTCGCTAAGACCATCAATTAAAAAAGCGCCTCGCTTGTCGGTATACACCAATTGTTGTTGCTTCCATAACTGAAGTTTAGTGATATAATATTTAAAGACTTTTATTTCCACCGTATCCCGATCTATATATACATACGGAGAAGCGGTAACTTTAGTTTTGAAATGTATTTCTTGACTAAAGCTTTGTGTATAGCTACACAGGCAAAATAAAAGTAACAAGGACTTGATCATTTTCTTGGTCGCTTTGGCTTACTGAAAAACTTAGGGAAATCTTTTGTAAGTGCATCAAATGTTTTTGTTTGATTTGTATCACACAAGTTTCGAATGGCTTTAAAATGTGCCATATAATTGGCTTCTACTTGTATTTGTAGGGCACCTAGTACAAGAAGTGAGACTTGTTCGCTACTATATGTATGGGTCAGGCCATTTAAAGCATATAATTGTTGTTTGGCGTTAATAATTTTTTGCTCAATAGTATCCATGCCTGCTCTATGTATTTTTATTTCTTTTTCAAAAGCAGCTATTTGTTGTTGATTAAATTGTAACTCATGAATGATGAATTTTTTAAAATCAGGTTTAGGATGTATAAAGGTATCTTTCAAGATTACAAAAAGCAGTAAGAGATTAGCTAATACTAATCCTACAATGATCCATTTTAAGGTATTTTGATTTTTCATGTTTTTTTTAATTTATTAGTATAAATAGGTGCTAGTCTCAAAAACTTCTATATAGTTATTGCTTATTTGTTCCTTGTTAAGTTTGTTTTTCGCAATGAATACACTCAGGCATATCAAAAAAGCACTTGCAACACTTAAAGTAAGTTGTTGCTGGATAGCATTTTTTTCTTTTTTTTGTATTTGGACCTGTATTTTTTCTAAAAGTTCGTTTGGCGCATCCAATACTTGTAA
>CAMBYG010000059.1 GCA_945872085.1 Chitinophaga pinensis | reverse complement strand
CTTCTCTAACTACCGTTACCTATAAATGGTATAAAAACAATGTAGTAATTGCAGGCGCAACAAGTAACGTATTAACAACCGCCAATTTGAATAATTTAGATACGATTATTTGTAGAGTATTTTATACGAGCTTTTGTGGTGCTGATAGTTTGACATCTGAACCCATTACAATTTTACGATTACCTACGAATGTTCCAAGTATCGCTATTGCTATAACAGCTGGTACCAATCCTTCTTGTGCGGGACAACCAATTACTTTTAAGGCAACTACAACTAATGGCGGTTCTGCTCCAGTATATACCTGGAAAGTCAACGGAACCACAGTTGGTGGTAATTTAGATACGTATTCCGCAAACAATTTATTAAATAATGATATCGTAACTTGCACTTTGCTATCCAATGCTAGTTGTGCTATACCTGCAACGGTTACAGCAGCACAAATTAAAATTATATTTGGACCTATTGTTCCAACAGTAACTTTAGCATTAACCAGCGGTAGCAATCCAGCTTGTTCTATTATTCCAGTAACACTTTCTGCCAATAGTAATTTTGGAGGATCTGCACCTCAATATACTTGGTATAAAAATGGTGTACTTATCTCTGGCGGTTCTAGTGCAACATTTACTTCTATAGTAAATACGGCACCAACAGTAATCAAATGTTTAATGACTTCAAATCATTTTTGCGCAACAAATGTAGGTGCAACGGATTCAATGTCTTTTACCGTTCGCCCTGCAGATTCGTCTAGTGTGGCTATGACCTTAACTAAAGGGAATAACCCTTCTTGTCAAGATTCGCTATTAGAGTTTACAGGCACCTATGTTATGGGGTCCAATCCAATACTTTCTTGGTTGGTAAATGGCACTACCATTGCTACTGGTAATAATGTGTATAGTTCTATTTCATTACTCAACAATGATATAGTTAGCTTTAGAGTTATCGCAACAGATGGTGGTTGTTACGCAACAGACACCTTAACTACTCCTGGATTCTTAGTACTAAGAACAAGCTTACCAACTACGCCATTTATTTCCTTTATTGGCAACATTTTATCCGCTAACATTCCTGGTCCTTTACAATGGTATGGCCCAAATGGCCCTATACTAGGTGCAACCGGACAAACATACAAACCATTAGAGCAAGGACTTTACTATGCAATCAATACCAATGGTGCATGTCAATCTAGAAAATCAAATATACTCAGCGTTTCTCTTTTAGATATCGCATCGATTAACAAAACACCTTGGACTATTTACCCAAATCCAAGTAATCAACTGGTAACTTTAACTTGGAATGATGCTATTTCAGCAAATGTTTCCGTTACCAATTATACAGGTCAAGTAATCATGCGCAAACAAATAACAAACGCCAATTCATTAACCTTTGATTTTGCGCCTTATGCCAATGGAAACTATTTCATTATCGTAACCGATACAGAAGGAAATAGCCAAGCACAACCAGTAACTATTATAAAATAATATTAATAGAAGCATAAAAAAAGGCATCGAATAATCGATGCCTTTTTTTATGCTTCTAATTGCATTTTTCTTAAAAAATACTTACCTAAAATATCAAATTCTAAATTTACTTTTTGTCCAATTTGTAAGGAATTAAAATTTGTATGCTCAAAGGTATATGGTATAATAGTAACGCTAAAAGATGAACGTTCAACGTTAAAAACAGTAAGACTTACTCCATTTATAGCGATAGATCCTTTTTCTATGATTAAGGCTGCAAAGTTTGCATCAAATTCAAAGTCAAACAACCAGCTACCCATTCTAAATTCTATTTGTTTGCAATTTGCAATAGTATCTACATGGCCTTGAACAAAATGGCCATCTAATCCATCACCAATTTTTAATGCGCGTTCCAAATTTACACTATCACCAACCCGCCAATGCGCAATCGTAGTTTTTTTTATCGTTTCTTCTACAGCTGTTACTTTAAAGGCATTATCTTTTATAGCCACCACCGTAAGGCATATTCCATTATGAGCTATAGAATTGTCTATGGCTATGTTTGGGGTTAATGGCGATGAAACCCATAGATGTAAAGAACTTCCATCTTGTATAATTTCAGTAATAGTACCGAGTTCTTTAATAATTCCTGTGAACATATTATTGTTTTATAGCAGTCCCTTTATGAAAATAGATACCCGTATCGGTATTTAATTTCCAATTTATTTTTAATCGAAGCGTATCTAATACATATTTATAACAGGAGCCATTGAGCGTATCTAAGGCGCTGGGCAGCATTTGACCAGGCATATTTTGCAGCGAATCTATACTTCCATTTCCATTTTTAAGGATAGAAACAAATAGCGAATCGGAAGCATTATAAAAACCTAAAATAGCCACTTTATCCAATTTCTTTTTATAGATACGGAGTAGCACTTGGTTGGTATCAACAAGTATATTGGCAATAGAATAAACGGAATCATGAAAAAGATACGTGCCAACATATAAATCCGCAGGATATATACAAGATTGGTTATCTGGAACGCCCGGAAAACCCCAATTATAATTTACAGCAAATGGGTCATTACAGTACTTTTGTATCAAGCGGGGATCGCTAGGATTTTGGGTATCTGCCCATTTAGTACAAGCTAAAAAGCTTGATAAACAGAGCATTACAACAATAAATAAGCCACTTGACTTTAATTTCATACGGTATAAACTAGATACAAATGTATTATTTTATTCAAAAAAGTTTGGAATTACTTTTAAAATAATTATCTTTGCAGTCCTCAAATTAACCTAAAAAGGGGGTATACACTATGTTAATTATTGACACAAAAGACTGCGAAAACATTGACAAGGCATTAAAAAAATACAAAAAAAAGTATGAAAAATCTCGTACTTTATTACAATTACGCGACCGCCAATCGTATACTAAAAAATCTGTTCGTCGTCGTACAGAAGTTTTAAAAGCGGTTTATCGTCAACAAATCCTTTCTGGTAAAATAGAAGATTAGTTTTTTTAACAAAAAATACTTTTATCCGTTAGTGTAATATACTATATTTACATTAACGGATATTTTTATGAATACATCCTACGTTAGTAAATTCCTTCAATACCTCAGATACGAGAAACGTTACTCGCCTCTTACTAATCTTGCTTACGAAAAAAACCTTAAAGATTTTTTTACCTATCTTTTGTCAACCTATACCATTGAAGATCCTAAGCAAATCAAGCATATACACATACGATCATGGTTAGCTAGTTTGAAAGAAGTAAAGCAAACGGCTACAACCATCAACAGAAAACAATCTGTTTTACGTTCCTTTTTTAAATATGCATTAACTCAAGAGTGGATTGAAAAAAATCCTATGAGTACCCTTAGGGCATTACGCACACCAGAGCGCATACCTAACTTCCTTAAAGATGAGGAAACAAGCTTTATATTTGAAGAAATTAGCTTTGGAGAAGGATTCAAGGGCTTTACCGAACGACTTATCCTTGAACTACTGTATCAAACGGGTATGCGTAGAGCAGAATTATTGGCTTTAAAAGAGCAACAAATAGAATGGAGCTTGCATCATATAAGAGTATTAGGAAAAGGAAATAAAGAACGGCTTATACCCATTAGTCCACTTTTAGAACAGCTAATGCAGCAGTACATAGCTGAAAAAAGGCGCCTTTTCGAACACCCAATACCTTATTTTTTTACACTTGAAAATGGCCAAAATCTATACGCTGGCTATGTGTATCGTTTAGTAAAAAAGCACTTGAGCGCTGCAACAAGCTTAAAAAAGAAAAGTCCACACGTGATGCGTCACACCTTTGCCACACAACTACTAAATAATGGAGCTAATCTGCAGGCTATAAAAGATCTTTTAGGCCATAGTAGTTTAGCCTCTACACAGATTTACACACATAATCACATATCGAAACTGAAAGACATACATAAAAAAAATCACCCTAGAGGATAAATAATTTTTCACCCTTAAATTTTAGATTATGACAACGCAAATTAGAAGCATTCATTTCGACGCAGATCAAAAATTACTAGAGCATGTCAATAAAAAAATTGAAAAATTAAAGACTTTTCATGATCATATCATTGAAACAGAAGTGTTTTTAAAAATAGATAATGTAGCACACTATATCAAAGACAAGGTAGTAGAAATAAAAGTGCATATTCCTAAACATACCCTATTTATTAAAGAAGAATCAAAAACCTTTGAGGAGAGTTGTGAAGCTGCATTTGATGCTATGTTTCAGCAACTAAAAAAAGCAAAAGAAAAGGCTATTTCCTAGAATTATAAAAAATCTGTTTTGTAATTTTTTAGCGAAGCGCTAATTGCTTCGCTAAAAAATATTATATTGCATAATCAAACCAATTATTATGAATGCACCATTGAAGCTCTTTTTGCTTTTAACCATATTCAGTTTCACTTTGCTTTCGTGTGATAAAAACATGAGTGCAGATTCTGCTTTGCCATTAGTAAAAACACCTAGCGTATATATTGGCTCTCAAAATGCAGTACTTTATGCTTTAGATCCGCAAACGGGCGATAAAAGATGGGAATTCAATGCAGGTGGCAATATACAAGGTAGCCCATGTGTTTACAATGATTGGGTATTTGTAGTCTCTGAGTTAGGTCAGCTATTCAAACTCAATGCCTACACCGGAGAAAAACTGCATGTTTTTGGCTTTACTTCTCAAATTTTATCTACACCAATGGTCAAAGATGGTTTTCTTTATATTGGAAGCGGAGACGGTAATCTTTATTGTATAGATATAAGTGCAAACACTATAAAATGGACTTATCCAACGGGTGGAGCTGTTCATTCATCACCTACTGTTTTCAATAATTTTGTTATTGTTGGTAGTTATGATGCTAAAGTACATGCGGTTGATAAAAATACCGGAACGGGGGTTTGGACATGCAGTACATCTGGACCAGTTTATTCTTCTCCAACAGCAAAAGGTAATTTTGTTTATGTTGGTTGCGCAGATGGTCGTTTATATGCGATAGATATTGCAACGGGGAATAATGTTTGGACATACCAAACCGGCAGTGAAATACAAAGTTCACCTATTTGCTATAGTGGTAATATTATTTTTGGAAGTAATGATCAGAAAATACATTGTTTAGATTCGGCCTCTGGCAAAAAACGCTGGGCGGTGCAAACTACAGACCGTATAGTATCTTCTCCATTAGCATTAAACCAAGTAATTTATGTAGGTGCATATGATTATAATTTATATGCCTTAAGAATTATTGATGGTTCTGTAAAATGGAAATTTAAAACAGATGGTTTAATAAAATCTTCCCCTGTTATTTACCAAAACAAAGTATACTTTGGCAGCTACGACAAATATTTATATGCATTAGATACTTCAAAAGGAGCATTAATGTGGAAGAAAAATATTAATGGGTTAATAGAATGCTCCCCTGTTGTTAATGGACTTGATGGAGGTAATTACAATGCCTCTATAAGCGGCGCTTCAAAAGAATAAATAAAGTATTGACTATAAATAAAAAAGCGTCTCTATCGAGACGCTTTTTTATTTATTATATTCAAATCTAATTAGCCGCTTTAAATTTTTGCATAGCCGCAGTAAGTTTAGGCACTAATTCTAATGCATCTCCTACGATACCATAGTCAGCTGCTTTAAAGAATGGCGCTTCTGGATCTTTATTGATAACCACAATTGTTTTAGAACTGTTTACACCTGCTAGATGCTGAATAGCACCAGAAATACCAATGGCAATATATAAATTTGGTCTGATAGTACCTCCTGTTTGGCCTACATGCTCGTGATGTGGCCTCCAATGGCTATCTGCTACCGGGCGAGAGCAAGCCGTAGCTGCACCCATAACCTTTGCTAAATCTTCTATCAAATGCCAATTTTCTGGTCCTTTCATACCTCTACCACCACTTACTACTAATTCAGCTTCGCCCAATGGTATAGTACCCGTTACTTTTTCAACAGAATTTACTTTTGTAGCAAAATCTGCATCGTTGATAGTAACAACTGCATTTTGAATAAGTGCATGCCCTTCACCTTTTACTATACTAAAGGTATTTGGAACTAATGTGATTACTTTAATTGATGATGTGATAGCAATAGTTGTAAATGCTTTACCAGAAAATACACTTTTCTTTACCTCAAAGCCATTATTATATGTAGGATAAGCAATGGCACCTGCTACCATGCCAGCTTGCATTAATGCAGCTACTCTAGGAGCTACTGCTTTGCCACAAACATCGTGCGGAGCAATGAGTATGGTTGCATTATGCGCTGTAGCTACTTGTTGCATAGCCTTAGCATATGCTTTTGCAGAGAATGCATCAAACTTTGCATCATTTACATGCAATATTTCTTGAGCACCATAGGCACCCAATGCTTGCATTGCATCTTGCTGTGCAGTTCCTAATACGAGCGCTGCTACTTTATCATTATTGGTTTGGGCAATGTTAGCCGCATATTGAATAGCTTCAAAAGTTTTCTTTTTAAAGCTTCCATTTATCTGTTCTGCTAATACTAAAATCATACTACTTTCTATTTAAAAATTAAATAACTTTTGCTTCTGTATGTAATAATTGAACGAGTTGATCCATATTATCTGCATCAATCATTTTCACACCGGTTTTAGTTGTCGGCATTTCATAAGAAACAATTTTACTTTGCGCTTGCGCACCCGTTCCTGCTACAACAGCAAGCGGCTTAGTACGCGCAGCCATAATACCTCTCATATTGGGAATACGTTGCTCGGCCATACCTTTTTGGCAAGACACTACTAATGGCAAATTACAAACGATATGCTCTTCACCACCTTCAATTTCTCTAACCAAATTTGCAGTTGTGCCCTCTATATCTAATTTAGTAGCAAAACCTACATACTCCGTATCTAATAACGCAGCTAGCATAGCGCCAACAACACCATTATTATAGTCAATAGACTCTTTGCCACACAATACTAAATCGTATGCCTGTGCAGTTGCATAAGCGGCAATTTCTTGCGCAACAACAAGTGGATCGTTACTATCTACATCTATACGAATTGCTTCATCGCCACCCAACGCAAGGGCCTTGCGAATTACAGGCTCTACATCCGACTTGCCAACCGTTATTAAATGAACAGCGGTAGCTTTGCCAGCTTCTTTCAATTCTAAAGCTCTTACCAGTGCATACCACTCATCATATGGATTAATAATCATCGTTAATCCTTCAGTTGCAAATGTTGTATTATTATTAGCAAACGCAATTTTGGAGGTCGTATCCGGCACTTGCGCTATACAAACTAAAATTTTCATGGATTATTGTTTTTACTTTTTGAAATGCAAAAATAATACAAATTTATTACCCTTGTTAATTACTTGCTTTAATTAAATATAAGACTACCGGAAAATGATCGCTAAAGCCGTCGATCCAATTATTGCCATCAAAAGATCGGTGAGGATAGCCTTTAAACTGACCTGTTTTAGCTATCAAAAAATTGCGGTTAAATACTTCTGCTTTGTAATACCTCCAATGTGCATCATCATTTTTAAGAAAAGTACCTGTAAGCATTATTTGATCAAACAAACCCCATGCATCTTGATAAGCTAAGGTGCCTAAGCCTTTATTATAAAATTTAATCCAAGGATTGTAAATTTCATTATAAGCTGTTTGGGTTTTCTCTTCTTTTGCACCTAATATATTTTTAATACTAGGGCTCGTTGGATCATCATTCAAATCACCCATAATAATTGCTTTTGTAGCCGGATTGATTGCCATTAAAGAATCTACCACACGCTTGCATACGCCCGCAGCAATAGCTCTTAGTGGAGCAGATGCTGCTTCTCCCCCTCTGCGCGATGGCCAGTGATTTACAAATACATGCACGGTATCGCCCAATAAATTTCCACAAACATGAAGCACATCTCTAGTTTTACCCCCTTTCTCACCCGACTTTGCAATATCAACAGTGAGCGACTCTGCATAAATAACTTTGAAATACTTAGGATTGTATAGCAAACCGCAGTCAATGCTTCTTATATCTGGGCCATCAAACCAAACATGTTTGTAATTTCTATTGACAATTTCTGGCTGCTTAACCAAATCTTCTAAAACTCTATCATTTTCAATTTCTGCGGTTCCCAATAGTGCTGGTCCATCTGGTGTGAGCTCTGTGCCCAACTGACTAATAACCGTTGCTAAATTATGTAACTTCCTATTATACACTTCTTTAGTATAATGATAGGGGCCGTTGGGAAGAAAATCTTCATCCATTTTTTTAGGATCATTGATCGTATCAAAACAGTTTTCAAAATTATAAAAGGAAATTGCAGCAACCTGATAATTTTTATTTTGAGCTATTACAACCGAGCTCAGTAATAAACAAGCTAAAGCCAATAAAGTATGTTTCATACTACAAATTTGGGGTTTTTTATTTAATCAAAACAATATGTAAACAATTAATACTAGATAGTTATCCACAAGTCATATTGTCAAATTATTAATTGATTTACTACACAAATAATAACTAACTTTAAAGCTCTATATTTACATACCAATAGTACAAACAACGCCTTGCTTTTATATACCAAGTAAAAAAGAAAAAATGAGTTTAAAAAAGATTTTCATCGGCCTTATAGCTTTTTCAGCGATTGCTATTAATGCTTGGTCACAAAATAAGGCCATCTTAAAAGGCATTGTGGTAAATCAGCAAAATCAGCTAGCCATTAGTGACGCACAAATTGCATTGCTAGAAAATAAATTAATAACAAGCTCTGACGCGGTAGGGAAATTTAATTTAAGCAATGTTCGTTTTGGAAAACAAACACTAAAAATTACGGGAAACAATATTGTTAGCTTTCAATTAGAAATTGATATTAATAAGCCCATTGTAGATTTAGGAACGATTGCTGTAAAAACAAATGAAGCCGTAGCCACTGGGGCACAATTAAATATCCCGCTTATATCATTAGACGATAATGCATTGAGCGCAGATGATGATGGCACTAAATCACAACAAGTATCGGGCATACTTAGCGCTTCAAAAGATCCCTTTATAAATGCAGCAGCCTATACTTTTGGCACCTATCGTTTTCAAATGCGCGGGTATGATCGCAACCAACAAACGGTTTTGATTAATGGCGCACCTATGAATGATGTAGAAACAGGAGATGCCTTTTGGGGACAGTGGGGCGGCTTAAACGATGTATTCCGTTCAAGAAATAACTCCTATGGTCTGCAAAATTCAGATTATACCTTTGGCGGACTCAATGGCAGCACCGTATTTGATGCTTCTGCAGCTGGACAACGAAAACAAACAAGAGTATCGTATTCCCTCACCAATAGAAGTTATAGAAATCGATTAATGTTTACCCAAAGCTCTGGTTTAATGGCCAATGGTTTTGCATATTCCATTTCTTTTTCAAAAAGATGGGCACAAGAAGGCTATGTAGCAGGCACCTTTTATGATGCCTATTCTTACTACATAGGCATAAGTAAAAAACTAAAAAAGAGTACTTTCAATCTCATTAGTTTTGGTGCACCTACCCGCAGAGGTAAGGTGGCCCCTGCAGTGCAAGAAGCCTATGATTTAGCAGGCAGTAATTTTTACAATCCTAATTGGGGCTATCAAAATGG
>CAMBYG010000058.1 GCA_945872085.1 Chitinophaga pinensis | reverse complement strand
AGTGTATATGGGATTTTTGAAAAATAAAAAAGCGACTCTTAGAGTCGCTTTTTATTTTTATTTTATTTCAAAAATACTTATCGCTGTTCCGCCGCCGTGTGCCAATTTCAATTTAACTTTACTCTTATTAGTTAGTGTTATTTTTTCTATTTTGTAGGCTTCTGGGTTATTATCCCAACTTGCATTTTCTGCATCTTTATAAATAGTAGCTGCATATTTTTTTCCAGCATCTAAGAAGCTGCAATCCATTACTAATTCTCGTGCATTTTCATCGGTAATACTACCTACAAACCAGTTGTTCGTTCCTTTTGCTTTTCTTGCAATTGTGATATAATCACCTGGTTCTGCATGCAGGATTTTAGTATCGTCCCAATCTACAGCTACATCTTTGATGAACTGAAAAGCATCGGGGCGCGCTTCATAATTTTCTGGCAAATCGGTAGCCATTTGTATAGGACTGTATAGGGTTATATACAAAGCCAATTGTTTGGTAAGGGTAGTGTGCACTTGTTCTTTAGCACCTGGAATATAATTGCTTTTTTTAATTTTAAAAATACCTGGTGTATAATCCATTGGTCCACCCATCAAGCGCGTGAAGGGTAAAATAGTTTCATGCTCTGGCATATTACCTTCGCTCCAAAAATTAAATTCTTGTCCACGTGCCGCTTCTGCAGCCATAAAATTTGGATAGGTTCTATGCAAACCAGTTGGGCGAACAGGCTCATGTGCTACAACCATAATATTATAATCAGCTGCTTTTTTAATAGCACGTAAATAATGGTTGATCATCCATTGACCATCGTGGTATTCGCCACGCGGAATTATTCTACCTACATAACCAGATTTCAAAGCAGGACTACCATACTTTACCATTTGTCGGTATGCGGTATCCATCCAACGTTCGTAGTTGGTAACACTACCACTCGTTTCGTGATGCGTAATGATACCGATGCCTTTATTTTTTGCATACTGACTTAAATAGGGTAAATCAAAATCAGGATAAGGAGTTACAAAATCAAACACATCTTCTTTCCATTTGCCAAACCAATCTTCCCAACCCGTGTTCCAACCTTCTGCTAGTACACCACCAAAACCATTTTTTGCTGCAAAGTCGATATATTTTACCATGTTTTCTGTAGTAGCACCATGTTTTGTTTTCGCACGTGTTTTGCCATCTGATTCTGCATCAGAGGCTACTTGCTTACCTGCATAATCCCAAGTAGAAATACCTAAATGCATTTCTAACCAAATGCCCACATACTTCATTGGTTTTATAAAACTTGGATTTGCAATTTTGCTAGGTTCATTTAAATTCAAAATCAATTTAGAAGCTAATACATCTCTTGCATCATCACTGATCACTACTGTTCTCCATGGCGTATGGCACGGAGCATGCATATAGGCTTTGTTACCAACAGCATCTGGAGCAATGGTAGCAACAGCTTCAAATGTTTGCGTGTCAAATTTTAAATCCATTGCTGGATAATTTACAAGCGCTGCTTCGTGCACATTGATATAAATACCATCGGCAGTTTTCATCATCAAAGGTGTTTGCACAAATGCACCTTGAATTGGTGTAGCGGTAAATATTTTTCCATCTTTCTTTTTACCTAATGTGGCTACATCGGTAATGTTGGATGTGAAATAAGCATATTCATTCGTATCAAAATCGCCGGGAATCCACCATACTTTATGGTTGTTGGTAAAATTGAAGGACGTTAATTCATCACTAACTACAAAATGTTGTAAAAATTCTTGTTCCGGAAATTCGTATCTAAAACCAATACCATCGTTAAACACTCTAAACACTATGCGAAGCGAAATGGGATTAGCGCTGTTTTGTTTTAAGAGAACAGCCAATTCTTTATAGTGATTTTTAATTGTCTTTTGTTCGCCCCAAACTGGTGCCCAACTATCATTTACTTCGGCGCTATCAACTTTTACTAGCGACCAATTATTTTGCAATAAACCCTGTTCTTGCAACTGAAAACCTAATTGCGAAGGCTCTAAAACGCTTTTGTTTTTATAGGTAAGATCATATGTAGCGCTACCATTTTTAACATGGACGTTGAGGCTTATTTGGCCATTGGGCGCTTGTATATGCAAGTCTTGAGCTATTGCCTGAATAGATAGAAAACTTGCAAGCAAAATAAAAATTTGTTTCATTGGGTCTATTGTATTTTATGTAGGTTGTAGGATGCTTGCAAATTAATGATTTTGCAACTAATTTAATAATATAGTAACTTGCTTTTTTATTTATAAGTACTCCATTTTATGAAACGTATACTTTCTGCTGCCTTCTTCTTTTTATTTATTGCCATGCCATCACTTTTTGCGCAATCGGATGGCTTGTTGAGTTGGTCGCCACAATTTATAACCGATAATAATCTAAGTGATGTGGTTATTACCGTAGATGCCAACAAAGGCAATCAGGGTTTGTTTTCATATGCCAACGATGTATATGTGCATATTGGTGTTATTACCAATCAAAGTACGGGTCCTAATAATTGGAAATATGTGCAAACCACCTGGGCAAGCACTGCTATGAGCGCGTTGTGCACACCTTTGGGGGGTAATAAATGGAGTTATACCTTACCTGGCAATTTGCGTGCTTTTTTTGGAATGGTAGATCCCACAGAGACCATTTTAAAAATTGCTATTTTATTTAGAAGTGGAAATGGGGCTTTAAAACAAGCCAATACCGATAACAGTGATATGTATGTGCCGGTATACGCAGCAACAGGTGCGTATGTGCGCTTTAATAAACCCCTTTCAGAACCACGTTATTATCCTTTCTTAGAGCCTATAGCTGTAGCTATTGGTCAGAGCTTACCTATAGAAGCGGTTGCTTCAACGGCAGGTACGATGAAGTTATTATTGAATGGTACGGCAATTGCAACAGCTACCAATGTAACTAGTATTTCTAATTCGCCAGCAATTACTCAATCTTGCTCCAATCAGTTGATTGCGGAATTAACAACGACGACTACAACGGTAAGAGATACAATTAATTTTTTTGTACAACCACCCACTGTAACAGCTGCTTTGCCTAGTGGATTACAAGACGGAATTAATTTTGAGCCAGGAGATACTTCCGTTACATTGGTTTTGTTTGCTCCTACCAAATCGAATGTTTTAGTACTAGGCAGTTTTAATAATTATATAGCTAACTGCCAGTCGCAAATGAAGAAAACACCAGATGGTAATCGTTTTTGGACGAGAATCACTGGTTTAATTCCGGGTGTAAAATATAATTTTCAATATGTGGTAGATGGTCTAATAAAAATCGCGGATCCGTATTCCGAATTACTATTAGATCCTAATAATGATACGTATATATCTCCGGTTACCTATCCCAACCTACCAGCTTATCCAGTTGGAAAAACAACCGGTATGGTAGGTGTGTTTCAAACAGCAGCGCCATCCTTTACTTTCACCGCTTCTAGTTATCAACGACCAGCCAAAGAAAATCTAATGATTTATGAATTGCTTATTCGTGATTTTACCAATTTCAAAAATTATCAATCGCTAATAGATACCCTATCTTATTTTAAAAATTTAGGCGTTAATGCGATTGAGTTAATGCCCATTTTTGAGTTTGATGGTAATGAAAGTTGGGGTTATAATCCATGTTTTTATTTTGCGCCCGATAAATATTATGGTACCAAACAAAAGCTGCAAGAATTTATCGATGAAGCACATAAAAAAGGTATTGCAGTGATACTTGATATTGCTCTAAATCATGTGACCGGTAATAGTCCTTTAGCGCAATTATATTGGGATGGAGCTAATAGCCAAGCGGCTAGCAATAATCCATGGTTGAATCCAACACCTAAGCATCCGTTTAATGTTTTCAACGATTTTAATCATGAATCTGCAGCTACCAAATACCATGTATATCGTTTTATTCGTCATTGGCTTAGTGTATATAAAGTAGACGGTTTCCGCTGGGATTTATCAAAAGGTTTTACCCAAGTTAATAGTGGAAGCAATGTAGGAGCATGGGGCAATTATGATGCATCGCGCATCGCTATTTGGAAAAATTACTACGATTCTATGCAAGCGGTGGCTCCCGGATCGTATTGTATTTTAGAGCACTTTGGTGGCGACCAAGAAGAAATTGAATTAGCTAATTATGGTATGTTGTTATGGAATAATTTAAATTATGAATCCAATCAAAACACCATGGGTTATGTAAGCAATAGTTCGTTAACGAGAGCGTATGCTCCTTTTAAAGGGCATACAAAATTGGGCTTGATTAGTTATGCAGAGAGCCATGATGAAGAGCGTTTAATGTATAAAAACGTTAATTACGGATTGACTACTGCCAACTATGACGTTAAAGATCTGCAAACGGGTTTGCAACGCAATGAAGCTTTAAATGCGCTTATGTTACTAGTGCCAGGCGCAAAAATGTATTGGCAATTTGGAGAAATGGGCTATGACTATTCTATTAATACCTGTGTAAATGGTACGGTTAATAATAATTGTAGATTAGATCCTAAACCTATCCGTTGGGATTATCTACAAAATACCTATCGTAGAAGATTGAAAGAAATTGTTAGTTCCTTGTCTAAGTTAAGAGCATACAAACCAGCTGTTTTCAGTAATTTAACAGTAGGCAACGGAACCGACCTGTCTAGTGTTTTCGTAAAAAAATTAGTGTTAACCCATAGCGACTTAAATGTAGTAGTTTTAGCAAATTTTGATGCGAATACGGTAAATACGAGTATCGATTTTCCGAGTTTAGGCAAATGGAAAAATTATTTGACAGGAGATAGCCTTCAAGTAGCTACAAACACACAGAATTTTACGTTAACGCCTGGAGCTTATAAAGTATTTATCAACGATACGCTTTCTACCGGTGTGGTAACTACAAACGTGGAGGCTTTAAATAAGAATGAAGCTATTGGTTTGAGCGTATACCCAAATCCTAGCAAGGGCGATTACACAATCGATTTTGAATCCGCTTCTAGCCATGTTAATATAGATTTATTTAATAATCTAGGAATACATGTAAAAACGTTATATGTTGGATGGGTTGAAAAAGGATTTAACTCAATAAAAATCAACAATTTAGATCAAAAACCGGGCTTTTATATAGTAAAATTACAGTTCAAAGATCAGGCCTATTGGCACCCAATTGTAATAGAGTAGGCTTTAAAAAATTAATATTAAAAACAAAAAAAATAAGTAAATATTAACTTTGTGTTAAAATAATTTATATCTTGTAAGCAAAATTAAACCAAAATCAACTTTTTTATGGTTAAACAATTAATCAAAATTTCATTTTGTATGACGTTAATGTTGTCTCTAATGAGCCCAACATTTGCGCAAAATACAACCGATACTTCTTCTGCTAAAGTAAAAGCATTGAATGATGTAGTCGTAGTAGGATATGGAACAGTTAAGAAAAAAGATTTAACAGGTTCTGTGATTTCTATCAAATCAAAAGACTTTTTGCAAGGTAATGTAACCTCTGCGGAGCAATTAATTAATGGTAAAGTTGCCGGTGCACAAATCACTACAGAAGGTGGTGCTCCAGGTGCTGGAAGCCGTATCCGTATTCGTGGTAATGCGAGTATTGCGGGTTCTAACGACCCACTAATTGTAATTGATGGAACTCCAGTTACCGATATGGGTGTTGCAGGTTCTGCTAATCCATTAAACATGATTAACCCTAATGATATTGAGTCTATTGATGTATTGAAAGATGCATCTGCAACGGCTATCTATGGGGTGCGTGCGGCAAATGGTGTAATCATCATAACCACTAAAAGAGGAAAAAATTCTGAAAATGTACAAGTTACTTTCAGTTCTGTTACCTCTTTATCATACAATCCAAAACAATTGGATATGTTGAATTCTAACGACTTTAAAGCCTTAGTAAAAAGTAGTGGCAACCAAAATTGGATTAAATTATTAGATACTGTAAATAATACAAATTGGCAAAATCAAGTGTTTAGAACAGCAATAGCTACGGATAATAACTTGAGCATCACCGGTGGTAAAACATTATATCCTTATCGTTTTTCTGTGGGTAATTTAAGCCAACAAGGTATTTTAAAAACAGGTAGTTTAAACAGAACATCTGTAGCATTTAATGTTACTCCAATGTTTTGGGATAATCACTTAAAAGTTGATGTAAACTTTAAAGCTTCTGCAACTGGAACACAATTTGCCAACGAAGGTGCAATTGGTTCTGCAGTTACTTTCGACCCTACAAAACCAATTAATAGCTATAAAGGTACATGGGGTGGATATTACGAGTGGTTAAACCAAAGTGGCAATCCAATTCCAATTGCTCCAAGAAACCCAGTAGGTTTATTAAATTTGAAAAATGATTTAAGCAATACCTATAGAACAATGGGTAATATTATGTTGGATTATAAAACACATTTCTTACCTGCATTAAGAATGGTAATGAATGTTGCATATGATAATCAATCTAGTAATGGTTCTGTATTTATTCCTGCTTCTGCAGCTACTAACTATACTACGGGTGGTTATTCTTCTAAATATGAAGGTATGAGCAAAAATAAATTGTTCGACTTCTATTTAAATTATGTAAAAGATTTCGGTGGTTCTAATTTAAATGTAACGGCTGGTTATTCTTGGCAAGATTTTTATAGTAGCACTTCTAATAATGCTGCTTATAGTGCAAATGGCGTTATGATTCCAAATACTGGTGGCTTAGTAACTCCAAGTTTCCCTAATATTCAATCATATTTTGGTAGATTAAACTTAAACATTAAAGGAAAATACTTATTGACTGCAACAATGCGTCGTGATGGTTCTTCAAAAATGCCAGAAGCAAATCGTTGGGCATTATTCCCATCTGCAGCTGTAGCATGGAGAATTAGCGAAGAAGGTTTCTTGAAAAATAGCAATACAATCTCTAACTTAAAAGTGCGTTTAGGTTGGGGTCAAACAGGTAACCCATCGTTACCAGTTGATTTCATATATTTAGCTAAATACACTCCAGGTGCACCTTCTGCTGCTTACCAATTTGGTAATACCTTCATCAATACCCTTCGTCCAGAAGGTTACAATGCAGATATCAAATGGGAAACACAAACTACTCAAAATGTGGGTATCGATTTCGGATTTGCTAACAACCGCATTAATGGTAGTGTAGATATCTACAACAAAAAAACAGAAAACTTAATCAACTATATTCCTTTAGCTGCAGGTACCAATTTAACCAACTTTATGTGGTCTAATGTAGGTAATATGGAAAATAAAGGTTTTGAAATTATGTTGAATGCTCAAATCATCAACAAACCAAACTTTACTTGGGACTTTGGTGTAACCTTTGCTCAAAACAAAAATACGATTACTAAATTATTGCAAGTTCAAGATAGCAACTATCTTGGTGTTGCTGGTGGTGGTATCGCTGGTGGTGTTGGTAATACTATTCAATTAAATTCTGTAGGAAATTCTATCAACTCTTTCTATACTTACCAACAAGTTTATGATGCTAACGGCAAACCAATTGAAGGGGTGTATGTTGATCAAAACGGTGATGGTGTTGTAGATTCTAAAGATAAGTCTTTATTTAAATCTTCTGAGCCAACTCAAATTTTAGGTTTCACTAATAATCTCCGTTACAATAAATGGACATTAAACATGACTATGAGAGCTAATATTGGTCAGTATATTTATAACAACAATGCGTCTAACTTAGGTACTATGCAAAATATTTACAATTCTGCAGGTTATTTAAGCAATGTACACAGCAGTGTATTAACAACGAACTTCCAAGCGCCTCAATATTGGTCTAACTACTATATTGAGAATGGTTCTTTCTTAAGAATGGATAATATCAACTTAGGTTATAATGTAGGAAGTATTTTCAATAAAAAAGCAAGCTTACGCTTGTCTGCAATTGTTCAAAATGCATTCGTAATTACTAACTATAACGGTATTGACCCTGAAGTTTCTAGTGGTATTGATAACAATAAATATCCTCGTCCAAGAATCTTCTCTTTGGGTGCTAATCTTCAGTTTTAATAAACTATAAAAAAGAAACGTATGAAAAATATATTATTTAAAAGTTTAACGATTTTAGCACTTGGAGCAGGTATGCTTGCAAGTTGTACTAGAGATTTAAATACTTCTCCTGTAAATGCTATTACTTCAGCTACCGTGTACGCTGATTTTGCAAACTACAAACCAATTCTTGCAAAAATTTATGCAGGTTATGCGGTGAGTGGTCAAGAAGGACCTGCGGGAAAACCAGATATCGCTGGTATCGACGAAGGATTCTCTTCTTATATCCGTCAATACTTCAAAGCGCAAGAATTAACAACTGACGAAGCTGTTATTGGTTGGAATGATGGTACCATTAAAGATTACCACTGGATGAAATGGACTTCTACTAATGAGTTCGTTGCAGCTATGTATAATCGTATTTTTTATCAAATCGTTTTATGCAACGAGTTTATTCGTGAAACACAAGATGATAAATTAGCTGCTCGTAGCATTACCGGTGCTAATGCTGATTTAGCTAAAATGTATAGAGACGAAGCTCGCTTCTGCCGTGCCTTAAGTTATTGGCATGCATTAGATATGTTTGGTAACGTTCCGTTCGTTACAGAAAATGATAAAGTAGGTGCTACCTTACCAAAACAAACAGATCGTGCTACTTTATTTGCTTACATCGAAGGAGAATTGTTAGCGATTGAAAATACGCTTAAAGATCCAAAAACAAACGAATATGGCCGTGCTGACAAAGCAGCAGCTTGGATGTTGTTAGCAAATTTGTATTTGAATGCACAAGTTTATACCGGCACTGCAAAAAATACAGAAGCAGCTACCTATGCTAAAAAAGTAATGGATGTTACTGGATATACTTTAGAAACTAAATACGCTAATTTATTCTTAGCAGATAACCACAAATCAAACGAAATTATCTTTGCTGTTAACTTTGATGGTAATAACACCCGTACTTATGGTGGTACTACGTTCTTAGTACATGCAGCAGTAGGTGGTTCTATGAGCGCAGCAGCATATGGTGTTGATGGCGGATGGGGCGGTTTGAGAACAACAGCAGGATTAGTTGATAAATTTACCGATACAGCAGACAAACGTGGTATCTTCCATACGGCTGGTCAAACAAAAGCAATTGCAGATATTGGTGAGTTTACAAACGGATATGCAGTTGGAAAATACAAAAATGTAACTTCTACTGGTGCTACAGGTTCTAACTTAACTTTTGTAGATACCGATTTCCCAATCTTCCGTTTAGCTGAAGCATATTTAATTTATGCTGAAGCGGTAAAACGTGGTGGAACAGGCGATGCTACTTTGGCTTTAAATAAATTAGTAGCATTAAGATCAAGAGCAGGAATTACTGCAAACTTAGCTTCTTACGATTTAAATTATATCATCGACGAAAGAGCTCGTGAATTGTATTGGGAAGGTCATCGTCGTACCGACTTAATTCGTTTTGGATTATTTACTTCTGGAACTTATTTATGGCCATGGAAAGGAAATACTATTAATGGTCAAGCAGTTGAGTCTTGGAGAGCTTTATTCCCAATTCCGTCTGCAGATATTAATGCAAATCCAAACTTAGTTCAAAATACAGGATACTAATTAAAACCATTAAA
>CAMBYG010000057.1 GCA_945872085.1 Chitinophaga pinensis | reverse complement strand
TGAGCTTCCATAATTTCTACTAAGCCCGTAGCTGGGTTTTTGCCCACCGGTATCAAACCATTTTTTTCGAAAGCCTCTAAGTAGGCATTGTTAAACTCGTAGCGGTGGCAGTGGCGCTCGCTAATGCTGGTGCTGCCATATATGGCCGCTGCTTTAGAACCTTCTTGTAATGGGCAATCGATTGCATCTAAAGTTTTGCAGCTTTTCGAAGGCTGGGATTAGAAGTACGAATATTCAGTTTAGCACAAATGCCCAATAGAATTATAAATGTTGAGTTTACAGCTGTTAGTGCCACTATTGCCAATACGATGTTAGTGGCTGGTTTTTTTTCTTTCCATTCTTTTGTAGGTATACTTGACCAAAAAGTAAATAACTAGTGCAGAAAGTACTCCAGTCAAAAAGTCTGTCATTGGTACCATTATTGCAGTATAAACCATCATCGAAAATTCGAATTTTCCTGAATGCTTAATTTCTTTAATTTCAGATAGTTTTATCATATTACTTGCAACCCAAACCAATATTCCACCAATACAAGCCATAGGAATTAATTCTAAATATTGAGCTAAAAAATAAGCCATAGATAATTTTAGAATTGCTTTAAAATAACCAGCTAAAGGTGTAGTAGCACCTGCTTTTATGCTTGTAGCTGTTCTTGCTAAAGCACCTGTGCACGGAAAGCCTTGTACCAATGGTGTAATGATCTGAACTAAACCTTGACCAAAAAATTCTTTGTCTGGGTTAAATGGCGTTTTTTCATTTTTTGCTAATCGATCTGCCATTGAAGAACACAAAACACTTTCTACGCCCGATACAAATACGATAGCTACAGCAAAGTATACAATATCAAGCAATACACCTCCATTCATTGAAGGTAAATATGGCATTTGTAATTTGAGAAAATTGTTTGGAATAGAGCCATACAAATCACGTACCAGTATTATATTTTTATCAGCTAACAAAGTGGCTGCCAACAAAGTGGCTGTCCCCATAGCAATTACAGGTCCTGGTATATAGATAGAAATTTTTAGTAGATATTTTGCTAAAACAAAAGTAAGTAATCCTAAAAAAACTGACCATAAATTAATTACTCCTAAGTTGCCAAATGCTAAGTATATATTATGAAAAAAACCCCCGTGAATATCCTTATTTTTACCAAGCAATTCTTTGAAATTTTCTATTCCTAAAATGTCTTCAAAATTAGTTAGGGCAATAGAGGCAGCAATTCCAATTGTAAAACCAACAATAATAGAATTGGGAACAAGTTTAGCATATTTGCCTACACCATATATCCCCATAATAACAAGAATGATTCCCGAAATAATAGAAACCAATACCAAGAAACCGTGGGCTTCCTCAAAAGAACCTCCATTTGTTGGATTACTGTACTTTGCAATCAAGGCAGCAATAACTGGAATAAAAGCCGCTGTTGGTCCATATACTTGATATTTAGAACCCCCAAAAGTTCTACCAACTACACACGCCAATGCACCTGCTATAATGCCATGTTCAGGTCGCATACCCATAGCCATAGCAAAGCCCATAGCCATTGGGATAGCTGTCATTGCTACTATTAAGCCAGCACTGAAATCTTTGTATGTTACCTTTAACCAATTTTCTTTGGTTATGTCCTCCCATCTAGAATCAAAAAAGGTAAAAAATAATTTTATTCGCCCCATTGGGGTAGTTGGAAAATTTGCTTTATTCATTTTATATTGTTGTTAATTTTGATTTAGTGATGAATTTATTAGGATTTATACCCATTTTATACTCAAGATTTTTAGGTACAAAACAGTTATATATGTTATTACCTTCAAGAAAATTTTTGAATGCATTTGTTGTAAAACCATGAAACGGAACGATGCTTATTCTACATTTTGTAGAATATTTTACTTCTAATTCTTCAAACATGGTTTTAAAGTTTTTAGGCATTTTTTTATCTAAATACTTAGTTTGATTATAAAAAAGCAACTCTGGAATAGGATCCTCTAAGAAATCGGAAAACATCAATACACATTCAAAACCTTCTTCTTTATAGTTTTGAATAAAAGTGTCAAGTTGATTTAGTGAGTTCTCGCTAAAATCTGTTGGAATTAATATTTTGCTCATTTTGTTTATTTTTTAATGAGTACTTAATTTATTGTATTTACCATATCAAAGTTGTCTTTAAAACTTACCACTAACTCATAAATATACGAACAATTAAATTGCTAAAAAAATATCAATAAAGTATCATTCCCTGAAATTCAATTTGTTATTTTAATCCAATTATGCGTAATGTGGATTTTAAATTGTCTGCTTTACGCAAGTTATATGAAATTCTATGTTGTTAATAATTTAAAAAACAATCGTTTATGAACCCCTCATTTAATCGTTCTAATTACACTATCAGCTTTGCCAAACTAGTTGATAAAGATTGTATCTTTTTTGAACTTCAGTATTACAAAAAACGGATAGAACAGTTAAAAATCATTTGAAAATTGCATTGGTAAAGTACCCAATAATGTATTGGGTCATGCAGCTATCAAAACAACAATTATATATACACAAATTAGCTACCACCAATTAGAAAAAATAAAAAAGCCCCAAAAAAATTTAGGGGCTTTTTTTATTAAAAATTATTTGTTGCTATACTGCTTAGCCGCTTGCACAAAGGCTACAAAAAGCGGATGCGGATTTTCTACCGTGCTCTTATACTCTGGGTGAAACTGCGTAGCTATATAAAAAGGATGATCTTGAGCTTCCATAATTTCTACTAAGCCCGTAGCTGGGTTTTTGCCCACCGGTATCAAACCATTTTTTTCGAAAGCCTCTAAGTAGGCATTGTTAAACTCGTAGCGGTGGCGGTGGCGCTCGCTAATGCTGGTGCTACCATATATGGCCGCTGCTTTAGAACCTTCTTGTAATGCGCAATCGAATGCACCTAAGCGCATGGTGCCGCCCATTTGCGAAATATTTTTTTGCTCTTCCATCATCGCAATAACCGGATGGCCGGTTTGTGCATTCATCTCGGTAGAGTGCGCATCGCCCATGTTCAATACATTTCGTGCAAACTCTACACAAGCCATTTGCATACCTAAGCAAATACCAAAAAACGGAATTTTTTTCGTGCGCGCATAATGGATAGCATGTATTTTTCCTTCTATACCTCGGCTACCAAAACCCGGCGCTACTAGTATAGCATCTACATCTTGTAATTTTTCTACTGCGTTTTCTGGTGTCAAAAATTCGGAGTGTATATTTTTTATCACCACTTTGCATTCGTTTACTGCACCAGCATGTATCAAAGCTTCCAAAATAGATTTGTATGCATCTTGTAGCTCTACATATTTACCAATAAGGCCTACGGTAATTTTAGATTTTGGATAACGCAATTTGTTTAAAAACTCTTTCCATTTTAGTAGTTCTGGTTCTTTGCTGATCGGCAATTGCAATTTGGTTAAACAGATTTTATCTAATTTCTCACGCATCATTTCTAAAGGCACACCATAGATCGTATCGGCATCTAAAGCCTCTATAACCGCGTCTTTGGTTACATTACAGAATAAAGCCACTTTGCGTTTGATATCATCATTGAGCGGATGCTCGGTGCGGCATACTAAGATATCGGGGTTCAAACCGTTTTCACTCATCAATTTTACGGAGTGCTGGGTTGGTTTTGTTTTTAATTCTTTAGCAGCATTCAAATACGGAATTAAGGTAAGGTGCACCACAATACAGTTTTCGCTGCCCATCTCCCATTTCAATTGGCGTACCGCTTCTACATATGGTAGCGATTCAATATCGCCTACCGTGCCGCCTAATTCGGTAATCACTACATCATATTTTTTCTCATTGCCCAAGAGCAACATTCTTCTTTTAATCTCGTCGGTGATATGCGGAATAACTTGCACGGTTTTGCCTAAGTAGGCACCCGCGCGCTCTTGACTGATAACGTGTTGGTAGATACGACCCGTAGTCACATTATTAGCCTGCGATGTAAAGGTGTTTAGAAAACGCTCGTAATGCCCTAAGTCCAAATCGGTTTCGGCACCATCTTCGGTTACATAACACTCTCCATGCTCGTAGGGGTTTAGTGTACCCGGATCGATATTGATATAAGGGTCAAATTTTTGAATAGTTGTGCTGTAGCCTCTTGCTTGTAAGAGTTTGGCTAAAGAAGCCGCAATAATGCCTTTGCCTAATGAAGAAGTAACCCCGCCGGTTACAAAAATATATTTTGTCATACGTTCTTAGTTTATGACCGGCAAGAGATTTACAAGCAATAAAATTTGGTGGAAAAGTTACTCGGTCATGCAAAGGTAAAAAAGAAAAGTAAAAATTGTTGCCTTGAAGCGAGGCTTTATTAAATATTTTTAAAAAAATAGAAAGTCATTTAAAATAGAAGGCTTTTACCGACATTAGATTAACTTTATACCCTCAAAAAGAATGCTATGCAATTTGATATTAAAGGCATGGACAAAGCCCTGTTGAAGGAATTATATGCTGCTTTGTTGAAGCCTAGAATGATAGAAGAAAAAATGTTGGTCTTGTTGCGCCAAGGAAAAATATCGAAATGGTTTTCGGGTATTGGTCAAGAAGCTATTGCAGTGGGGGCTACCCTAGCCTTAGATGCCGACGAATATATTATGCCTATGCATCGCAATTTGGGGGTGTTTACCGCTAGAAAGGTGCCTTTCGATAAATTGTTTTTGCAATGGCAAGGGCATCAAGAAGGCTTTAGTAAAGGCCGTGAGCGTTCGTTTCACTTTGGCATCAATGCGCACCATATCTGTGGTATGATTTCGCATTTGGGTCCGCAATTGGCTATTGCCGATGGGGTGGCGCTGGCACATAAATTAAAACAAGAACAAAAAGTGTCTTTGGCGTTTAGCGGCGATGGTGCTACCAGCGAAGGCGATTTTCATGAGGCACTCAATGTAGCTGCCGTATGGGGACTGCCCGTTATTTTTATTGTAGAAAATAATGGCTACGGCCTTAGTACGCCAAGCGATGAACAATTTATTTGCAAGCAAATAGCCGATAAAGCTATAGGCTATGGTATGAAAGGCATTACCATCGATGGTAATAATATTGTGGAGGTATACCAACAGATACAAGCGGCTAAAGCCTATTGTATTAAAGAGCAAAAACCTATTTTGGTAGAATGCATGACCTTTAGAATGCGTGGCCATGAAGAAGCAAGTGGTGTGAAATATGTGCCTAAAGAATTGTTTGAACTGTGGGCTAAAAAAGATCCTTTGCAAAACTTCGAAGATTTTTTACTGAAAAAGAAAATCATCACCACCGAAGAAATAGAAGCGTATAGAGCCGCTATACAAACAGAAATGGAAGCGGGCATTGCACTTGGTTTTTCTAAAACCGATACGCTGGTAGATACGCAAGCAGAGCTCAATGATATCTATGCGCCTTTTGATAATAAAGCCATTGCGCCGAGCACCGCTACGGTATCAGAAAAGAAAATGATACAAGCCATTAGCGAAGCTTTAGATCAAAGTATGGAACGCCATCCCAATCTCATTTTGATGGGTCAGGATATTGCAGAGTATGGTGGTGCGTTTAAAGTAAGCGAAGGCCTCTGTGCTAAATACGGAAAAGCGCGCGTGCGCAATACACCTTTGTGCGAAAGTGCCATTATTGGTGCAGCGCTAGGCCTTTCTATAAAAGGCTATAAGACTATGATGGAAATGCAGTTTGCCGATTTTGTTACGGTAGGCTTCAATCAAATTATTAATAACTTGGCTAAGATACATTACCGTTGGGGACAAAATGCCGATGTGGTGGTGCGTATGCCTACGGGCGCTGGCGTGGGTGCGGGTCCTTTTCATAGCCAAAGTAATGAGGCGTGGTTTACGCATACCCCTGGTTTGAAAGTGCTCTACCCATCAAATCCATACGATGCAAAAGGCTTGCTCAATGCCGCTTTCGAAGATCCTAATCCGGTTTTATTTTTCGAACATAAAGTATTGTATAGAAGTATTTCTGCTCCAGTGCCCGATGCGTATTATACTATAGAAATTGGAAAAGCAGCTACCGTATTGTCGGGCGATGATATCAGCATCATTACCTACGGTGCCGGTGTGCATTGGGTTACGGCTTATGCAGCGGCGCATCCAGCAGTGTCTATCGAACTATTGGATTTGCGTAGCTTATTGCCATTAGATTATGAAGCTATAAAAGCCTGTGTGCAAAAAACCGGGAAAGTATTGGTATTACACGAAGATACCCTGATAGGTGGCCTTGGTGGCGAAATAAGCGCTTGGATTAGTGAACACTGTTTTACCGATTTAGATGCCCCTGTAATGCGCTGCGCTAGCTTAGATACGCCCGTTCCGTTTGCTATACCTTTAGAAAATAACTTTTTAGCAAAAAGTCGCTTAGCCGAATCGATTCAAAAATTATTAAACTATTAATTTGTATTTTGTACCCAAAATTATCGCGTAGTATGCAAAAATTTACGAACTCTTTACTCTTTGCTTTTATCCTTTTGGGTATGGTTTCTTGCGATCAAGAATCAAAAAAAGCTAATGGTGCACCCATTGTTTTAGGCGATCCAAGCACGATAGTAAATGAAAGTGATACGCTCTTTTTGCGCGATAATGTGGCTGCAATGACGGTTGCAGCAGCACCAACAGCAGATACTACAACGGCAGCACCAGCCGCAGTTGCAGCGCCTACGCCAGCACCGGCCCCTAAACCAGCGCCTGTAGCAAAAGCAGCAGCTCCGGCTCCAAAGCCAATCATCAAAAAACACACATCGCGCGCAGCAAGACATCATAAGGCTGCAGCACGTAAAAAAGCAGTAGCTAAAAAAGCGGTAAAAAAACCAGCGGCAAAAAAAGCAACAAAGCGCAGAAGACGATAAGCTTATCGGTGATATACGCGCGAGGCTATAATTTTTCCTTCTTTAATCATTAATACTTCACCAATTTGCATATCGGCTTCGTTGGGTGTACTTCGTATATATTCAAAAAATATACCTTCTTCATTATGCATTATTTGTAGTACTTGATAATGCAATTGCGGCAAACGAGTAAAAGCATCTTGCCACCAAGCGCGGAGTTGTGCTTTCCCTTTTATATAACCATCTGTTTCGGGTTGATGTATTTTTAACTTGGGACTATAATGCGCAGCTTGCTCATCATACAAAGCTAGCAATGCTTCTAAGTCGTGTCGGTTAAAAGCATCGAACCAATCGTTGGCTATGGAAATAAAAGGATGCATATCTAATGTAAGTTTTGGGTAGGACAACAAAAGTATTTAAAATTTTATTTAAGCGAATGTGGCAAGGGTATTAAAATAGTAATTACTTTCGTTGTATAAAAACAAGTTATCTATGGCACTTATTATCATTGGCATTATCTTTTTAATCGTATCCTTTGTATTACGATTTAACAAACCAACCGAATCGATTGCGAAATATGCACGATGGTTCAGTATCGGTTTAATAGCGGTGGGCGCATTCTTTTCTATGTTTATAGTAATTGATCCCGGAACGGTAGGGGTAAAAACCTTATTTGGATCGGTAGATGCACAACCTTTAACGAATGGCTTGAATGTAAAAAACCCTTTTGCAGATGTAATTTTATATAATGTGCAAACGCAAAATTATACCATGAGTGGTGTGCACAGTGAGGGCGATAAAGAAGGCGATGATGCTATACGGGTATTGTCTGCAGATGGCTTGGAAGTAGTGATTGACCTTACGGTTTTGTTTAAAGTGATGCCGAGCGAAGCGCCAAGAATTTATAAAGAATTGGGTGCAGATTATATCAATACCATTGTGCGTCCGGTATCGAGAACAAAGATAAGAGACAATGCGGTGTATTATGATGCGGTGGCTTTATATTCAACCAAAAGAGACGAGTTTCAAGATCGAATTTTTAAAACGATCGCTTCCGATTTCAAAAAACGTGGTTTAATCTTAGAGCAATTATTAGTGCGCAATATCAATTTACCCAATTCGGTAAAACAAACGATAGAGTCGAAAATAAATGCGGAACAAGAAGCACAAAAAATGCAGTTTGTATTGCAAAAAGAAAAACAAGAAGCAGAGCGTAAACGCGTAGAAGCACAAGGTATTGCTGATTATCAAAAAATTATTAGTGCCGAACTGAGCGATAAGCAATTGCAATACGAAATGATTAAAGCACAAAAAGAAATTGCTACTTCTACCAATACCAAAATTATTATAATGGGTAATAGTAAAAATACACCCCTTATGATCAGCGATAAATAATATGCATTTAGAACTTCCAAATCGATTAGCGAATTTTATTGGCGGTAATTTTATAGCGCCTACCCAACAACAGTATTTTGATAATTGCAATCCAGCTACCGGCGAAGTATTATGTGCGGTGCCAGATAGTACCGAAGAAGATGTGCAACTTGCTGTAACGGCAGCGCAACAAGCATTTCCCGCTTGGAGCACGACCTCAGCAGAGCAACGCTTTAAAGTGCTTAATAAAATAGCCGAGCTCCTAGAAAGCAATTTAGAAGCTTTGGCTTTAGCGGAAACCAATGATAACGGTAAGCCACTAAGCTTGAGCACGCGCGTAGATATACCGAGAGCCGCAAGTAACTTTAGATTTTTTGCAACAGGCTTAATGCACTTTGCATCCGAGAGCCATAGCATGGAAGACAAAGCGATTAATTATACGCTGCGTCAGCCAATAGGCGTTGTAGCTTGCATCTCGCCTTGGAATTTACCTTTATATTTATTTACCTGGAAAATAGCCCCAGCCTTAGCTGCAGGCAATTGTGTGATTGCCAAACCTTCGGAAGTAACGCCCAATACGGCGTATTTATTGAGTGTTATTTGTAAAGAAGCAGGCTTACCCGATGGCGTTTTGAATATCTTACACGGTGGTGGCCAACATTGTGGTAGTGCCATGGTGGCGCATCCTGCTATAAAAGCAATATCGTTTACAGGCAGCACTAGAGCCGGAAAAGAAATTGCAGCGGTAGCCGCACCGATGTTTAAAAAAATATCTTTAGAGTTGGGCGGCAAAAACCCAGCGATAATTTTTCCCGATTGCGATTGGGACACGATGATGCATACCGTTATTCAATCTTCTTTTGCCAATCAAGGACAAATATGTTTGTGCGGCAGTAGAATATTAATTCATGCGTCTATTTACGAAAAATTTAAAAAAGCATTTGTAGAACGAGCAGCCGCATTAACGGTTGGCGATCCTTTAGAAAAAACAAGTAAGCAAGGTGCTATCGTTTCCAAAATGCATTTCGATAAAGTATTGCAATGTATTGAGCAAGCCAAAGCAGAAGGCGGCACTATTTTATTGGGCGGTCATGCCATAAAAGGTAGTGGCAGATGCGAAAACGGATTGTTTATAGCCCCAACCATTATAGAAGGCCTCGGCCCCAATTGCAAAACGAATATGGAAGAAATTTTTGGTCCGGTGGTTACGCTTCAATCTTTTGATGACGAAGCAGATGCTTTAGCAAAAGCCAATTGCAGCGATTATGGTTTGGCTGCTACCATTTGGACACAAGATTTGACCCGTGCGCATACAATGGCTGCAAAAATTCATAATGGTATTGTATGGGTGAATTGTTGGTTGCTCCGCGATTTAAGAACACCATTTGGCGGTTTTAATAATAGCGGCATTGGAAGAGAAGGTGGCTGGGAAGCCATTAAATTTTTTACAGAACAAAAAAATATTTGTATTGCCTTAGGCACTACACACTAAATAAAATAAGTATGTCGAACACTAAAATAGAAGTAAGCGCTGCACCGCAACCTATGGGATTATATCCTCATGCGCGTAAGGTTGGTAATTTATTATTTCTTTCCGGTATTGGTCCACGCGACCCCGAAACGGATGCTATTCCTGGATTAGAATTAGATAAGCATGGACAGTTTAAATCTTTTGATTTTGCAGCACAGTGTCACAGTGTTTTTAAAAATGTAAAAACAGTATTAGAAGCGAGTGGGGGCAAGTGGGAGCAGTTGGTAGACGTCACTGTTTTCTTAGTAGATATGAAACGTGATTTTCATATTTATAATAAAATTTATGCGGAGTATTTTGCTAGTAGTATGCCCTGCAGAACTACGGTAGGTGTTACCTCTTTGCCATCGGCGATTGCAATAGAATTGAAGTGTATTGCGGTTATTGAGTAGTTA
>CAMBYG010000056.1 GCA_945872085.1 Chitinophaga pinensis | reverse complement strand
GCTTTTTTATTAATATTGTTTTATGGAAAATACAAATAGCAGCATACAAGAAATACAAAACTTTAAAGGGAAATACCCTAAGCAATTGTGGTATTTGTTTTTTAGTGAAATGTGGGAACGCTTTAGCTTCTATGGTATGCGGGGCATGCTGGTCATCTTTATGGTAAGCCAATTGAGCATGAACGATAAAGTAGCCAATTTGCAATATGGCGCTACGCAGGCTTTCGTATATGCCTTCACCTTTATTGGTGGCTTGTTTGCCGATAAATTATTGGGCTATCGCAAATCTTTATTTTGGGGCGGCTTACTCATGATTATTGGTAGTATTATTTTAGCCATCGATCCGCAACATTTTTTCTTTTTTGGTATCAGCTTTACCATCATAGGCACTGGCTTTTTTAAACCCAATATATCTACCATCGTAGGTAAGCTCTATGCCGACGATGATCCAAGACGCGATGCGGGATTTTCTTTGTTTTATGCAGGCGTTAATTTAGGCGCTCTAATAGGCGGCTATATTTGTATTGCGGTTGCTAATGGTTCGTTATGGGCATCGCTAGTGCCGGCTGCGCTCCGCTGGAATGTAGCTTTTGGTTTTGCGGCGGTAGTAATGCTCGTAAGTCTCATCACGTTTACTCAAACACAAAAAAGCTTAGGCGAAATTGGGCTTTCACCCCTTGCAGCTATGCAAGCTTCAAAGCGCAAACGCTTAGAGCTTGCTACGTATATCGGCTCACTATTGATTATCCCTATCATCATGACTATGGTATCGAATACCGATTATACGGATATCTTTATGTTCATCATTGGTCCGGCTTCTTTGCTATACCTCTTTTATGAAATGCGCAGTTTTTCTGTTGCTGAAAATAAAAAATTAATTGCAGCACTGGTTTTCATTGTATTTTCCATTTTCTTCTGGGCCTTCTTTGAACAAAGTGGTGGCTCGCTCAGTTTGTTTGCAGCGCATAATTTAAACAATACCGTATTGGGTGTATCATTAGATCCGAATGGGGTAAATAATGCTGCCAATTCTTTTTTTGTAATCGTCTTTGCAGCCTTGGTGGGTATGGTATGGCTATGGCTACATAAGCGCAAACTAGAACCTAATACGGTAGTGAAATTTGGCTTAGGCTTTTTATTTTTAGCCGGCGGTTTTGCCATCTTTTATTATACCAAATTCTTTGCTGATGCATCGGGCAAAACCTCACTCAACCTATTCACCTTTGGCTGGTTTATTATCACTTTCGGTGAGCTGTGCTTATCGCCCATTGGTATGTCGGCCATGACTAAATTATCGCCTGCAAAAACACAAGCAGTTATTATGGGCATGTGGTTTTTGGCAAGTGCCTATGGTCAGTATTTTGCGGGCTTGCTAGGCGCTAATATTGCAGATGCCTCTGAGCATGCCAGCAATTTAGAAAAACTAAACGTATATGCCAACGGCTATAAACAACTAGCCATCTATGCCCTCATAGCAGGTGTGGTATTGATTACCATTGCACCCTTGGTGAAAAAACTGATGCAAGACGTAAAGTAATTAGTAAAGCATATACTGCTTTTCTTTTTTCTGCCAACCTGCCTCGTATTTATTTTTCACAAAATAGATCAGCAGCTTGGCTTCATATTGCTGATTTACGAAAAAGATTTTTTTATCGGCCTCGTATTTTTGTTCGGTAAAAAACCAAAGCCCTTTATTGTCTTGCGCCTCGTATTTTTGAGCCGCCCTATACACACACAAATCGGCTTGGTATTTCTGATTGACTACAAACACTTTTATATCGGCCTCATAAGCTTGGTTGCAACTATAAATTTTTTGAGCTCGAACAAGTGCTGCACTTAAGATTAGAGAAAAAAATAAGAAAATGCGGGTCATATAAATAAAAGGTTGTTTTTTTGTACTACAAATTAAACCATTTTTATGTCTTCTCTTCCCATTTATGCGCTAATTGTTGCAGGCGGTCAAGGTACCCGCATGGGCACAGCGTTGCCTAAGCAGTTTTTACCTTTACATCAAAAAGAGATTATACTCCATACGGTTTTGGCTTTTGCTAAAGCCATACCCCATATCCAGCTTATTATAGTGCACCCCGAAGCGCATCGCGAACGTATGAGAACGCTAATGGAAAAGGAAGGACTGCATGCCAGCGTAAGCTTAGTAAGCGGTGGTGCTACCCGCTTTGAAAGTGTAAAAAATGGATTGCAAGCCATACCGGATACTGATGGTATTGTGCTGATTCATGATGGCGTGCGCCCCTTAGTAAGCGCGCAGCTTATACAAGCGTGCATTGCACAAGCCGAAACTAAAGGCTCTGCTATACCTGCTGTAGGTCTTGTAGACAGTATTCGAAGAATACAAGGCGATATGCATACTCGAGAAGATCGTGCAACGCTTGTTGCCGTTCAAACACCACAAACTTTTCAGATTGCCCTTATTAAAAAAGCCTTTGAGCAAAACTATCAAGATGCCTTTACCGACGATGCCAGTGTGGTAGAAGCGATGCAATTGCCCATACATTTAATTGTCGGTGAGCGTTATAATATAAAAATTACAACACCCGAAGATGTAATCATTGCCGAAGCGCTGCTAGCACATGTACACTAAAATTACCTGCTTCTTTTTTGCTTGTTGCCTATTCACGCAGAGCGCTGCCCAACGCTTAGACAGCTCCATTTTTGCAGCGCCGATCATCATGGATACCGTCGTGATCAATGCTATAGAAGCGGGTTGGGACTTGTCGGCATTCATTAAAAAAATGCAAACGGACACTTCTTTTTATAGTGCTTTTAGAACACTCCGTTTTAGCAATTACGAACAGCAGACGCAATTGTATGCCTACGATGCTAGAGGCATAAAGACGGATAGCTTGTATCTAAAAAGCAAACAGCTGTATAAAAATCATTGTAGAACTATGCAGCTTATAGAACAAAAATCTAATCCTCATTTTTATACCAAAAAGGGTGCTTATCGCTATTATACAGCTAGCCTATTCGACTATTTATTTTTTAAGAAAAATACGATTTGTAATGAGCCGCAACAACCCGTAAATACGCCCATCAAAGATAACAAGGCCTCTTATTTAGAAAAAAGCAAAGCACAATTAAAGCAACTCTTGTTCAACCCCGGCAGCAACATAAAAGGCATTCCCTTTATTGGCAACAAAGTAGCCCTATTCGATAAAGAAGAACTGCATAAATATGAATATACCCTTAGCAGTGGATGGTGGAACGATGAAGCTTGTTGGATTTTTAGCATCAAACCTAAAGCGGCCTACAAAGACGAGCTCATTTACAATTCGCTAAAAACATGGTTTAGGAAAGCTGATGATGCTATTGTAAAAAGAGTGTATGCTTTATCGTATGCAACATGGTTTTATCAATTTGAGGTGAGTATGCAAGTCCACATGATCAGTATCGATAAAAAAATAAAGCCTTCGTACTTGCAGTACAAAGGCCATTGGCATATTTTCGGTAAAGAGACCGAGCGCTTATCGTGCACCAGTACTTTATCCTACCCTTAGTTTTTAGGGAATAGCATTCTGTAATCTACACGTACTTTGCCGCTGCTAATATCTTCTAATTTCTTTTTCAATAAACGCTTTTGCAGAGGGGTAATATGATCGATAAATAATTTGCCTTCGATATGGTCGTACTCGTGCTGAATAACGCGCGCGGTAATACCCTCAAACGTTTCGGTATGCGCTACAAAGTTTTCATCTTGGTAGCTAATCACTACTACTTTTTTGCGCAGCACATCTTCTCTCACTTTAGGAATACTTAAGCAACCTTCATTATATGCCCATTCATCGCCCGACTCTTCGATTATTTGCGCATTGATAAATACTTTTTTCACACCGCGTTCGTTCGGATATTCTTTTTTATCCTCCTCATCAAAACCTTCCACAATTTGTACGGTATCGATCACAAACAAACGAATAGCTTTATTGATTTGAGGTGCTGCTAAGCCTACGCCATTACTTTTATACATGGTCTCCCACATATCTGCAATAAGCTCGTTTAACTGCGGATATTGAGCATCGATAGCAACTCCTACTTTTCTTAATATAGACTGGCCATAGGCCACAATTGGCAAAAACATAATTTAATTTTTACAAAGGTACAACTCAATTTTTGCTTTGCAGATATTCTTGCAAAATTATCGTTGCGCTTATTTCATCAATTAAGGCTTTGTTGGCCCTCGCTTTTTTCTTTAAGCCCATTTGCAGCATAGCATCGGTGGCCATTTTGGAAGTATAGCGTTCGTCGCACAACTCAAAAGGCATGGTAGGAAATACATGCTGAAATTGCTTAAGAAATTTATCGACCAAAGGAGTGGCATCGGTTGGCGAGTCATCCCAGTTGAGCGGATAGCCAATGAGTACTTGATCAACGATTTCGGCAGCGAAATATTTTTTTAGATACCCTATCAATTCTTTCGAATCTACGGTCTCTAAACCCGAAGCTATAATTTGTAATGGATCGGTTACGGCCAAGCCTGTTCTTTTCTTACCAAAATCGATGGCTAAAATTCTACCCATAGCACAAAGATAGGTAGATTTTTAGGTCCTATTTACATTTTAAAGCATAGAAAAAGAGGGCAGAATACTAAAAAAGATTAATTTTATGATCAAACATTTACTAAAGAACATGCCAAAGCGTTTTTTATCATTATTAGCTATTATATGCAGTACCCTGATTACGGCACAAGCGCAATGCGTATCTATTATTGGATTACCGGATACCATTATTGCGTGTAAAAATGCTAAAGTACAATTCAATCCAAGTGTAATAAGCGCAGGTTTATTGGCTACTTCTGATACTACTTGGTCGCCAACAACGGGCTTGTCCAATCCTAATATTATCAACCCAAGTGCTACTATGGGCTCGGCATCTCAATTGTATACCTTAACGATACAAGCACTTACGCCCAACAACTTTGTGGTGAATGGCGACTTTAGTGCAGGGAATACGGGCTTCACGTCTGCATACGGACCAGGAACTGGCGGTACATGGGGCTTATTGTCCAATCCGAATACTTATGCCGTAACTACCAACCCTAGTGTAGTACATACCAATTTCGGAAATTTTGGAGATCATACCACCGGCACCGGACAAATGATGGTGTGCAATGGATCTTCTATAGCCAATACTAGTGTATGGTGCCAAACCATTACGGTAATTCCCAATAGCTTTTACGATTTTTCAGCTTGGGCTACCTCTGTAGATCCCGGTAGTCCGGCTATCTTACAATTCAATATCGATGGCGTTTTATTGGGTTCTGCTTTTAATCTTTCCGCTACCTCTGGTGCTTGGCAACAATTTCATGCTACGTGGTATAGCGGCACTAGTACGAGCATTACCATTTGCATCGTAAATCAAAACACCGCATCAGGCGGAAACGATTTTGCAATTGATGACATTCAGTTTAGACAATTTTGTACTACTAGCAAATCGTGCTATGTGCGCGTTCCTAATCTTACTACTTCCGTAGTGAAAACCTTGGGCTTAGGCTGTTTGAAAGACACTGTGAATTTCACTACTACCAACTTAGGAGAAACGCCCGAACAATATATTTGGGATTTTGGTGATGGCACGGGTGATACGGTTCAAAATCCAAGTCATGTGTATCTCAACCAAGGTAATTATAGTATTACCCTTATCGTAAAAAAACTAGGTTGCACCGATACCGTTAAAACAACAGTGAATACCTTCCACCCTTTTGCACCTGGATTTACAACTGATAAAGACACCGTATGTACGGGCACGGCTATTACCTGCACCACTACAGCCATAGGCGCTAACAATACTTATAATTATGATTTTGGCGATGGCTCCTTTTCTACTGCCAACTCCCCTAGTCATACTTATGCCACACCAGGCACCTACACCATTATCCAATACGTAACCGATAATATTCCGTGTGTAGATAGTTTCAAGAAAACGGTGGTTATCCTTCCGGGACCTACCGGCGCGGCAACGATAGATACTACATTAATTTGCGAAGGCGGTGCAGTAAATGTAGATGGCAACGCTAGTATTGGCTATTCCTTACTTACTTGGGATTTTGGAGATGGAATAAAAGTATATAATACAAGTCAAGTAAAACACGCTTATGACACCTCTGGCGTCTTTACACTTACGCTTACTGCCGACTATGCTGTTTGTCCTTCTGTAAACACGACCTTAACCGTAACGGTATTACCTACTCCGTTGGTAGATTTGGGTGCCGATACAACCATTTGTGAAAATGGAACACCTATTGCGCTTATCAACAAAGCTACTAATCTAATGCCTACTAATAGCATTTGGTATGATAGCACAAGTGATAATTTCAAAATCATAAAACACCCAGGTATTTATTGGATGCAAGTTTCTAACTCCTTAGGATGCGCTAATGCCGATAGTGTTGAGATTCACAAATCTTGTTATATCGATTTGCCCAATAGCTTTACACCTAATGGTGATGGTATCAATGATTTCTTTTTCCCTAGGATACTCAATGCTAAAAATCTAAGTTATTTCAGCATGCAAATCTTTAATCGTTGGGGACAATTACTTTTTGAAACCAAGAAGCTAGATGGTGCCGGATGGGATGGCAAATTTAATAATACCATGCAGCCTGTTGGCGTTTATATATACAACATAGAGGCTACTGTAGATGGTAAAAACATTGAAAAATACCAAGGTAATATAAGTTTGCTACGATAATAGCAACGAAATAAAAAAACCGCTTAAAGCGGTTTTTTTATGTTATAATTTAATTATTGGTTTTGAAAATTACCGTACCCATCAACTTGAGGAGTTCTTTTTCTAAAGCCTTATGCTCTTTATAGGTAGTCAATAATAATTTGAGTGCTTGCGGATTTTTTTCTTCTTCCATCAGCTTCGTGATTTGTTTTAAAATCACTTTTACTTTTTTCATCTCAAAATAAGACAATACACTTTCTACTTCCGTCAGGTAATTAACAGCACCATGTATAACTTCTATATTATAGGTATTAAACCAATTGGGACTTAGCTCATGCTTATCTTGTAATAAATCGGTTACTGCTTTTTGTATACTCGTATCGGCATGATTTACAAAAAAACTCAACTCCGGCACTTGTTCTTTTTTCAAACAATAATCGAAGTATGCTTTATAGATTTTTTGAGCATTAGCACTCACTAATGTTTCAAACTCAATTTTAGAATAAATATAATCGGCTACATTTAAGAAATCTTCTTTAGGCATAGCTCCATAAATCAAGAGCACCTTTATTAGTTGTAGTTCTTGCAAACTCTCTGCATCTTGCGCGGTGATATCGTATGGGTTGGTATCTACATCTGCAAGTTCTTGTTCTATCCGCTCTTGCTGCGCCGCAAATGCCGGTGTTGCTTTAGCTTGTTGTCGTTTTTGATTAAATGAATTGATTAATTGTAAAAAGCTTGCTTCATCAATTTGCAATTTCGAAACAGCCTCTTTTACATAGTAATCATGTAGCACAAAATCACTTGTTTTATTGATGAAAGAAATACTTTGTGCAATTTCATTCACTAATTTTGTTTTCTTGATAGGATCTCTCCCAGCCTCTTCCATTCCTAGCTCTAATCGGAACTCAATAATGTCCTTTTTATTTTTAAGGATATAATCATTGAATACAACAGCGCCATATTTTTGGATATAACTATCCGGATCTTCTTTGTCGGGAAACAATACCAATTTTACATTAAAGCCAGCCGCCAAAGCCATATCTAAGCCTCTCAATGCTGCTTTTACACCCGCAGCATCACCATCATATAAAATAGTAAGATTGCGCGTAAGCTGTTTAATGAGACGTAATTGATCTTCTGTTAAACTTGTGCCGCTAGAAGCCACTACATTTTTAACGCCCCCCTGATGTAAGGAAACGACATCGGTATAACCTTCTACTAAAAAACATTCGTCTAACTTAGCAATATGCGTTCTGGATTGATATAAACCATAAAGCACTTTACTCTTGATATAAATCTCATTTTCGGGCGAATTGATATACTTGGGCGCTTTATCATTTTTAACCAAAATACGCGCACCAAATCCCAATACCCTACCCGTCATATTTTGAATGGGGAAAATAACCCGACCTCTATAGGCATCGTATAAGCGATCTTCTTTTTGTTTGATCACGCCCGACTTTAAAGCGTATTCAATGCTAAAGCCTTTTAAGGTAAGTGCCCTAAGTAAATCGTTTTGTTCGTTGTTTTGAATACTATAACCTAAGCGGAATTGCTCAATGATCTCTTTCGAAAAACCTCGTTCTTTAAAATACGATTGTCCAATTAGCAAACCATCTTCGGTATCCCATAAATTAGTTTGAAAATGAGTAGTAGCAAATTCATTAATAACACGAATGCTCTCTTCTACCTGCTGCACAATTTGCTGCTCTGGCGAGCGCTCGGTTTCTTGTAAGGCAATTTTATAATAACTCGCAATCCATTTGATAGCCTCGGGGAAACTTAATTTTTCATGCTCTTGCACAAAAGTAACGGCATTGCCGCCTTTGCCGCAACCAAAACATTTGAAAATACCACGCGCTGGATTTACTGAAAAAGAAGGGGTACTTTCATTATGAAAAGGACAATTGGCCACATAATTAGCCCCTCGTTTTTTCAAACGAATAAACTGCTCGATAATTTCTACAATATCGGCTCGTTGTAAAACTTCTTCTATGGACTGTGGTAATATCACAACACTAAATTACATTTATTCTCTTAAAAAAAGAAAATGCCCAAAACAAGCATGTTTTGGACATTTATAAGGTTGTAGTTATTATTTAGCTTTTGCTAAAGCACCCTTTAAGTAATCGATAACTTTTACTTCTGTAGGATCTAATTTATTTAATTCTGCTAAGTCTACCGAAATAAAGTCGGTAAGGTGAATAAGATAAAAAGCACGCTCTAAATAGCTTTTTCCTTTAGAGTGAATTTCAATAATCGTTTTGGTGTATTGTTTAAATACTTCTTTGTTGATTTCCATACGCATTTGTGTACGTTTGTAATCGGTAGTATTACGAAGTAAAACAACGGCTTGATTTGGATCTTTCTTTCTCCAACCAACCAATTCGTTATGATTCATTTCTGGTATTACATGATGCCAACAAAGCATTTTGCCATTTTCATTGATTTGCTGACGGAAACGAACAGCAACGCCTTCAAAATCAGCTGCGGCATAAATAATCGGCATTTTATTTACTAATTTTTTGGCAATTGTTTTTGCTTCTTTTTGAATGGCTTTAGACTCCTTCGTTAATAAAGCAATAGCTGCTTTCAATTCTTTTTCAAAAGAATTTTTTACATACCCTAAATGGTTTAAGGCATATAATACCTGCACCATAGAATAGCCTAAGCAAGAACGCGGCGGCATTCCGGAAGGAATAATAACGCAATCTAAATTATGTTTTTTAGCTAATTCTTGCACTTTGCCACCCGATGTAATACAAATAATTGTTGCTTTCATCTTAATTGCTTGTTGCATAGCCGCTAAGGTTTCTTCTGTATTGCCTGAATAAGAAGATATAATGACAAGTGATTTGTTGTTTACGAAAGAAGGTAAAAAATAGTCTTTATTTACAATAAAAGGGATAGCACAGCTATCTGCTATATAGTTTTGAGTGATAGAACCACCAATACCGCTACCACCTAAACCAGATAAAACTATGTTATGAAAATTATTTTTTTTAGTTTTAAAGGTCTGTTTGTTTCCTATGGCAATAGCTTCTGCTAATTGTTGTGTGAAATTAACTACGAGTTGTTTCATTATTTTAAAATTTACAGTTGAATGAGCCACAAAAATACAAAAACCGGTGCAGTTGGAGAGCAAATAGCCAAAGAATATTTAATAAAAAAAGGATATGTTATAATTGCCAGTAATTGGAGAGCACAACATAAAGAAATAGATATTATTGCTAAACATAAGGATGTTTTGGTGTTTATAGAAGTAAAAACAAGGCGCAGCACCAAATTTGGATACCCAGAGGAAGCGGTAACTGCAAAAAAATGGGAACTTCTTTTTTTAGCCGCTCAAGCCTTCATAGAACAGTATACCAATTACGAGCGTATACAGTTTGACATAATAAGTGTAGCTTTAAAAATTAAAAATGTGAAGGATTCGGAAACAGAAATCGTCCATTATGAAGATGCTTATTATGGATAAACACAAAAAGTGGAATTAGATTGGATGTAGCACAACTTTTTAACCAATACAAAGACATGGTTTATAACCTTGCGCTTCATTATGTTCAAAACAGAGAGGAAGCAGAAGAAATATGCCAAGATGTTTTTGTGAATGTGCACTTTGCTAAAGATAATTTTAGAAATGAAGCGAGTATAAAAACTTGGATTTATAGAATTACCATCAATAAATCGCTCGATTATATAAAAGCTAAGAAAAGAAAAAAAAGATGGGCCTCCGTTTTTTCATTAGATCTATTTCAAGATGGTATAGCGGTAGCAAAAGACCCTGTTCATCCGGGTATTGTTTTGGAACAAAAAGAAAAAGTGCAAGGTATTTTTGCTTGTTTAAATGAATTGCCCCCAAACCAAAAAACAAGTATTATTTTATCAAAAATTGAGCAAAAGTCAATTAAAGAAATTGCCATTATTATGAATATAAGTAGCAAATCTGTCGAATCTCATTTACACCGAGCAAAAAAGAACTTAAACCTATTGTTAGAAAAAAAATGATTTAAAATAAGCTTATGAATATAGATTTAAACGAATTGAGAACACTACAAGTATTAGATGCGCCAAACG
>CAMBYG010000055.1 GCA_945872085.1 Chitinophaga pinensis | reverse complement strand
CGCATTAATTCTCTTGCATTATTAATACCTTCTACTTGAAATGCACTTGATTTTAAAGAAGGAATTGAGCGTTTGTTTAGTTGCATAGCTTTTACACCTTCATCAAATCCTTTTTCTGTAGTATATTTTCCTGCAAACTCATTTGCTTTTGCGTATAACAATTGATCTGTTTGTGTACTCGCTTCTAAAGCTTTAGCCAAAACAGCCAATTTAACATTGGTAGCATATGCTTTTTGGTCAGTAATTCTAATTACATGGTAACCGAATTGTGTTTTCACCACTTCTAAATCACCTACCTTACCATTAAAAGCTGCATCATTAAATTCTTTCACCATCATGCCGTTAGTGAAATAGCCTAAATCACCACCTTTTACTTTACTGCCTTGAT
Organism: Chitinophaga pinensis; assembly: GCA_945872085.1. Taxonomy (GTDB): domain Bacteria; phylum Bacteroidota; class Bacteroidia; order Chitinophagales; family Chitinophagaceae; genus CAIWHF01. The sequence goes on along the minus strand of CAMBYG010000055.1, from coordinate 10,419 downwards.
CGTCTGAATATTTAATCGCCAAAGAATCAAAATTAGCTCCCGATGCAATAGCTAGTTTTATACTATCTGCCATTTTTTTAGAAGCACTGTCGTCTCTAGTTTGGTTAGGTTGAATTAAAATGTGTTTTGCACTAACAGAATCTGGCAAGGATTTTTTATCCATTACTTTAACAACAAAATAAGAGTTACCCTCTGTGTATGGACCATATACCGAACCATTGCCTAATGCTAAAATAGTATCCGCATATTTAGAAGTAAATGTTTTTTTAGATAAAAAACGGTCGTTATATTGGAAATCAGAATTTCTATTAATAAAACTTTCCACATCTGTAGAAGCTATTAATTTAGTTTTTAAATCATTAATAATGCTTACTACTTTCTGAGTATCTTCAGAAGATGGGTTTACATCAAAACTAACATACTCAACAGCGCGCGCTTCCTCTTTAGATTTAAGTTGATTAGCATGTTTTTGAACATAATCATTCAAATCACTTTCCGTTACTTTTACTTGATCATCATTAATTGAACTGTAAGGAATCTTTACAAATCTGATATTAGCTAATTTATTTTGGTCGGCCATAGATTGCTCCATCATAAATTTAGGTGTATAAACAGAACCAATAATTAAACTATTGATTTTTTGTATTTTTCTTGAACGTACTACATAAGCTTTAACCGCTTCCCATGTTTCCGTTTCTTTACCTGTTTTATCGTATTGAGGTAATTGTTTTTCATATTGCGCAATACGAGCCGGATCAAACATACCTGTTTCTGGGTTAGTAAATGCAGGATATTGACGAATCATTGGATCTGCATTAGCTCCGCGAATTGCTTCTTTCTCTTCTTCTTTAGTAATTGTAATTACTAAATCATCTGCTTCTTTTTCTGAAATAGCTTCGAAAATTAATTCTTTTAATGCTTGCTCATGAAGTTGTGCACGCATAGCATCGTCAACTGGTTTGCCTTTACTAAAAACTTCATATAAATTTTCATACTGTTGCGCTCTTAAAGCAAAGTCTTTTGCATCAATTGTAGATCCGTTTACTTTAGCAGCACTGTTATTTTTACCTAACATATCTCCAAATCTTCCGCTTGCAGCATCCATTAGTATAAAACCAATTAATGCAATTGCAATTGTAAAACCTGCTAATTTTGCGAACTTATTTCTAATTGTTTGAATTACAGCCATAGTGGGTGTTTTTTTGTATTATATTATTATAAAGGAAGGCAAATTTAACTGAAAAAATGGTAATTTTTATACTATTTATAAGTTTATTGGTAATAATTATGGCTAACATTTTCCTTTTTAGGTCTTAATTATTCCTTAATAACCTGTGAATAGTTTCTTTAAAACTTTTTCTTATTGCATTTTAATTAATCTGTTAATTAGTTTTGCCCAAAATTTGGTTTTTATAAGGTGTGCTATTAACACGATAATTTTTAATCTTTATAAACAATTAAAAAACTAACAATTAATAAAATAATGTGAATTTATCGGCGTTTGTATATTTAAAACATAGAATAACTTGTGTATTTTATGTTGATAAGAAATGAAAAGTTATTCAAACAGTAGATTATCCCCAAATTCACACACTTAATAGTAATAGATTCTTTTAAAAAATTTAAATAAGATTATTATTTCTATAGGTTGTATTCGTTAATTAAATTTTCAAAATTATTTTTTTTTTATTTTTTAATACCTATCTTTATTCTAATAAATTTTATTTTATGAAAAAAACATTACAATCTTTAGTTGTTCTATCTTTTCTATTTAGTGCAATAAACTCTTTTGCGCAAAAAGTTCCTGCTTTCTTTGGTACTGCTGCTGAAACGAATTGGTTTGTTTCTCAGGCAGGTAAAAATATTGCGGTTACAGCGCCTAGTGTTATTGCTGGTATTAAAGATTATGCAATTGCTAATAATGGTGATGGTAGTGGTGATTGGGGTCGAGCTATTGATTCTAGCTGGTATGGTATTAGTGTAGTTAAAGCTCTCGATACTTTAGGTAATAATCCATATACCAATGCTAGTGCCTTAAATGGTAAAATTGCATTAGTATTTAGAGGTGGTGGTATTACCTTCCATCAAAAAGCTTTATACGCTCAACAAGCTGGTGCAGTTGCGTGTGTTATAGTTAATAATATACCTGGTGGACCAATTGGTATGTCTAGTACAGGTACTCCAAATCCAAGTATTCCTGTTATTATGATTTCTCAAGCAGATGGTAACGCAATTAATGCGCAATTAACTGCTGGTCAAACAGTTACAATGAATATTTCGTTATGGAAAACGAATGTTAATAATGATTTAGCATTAGTTAATAATGGCTTGAGTTTATTTCATGCGAATATGATTCCACAAAATCAATTAACAAGAAATACAAGCGCTCCAGCTTATAATTATATCCCAGCTGCTTATGTGGCTAATTTTGGTAATAATACACAAACAGGAGTAAAATTAGTAAGTACTTTATCGTTTACACCAACAAATGGTCAATCAAATTTAATTAGAAAAGATTCAAGTGTAGTATTAGCTAGTTTCCCTACATTAGATTCTATAATTTGTCCTTTAGCTGGTGAATTTAGTTTACCAAATACAGCTTCTACAGGTGTTTATCAAGTAGATTTTACGGTTAAACAAAATGAGACCGATAATTTATTAAATAATAATATAGGAAGTACTACATTAACGGTTACAGACTCTATCTTTTCTAAAGGAAAATATGATTTAGTAAAAGGTGAACCTATTGTAGGAAGTGGTTATGCATTTGGATCTGCTTCTGATATGTCTTGGGGACCATTATATTATGTAGCTAATGGTGGATATGCCGCAAGAAGAGTGCAGTTTACTGTTTCTGCTGGTTCTACATCCCCTACCTTAGATGCTTTGGGAACTTGTGAAATTTATTTAATGAAATGGACAGATGGTTCAAATTCACAACCTAAAGATTCAGTAATTGAAACGGGCGAATTAAATATGGTTGGTATTGCAACGAGAAGCTTTACAGCTGCAGATTCTAACTTCAAAATCTATTCTGCAAACTTTATTAATGTAGATGGCACTTCACGTCCTTTTGCTCGCTTAGATAGTAATTCTTGGTATTGGGTTTGTACAAGCTTACCTACTGGTTTTTATTTAGGTGTTGATGGTTCTACTAACTATTATGTGAGAGAATATGCTAGAACCCTAGTAACCCCTAGTACTCCTTATTATGAGTTTTTTGCACCTATCACTAATATTAGTCAAAATAATTTTGGAAATGACCCTACTGTAGTGGTTTCTATGAATCCTTTTGATGCAATCAATGTAGATTCTGCTCGCTTTGCACAACAAAAGAAAGGTTTAGTTCCGGCTATGCCTTTACATATTTCAAAATCTATTCCTGCTACAACTAGTGCGGAAACATTAAAACCTATTTATTCTAAACTAAGCACTTATCCAAACCCAGCTACAAATTTTATAAAAGTTGATTTTGATTTATTAGAATCTGCAGATAAAGTTACGGTTCGTTTGGTAGATGGTTTTGGAAGACCGGTTATTAAAGAGGTTTTAAATAACACTAAATCAGGTACTTATACGTTTAATACGGAGAAATTACCAAGCGGTAATTACTATATAATTATCAATAATGGAACTAGAGTAGCTATGCGACCAGTTGTAATTATGAAATAAACCAAAATTTAATTTTTATAAAAAAGGAAGTAATCAACGATTACTTCCTTTTTTTATATACTATTTTACCATTTATAATAGTAGCTATTACAAATGTTTTTTTAATCAACTCTTGGCTATCCTCTAATAAATCTGTAGATAAAATAGTGAAATTTGCTTTTTTACCTAGTTCTATACTTCCTATATTTTGTTCTTCAAAAACACTTTTGGCTGCCCATATTGTCATTCCTTTGAGCGTATTTAATCTACTTAATGGATTTATTACCGCAGTATCATTTTCTTTTTTAATGTCACTACCAAACGATGCGCTATAGAATGTATTAATAGGGTTTATATCTTCTACTGGAAAATCTGTTCCTAATGGCATCCACCCCAGCTGATTTAATAGATTTTTATATTGATATGCATTTTTAATACTATTTAAATGCAGTGTATTTTCAATCCAAGCATGATCACTAATAGCGTGGCTAGGTTGTACAGAGGGAATTATTGAATATTTATAAAATAATTGATAATCTTCACGATCTACCACCTGAGCATGTTCAATTCGCCACCTAAGATCTTTGTTTTCTGAAAAAACCCCCATCGTTTTCAAAGCAACTCTGTTAGCACTATCCCCAATAGCGTGAATAGCTAACTGCCATTTATTATTGATAGCTAATGAACAAAGCTTTACTAATTGTTTATTTTCTACTAATAAACTCCCCTTATTACTACTATTTAGATAATAATCTAACAAACAAGCACTTTTAGAGCCTAAAGTTCCATCTAAATATACTTTTATTCCTTTAAATAAGAAGTTTTTGTGATTGTTTTGTTGGCCCTTAGGATAAAAATTACCTTTAGTAAAGTAGTAATTGCCAATAGAAAGCTGTTTTCTATTATATAGGTTTTGTTCTAAAATTTGAGTTAAAGAGTCAATACCACATTCAACTAGAGCGCATAATCCATTTTTGAAGAAATACTGTTCCATTTCTTTTAAAGCCTCTTTGGCGGCCTTATTATCTATTCTTCCAATAGAGGCGTCTATTTTTTCTACCAAATCCTCCTTTATTATTCCAGTAAGAATACCCCGCTTATTTATACCTATAAAATTTTTATATAAAATAGTGTCTTTGAGTGTAATATTTGCTAATTCAAGTGCTTTTTGGTTGCATAACACCGTATGTCCATCTACCCGCTTTAATATTACAGGCTTATTAGGAAATAGGGAATCCAGGATATCTTTAGTAGGTAATTCTTTTTTTACCCAGTTATTTTCATTCCAACCCACACCATATATCCAGCCATATGGATTCGTCTTATTATAAGCTATTAATTTTTTAATAATTTCATCATAAGAACTCGTATTATAGAGGTTACACTTATATTTATCTAGTGCAAAAGCTGCAAAATGACAGTGAGCATCTATAAAACCCGGGTATAAAACCCCATTAAACACTATTGTATTTATCTTTCCTTTAGAATTATATTCTCCATTCCCCAATTGTTTTATTCGACCATCCTTTACTAAAACCCATGTATAATTAGCATTGTTACTGTCGCAACTAATTATTTTATCCGCCTTTATTAGGCATAATTTTCGCTGGGCGCTACTATCAATAGCTATAAATAAAAAAACAAGGGTAAACAGACGGGTCATACCACAAAAATACAATGTTCCACGTGAAACAAAAATTAATTTTACACAGTATGTATAGTATAAGCAATTGATTTGTAACTTTGCATCCTATGTTTTCAAAATACGATATAATAGTTGTTGGGGCAGGCCATGCGGGTTGTGAAGCTGCTGCTGCTGCCGCTAATATGGGCTCAAAAGTGTTGTTGGTTACCATGAATATGCAAACCATAGCTCAGATGAGTTGCAACCCAGCTATGGGCGGAATTGCCAAAGGGCAAATCGTAAGAGAAATAGACGCACTAGGTGGTTATTCGGGTATTGTGAGTGATAAGAGCATGATTCAGTTTAGAATGCTCAATAAGTCTAAAGGGCCAGGCATGTGGAGTCCGCGTACTCAAAACGATCGACATTTATTTGCGCAAACCTGGAGAGAATTATTAGAAAACACACCGAATGTAGATTTTTGGCAAGATTCGGTGAATAGTTTACTTGTTTCACGTGGAACAGTATGTGGGGTAGTAACCGGAATGGGCCTTGAAATACAAGCTAAATCGGTTATTATAACTAGCGGCACCTTTTTAAATGGGGTAATTCATGTAGGCGAAAAGCAGTTTGGTGGCGGAAGAATGGGGGAAAAGGGTGCAACGGGCATAACCGAACAATTAGTGGAGTTGGGATTTGAGGCAGATCGATTAAAAACAGGAACACCACCAAGAGTTGACGGACGAAGCTTAGATTATTCTAAAATGGAGATTCAAGAGGGAGACGAAGAAATAGTTGGCTTTTCTTACCTTCCTATACAAAAAATAACTGCAGCACAACAGCGTTGTTGCTGGATAACCCACACCAGTCAGGAAGTACACGATATTTTAAAAACAGGTTTTGATAAATCGCCCATGTATCAAGGGCGTATTCAAGGAACCGGGCCAAGATATTGCCCAAGTATTGAAGATAAAATTAATAGATTTGCCGAGCGGGAACGCCATCAGTTATTTGTAGAGCCAGAAGGCTGGAATACCCACGAAATCTATGTCAATGGGTTTAGCACCTCTTTGCCAGAAGAAGTGCAGTTTGATGCACTTAGAAGAGTGCCGGGATTTGAAAACTGTAAGTTTTTCAGACCTGGATACGCCATAGAGTATGATTATTTTCCACCAACTCAATTAAAGTTTACTTTAGAAACTAAATTAATTGAGAACCTTTATTTTGCCGGACAAATTAATGGTACTACTGGTTATGAAGAGGCTGCTTGCCAGGGTTTAATGGCGGGAATAAATGCCCACCGAAAAACACACGAATTAGAACCCGTTATTTTAAAACGAAGCGATGCTTATATTGGTGTACTTATAGATGATCTTATCAATAAAGGTACCGATGAGCCATACCGAATGTTTACGAGTAGAGCAGAATACCGTACGATACTCCGACAAGATAATGCTGATTTGCGCTTAACGGAATTAGGCCACAGCATAGGCTTAGCTAAAGAAGATAGAATGCGATTGGTAGAAGAGAAGATCAACCAAATCAACCATACAAGGTCGGTATTAAAGTCATTTCCGGTGGAACCTAAAGAGGTAGACGAATTACTGATAGCAAAGGGTTCTAGTCCACTTAATGAAAAAACAAGAGCCGAAAAAGTACTTTTACGCCCTAATATTGGTTTAAAAGAACTTGTGCATCAATTACCCAATTTAGCCAAAGAGATTAATTGTACCAATGAATTAGTATTGGAGCAAGTAGAAATTCAAACGAAGTACGAGGTATATATAGAAAAAGAAAAAGAATTAGTTCATAAAATGGCTGCCTTAGAAGATTTGATCATCCCAGATTCGTTTAATTACGAAAAACTAAGCGCCTTATCTGCTGAAGCCAAACAGAAATTTATTAAAATAAGACCCAGAACCCTAGGTCAAGCAAGTAGAATAAGTGGTGTAAACCCGAGCGACGTACAAATACTAATGGTTTATATGGGCCGATAAAGCATACCGGTGAAATTTATGGATATTCAACAATTATTAATAAACCACCCCGATTTGTGGTCGTATTTTCAAAAATTAAGCCCTTCTCACCAAAAAGCGTATATCGATTGGTTGACAAGTGCCCAAAAAGAAGCTACACAAAAAAAACGCCAAAACGATTTCATTAACTTGTTAAAAGAAAAGATAAGTAGTTAATTATCAATGTTTTAAATGAATACTATAAACCTTTCTATAGAGCAATATTGTCAGTATCAGGAGCGTTGTCATCAGCAAGTTAGAGATAAATTATATAGTTTAGGTGCCAACACAGAAGAGGTAGAGTGCCTCATTGCAACGCTAATAGAAAAAGATTTATTAAACGAACAGCGATTTGCTAATGCCTATACTCGGGGTCATTTTATCAATAAAAAATGGGGTAGAATTAAAATTAAGTATGCCTTAAAGCAATTGAGGGTTTCTGATTTCTGTATCAGCAAATCGATGAAAGAAATTAACGACCAAGATTACGAAAATGTTTTAAAAGGCCTAATTGAAAAAAAGAATAAAGATTACAAAGCCACTGCTATTGCTTGGCAAAGAAAAGCCAAAATTCAACAGTATTTATTGCAGAAGGGCTATGAAAATGAATTAATTAAAGAACAATTGTTGTTTATTTAAAAAACATGTAACTTTATTATAGCAAGTTTTAAATAAAGAAAATGGTACAAAAATCAACAGACGGTATTACAGTTAGTGTTCAAACAAGATTTTTTGAAGAAATGTCTGATGTGCAACAGCAGGTGTATATATATGCATATAAAATAAGCATAGTAAACAATAAACAAGTGCCTGTAAAATTACTATTTAGAAAATGGACTATTTTTGATAGTGTTGGAACCTATAAAATCGTTGAAGGTGAAGGAGTTGTGGGAGAACAGCCGATTATAGAGCCGGGCGCTAGTTATACCTATTCCTCCATTTGTAATTTACAAAGCGAAGTAGGTGCTATGAGGGGTTATTATACCATGGAAAACCTCTTTGATAAAACCCTGTTTAAGGTTCAAATACCTAATTTCGAACTCTTTCATCAGGCCGTTTTAAATTAAACATCCATTTCCCGTCCCATTAGAGATTAAATTTTTCTTATCTCTTTACTTATATGAACCGAAAGAACACTATTTCGGTTTATTTCCGTACCTTTGCGCCCTCATTAACAAAATAGTCAAAAAGTAAATTATACTTTTTGCAATTCAATCTCATGCAAATAAGAAATATTGCTATTATTGCACACGTTGACCATGGTAAAACTACGCTTGTCGACAAAATTATTCACGCAACCAAAGTGTTCAGAGACAACCAAGAAACAGGTGAGCTTATCATGGACAGTAATGATTTGGAACGCGAAAGAGGTATAACTATTCTTGCAAAAAATATTGCAGTAAATTATAAAGACGTAAAAATTAACGTTATTGATACGCCAGGTCACGCCGATTTCGGTGGTGAGGTAGAGCGCGTATTGAAAATGGCAGATGGAGTGGTATTATTAGTAGATGCTTTTGAAGGCCCAATGCCTCAAACCCGCTTTGTATTACAAAAAGCCTTGAATTTAGGTTTGCGTCCAATCGTGGTTATTAATAAAGTTGATAAAGCAAACTGCCGACCAGACGAAGTGCATGACGCCGTATTCGAATTATTCTTCCAATTAGACGCTACAGAAGCTCAATTAAATTTCCCAACCTATTATGGTTCTGGTAAAAATGGTTGGTTCAACAATTCATTAACTCAAATTGAAGGTATTGATCCATTGTTAGATGGTATCTTAGAGCATGTGCCGCCACCAATAGCGAGCGAAGGAACCATTCAATTACAAATTACTTCTTTAGATTATTCTTCTTTCTTAGGTCGAATTGCTATTGGTAAAGTAACGCGTGGAACAGTTAAAGAAAATCAAAATATCCAATTGTGTAAACTAGATGGTTCATTTACTAAAGGAAAAGTAAAAGAATTATATGTGTTTGAAGGAATGGGTAAGAAAAGAGTAACAGAAGTAAAAGCTGGAGACATTTGTGCAGTAGTTGGTATTGAAGATTTCCAAATTGGTGAAACCATTGCTGATTTTGAAAATCCGGAAGCACTTAAAGTTATTCCTATTGACGAGCCAACGATGAATATGCAGTTTAGCATCAACAATTCACCGTTCTTTGGTAAAGAAGGAAAATTTGTAACGAGTAGAAACATTAGAGATCGCCTGTATAAAGAATTAGAAAAAAATCTAGCCTTACGTGTAGAAGATACTGATGATGCCGATAAGTTTTTAGTATTCGGTCGAGGTATTCTTCACTTGAGTGTATTGGTAGAAACTATGCGTCGTGAAGGATATGAGTTAACAGTTGGTCAACCGCAAGTTATCGTTAAAGAAATTGATGGTAAAAAATGCGAGCCTTATGAAACATTAGTTGTAGACGTACCTTCAGAGTTTAGTGGTAAAGTAATTGATTTGGTTACACAACGAAAAGGTGAAATGTTGATCATGGAAACGAAAGGTGAAATGCAACATTTAGAATTTGATATTCCAAGTAGAGGTTTAATTGGTTTGCGTTCTCAAATGCTAACTGCTACAACCGGTGAAGCGGTAATGGCGCATCGCTTTAGAGAGTATAAACCATGGAAAGGTGTAATACCGGGTAGAAACAATGGTGTATTGATTAGTAAATTCACGGGCAATACAACCGCTTATTCTATTGATAAATTACAAGATCGCGGATCGTTCTTTGTAGATCCAGGGGAAGATGTGTATGCAGGACAAATTGTTGCAGAACACATTAAACCAGGTGACTTGAATGTAAATGCAATTGAAGGTAAAAAATTAACCAATCACCGTGCATCAGGTTCAGACGCGGCTACTTCTATTGCACCAAAAATTCAATTAACATTAGAAGAGTGTATGGAATATATTCAACAAGATGAGTGTATAGAAGTAACTCCACAAAATATTCGCTTACGTAAAATCTTATTAGATGAAAACGAACGAAGCAAATATTCTAAAATGATGAAAACAGAAGCATAAAATAATAACCCACCTTGATGGTGGGTTTTTTATTTAAGCATACATTTGTAACGGATAGTATTTTACAAAAAGAAAATGAAAATTAACGAACGCTTATTGTT
>CAMBYG010000054.1 GCA_945872085.1 Chitinophaga pinensis | reverse complement strand
ACCAAATGACTTGTAGCCGTAGCTAATAAAGTGCCATTTTCATGATGTACTTCACTTTTTACATACATCATTTTTTTACCATGCCTAATTACCGCTGCCGAAACCAGCATACGCTCGCCTACTTTAATAGCATATAAAAAATCAACTTGTAAATTGACTGATGTATAAAATGTTGGTGATTCTAAACTTACAACAGCCCACCCTATCGCTTCATCTATAGCCAAAGCCATCATACCACCGTGTATCATACCAAAAGGATTGGCCATTTCTGGACGAATAGGTAAAGATATGGTAGCAGCCCCCTTTTCGATTTTCTCCAAGGTAAACTGTAACCAATTACCTGCTGCAGATCGAGATGCTGTTACTACTTTATTTAAAAAAGTTGTTTTCAAATAGTCTAATAAGTGACCCGGCTGATAAGGATGTTGTTCCATAATAATAAATTGATTACAAAGGTACTATGCAAAGTATGAAATGTTAAAAAAGCAGGAAGTTTATTTCCTTTTTTTAATAATTAAAATATTAATGTAGGTTTGCATTATAATTAAAATCTATGACAATCACTCAATTGGAATACGTAGTGGCCGTTGCCACCTATAAGAGTTTTGTGGCTGCTGCTGAAAAACGCTTTGTTACACAGCCTACCTTGAGTATGCAAATTCAAAAGTTAGAAGAAGAATTAGGCGTAAAATTATTCGATAGAAACAAACACCCTATTGCGGTTACTGTAATGGGCGATGCCATTGTAGAGCAAGCGCGTATTATTATTGCCGAATGCAGTAAAGTAACCGAGCTTATACAAATGCAACAAAATATATTAGGCGGCACCTTGCGATTTGCGGTTATACCTACGGTAGCTCCATATATTATCCCAGGTTTATTAGAGCACTATTCTACTGCTTTCCCAGACGTTCGCTTGGATGTAATGGAATTAGAAACGCATCAAATAATTGCAGCACTCAAAAACAATGAAATTGATATTGCATTGGTGAGTACACCTCTTGAGGAAAACAATATTAAAGAATATCCATTATTCTATGAGCCCTTCATTACCTATTTTGCACCCAAAGAACCAGCACTCAAAAAGCGAACCATATCGGCTAGCGATGTAGAATTAGATAGAATATGGTTGCTCAATGAAGGTCATTGTATGCGCAATCAAATATTAGAATTATGCAGTGATCAAATAAAAAAATTGCAAGTTAAAAAGCCTTATCGCTATGAAAGTAGCAATGTAGAAACACTCCGTAAAATGGTAGATAGAAATGGAGGGATGACGGTATTGCCAGAATTAGCTACGGTAGAATTTAACGAAGATGAAATGGAGCGTGTTCGCTATTTTGAAAATCCAGAACCGGTAAGAGAGATAAGTTTAGTGACCAATGCACACTTTGTAAAAATAAGTATCTTGGAAAGTCTTATGGATGAGATTTTAAAATTAGTACCCGAAAAAATGCGCGTGCAAAATAAGAAAAGAAAAGTTTTGCGCATTCAGAGTGCTAAACTATAGCCGTCATAATTTTATTAATATCATTTTCAATAATAATTAAATTAGGGTACACATCTTGTACCCTTTTTTGATAGTATTTCCAGGCAATAAAATCAGTTGCTATATAGTTCATAATAAATAAACCGCCTGGCTTAATTGCCCTTTTACATTGTTCCAAAAATTCAGATTGCAGGGCTGCATCTGGCAAGCATTGCCCTATAAAGAGATCAACAAAAAGGCAGTCGTAAGAATGGGGCATACAATGCTGCATGCTAGAGATAGCATCAGCTGCTATAAAAGAAACATTATCTCTAGGATAGCCTTTAGGCAATACAGCTGCTGCCCATTGTATAATTTCTTTATCAATATCTATTAAGGTAACGGTTGGATAACATCGATATTTATTTAAAATATGCACCATCGATGCTAAGCCGGCTCCTAAAACCAACACTTCTTTTGCCTGTTTAAATAAATCTAAATAATGTTTACAGGCAATATTAGCAGGTCTGTAACGAGTGCCGTCTGAATAGATAGCATCATCGGTACTTAATTGATATTGACCTTGGAAATAATAGAGGGCAAGCGCTTCTTCACGAACCAACTTACTTTTTTGAATCAATACAGGATAAAAATAGCTACGTATTTTTTCAAAAAAATTTAAGGAACTAAGTTGCATGAAATAGAAAGGAGCTAAAAGGTTAATTTAAATTAGCGATTAGCATCTGAATCTTTTTTCTTAAATAGATTGACTTTGTTTTCGCAACCATTAATAAGGCGTTGAATATTTTTATGATGGGTAAGAATGACTAATAAAGCCGTTGCAATTGCAAATAAGCGATAACTTAATTCAGGTTCTTTAAAAACAAATAAAATCATGATAGGAAACGCGATGCTTGCAATCATGGAACTTACTGATACGTATTTAGTAATCACTAAAATAAATAAAAACACCGCTACCAAACTTAATGCTACAATTGGCTGAATTCCTAAAATAAGACCAAACAACGTAGCAATACCTTTGCCGCCTTTAAACTCAGCAAAAACAGGAAATATATGACCCACTACAGCCAATAAGCCTAAACCTATTTGTAAATTGGTAAATGCAATTGAGCCAAAAGCAAACGTAGAAAAATAGGCCAATTTTACTGCCAATGCGCCTTTGAGCATATCTATAAATAGCACTACAATACCCGTTTTAGTACCCAATACCCTAAAAGCATTGGTAGCTCCCGCATTACCACTGCCCACCTCTCTAATATCAAAACCATGGTATTTTTTACTCACCCATACAGCTGTTGGAATAGAGCCTAATAAATAAGCAAAAAGAAATAATAATATAATCATTGAAGGAATGCTATTGGTTTACAAATATAAACAAACTAATTTAAAGTCATAATCAAAGCCTTATACCTTACTAAAACGCATAGCTATCCAATTGTTTAGCGAATAGGTTTCTTGATAAACAAAACCAACTCGTTCTGCACTTTCTTTAATGATCAATTCATCTTCTAATAATAATCCACTAAGTAATAATTGACCATTTACAACACATTTTACAAACAAGCTTGGCATATAGTGTAATAAAATATGACGATTAATATTAGCAAGAATAATATCAAAATTAGTAGCCGACACTTGTTCTAAAGAGCCGAGGATTGTCTCCACGTTTTCTACCTGATTCAAGCTATTATTTTCTTGTGCATTTTCGACTGCCCATTCTTCATTATCAACCGCCACAATTTGCTTTGCACCCAATTTGGATGCAAGAATAGATAAAACTCCCGTACCAGATCCAAAATCAAAAACATATGCGTTTTCCATTGGCAACGCTTTCATAGCGCTGGCCATTAATTGCGTAGTGGCATGATGGCCGGTACCAAAAGACATTTTAGGAGTTATTACAAGATCTAAAAGGCCCTCTTTGTTTGGCTCATGAAATGGCGCTCTAATTATACACACGCCGTCTATCACAACAGGGTCGAAACTAGCTTCCCAAAGAGCATTCCAATTCTGTTTTTCGATAATCGATTTTGTAAAGGATAAAGAAAAATTAGTTAATAATTCGGTAAGTGAAGATTCATTAAATAAGGAAGCGGGTATGTAGGCGTTTAATAGCTGGCTATCCTGATCAAACCCTTCATAATCCATCTCAGAAAGTAATGCGGTAAGTACTTCTTGCAATTGAGCATCTGCTGTTGCAATAGAAATTTGTATATAGTTCATAAATAACAATGAGACTATAAAGATAGTTAAACTAAAAGAGAAAAAAATTGAGGCTATGCAAAATTGACAATTAAACTAAACTGTTAAATGAAAGGTCTTTAGTTTATCTATAGCATTTCTATTTATTACGAATGCTTAACAAAAGTATTTCTTTTAGCAATTTAAATATTTTAATAACTGGAACCTTCAGAGTAACTAAAATGTTATAAAGTTGGTATAAGGTGGTGTTGATTTGTCCCTTTTCAATTCTGCTCAATTGCACGTAAGAGATTCCCGCATCATTAGCTAATTTTTCCATAGAAATTTTTTTAGCTAAGCGCATTTCTCTAATGAAATTTCCAATAAGAACGGCTAATTGATCTTTATTAAGTTTCACCTTGCAAATATTGTTATAAAAAACATGTTTAACAATAACATATATGTTATCACAAAATCTTTAACAAAAAATAAAGTTCACAATTAGTGAATATTACAAAACATGGATAAGCTCACTGAATTATGTAATTAGATTACATATTTTAAAGTAGTGCCTAAAGGTATACCGAGGGAAGAAAAAAATATAACCAAAACGACGATAATTTAACCGTAATTAAAAATACACCTTAAATTAAGGTGTATTTTTTAATAATAGAAGTTTTTATGAATATTTTTTATTATTGCTATGTATATAGAATAGGCTTATCAAAATAGTAAAGAAACACTACCCTAAAGTAAGCATGGGGAAAATTAATAGGACATAAAAAAAGAGATACTTTTCAGTATCTCTTTTTGTGGAAGCACACGGGATCGAACCGCGGACCCTCTGCTTGTAAGGCAGATGCTCTAAACCAGCTGAGCTATGCTTCCTTATCCCGATTGGGAGTGCAAAGATATAAACTGCTTTTTATTATTCAAAACTTTTAAGCTTTTTTTTGTGTATTTTTTTCAAATCATGATCGCTTTCCTTTATTGCTTTTGTAAATTTGTAATCTAAATAGATATTTAAATGTTGCAACAACAAATAGAAGCCGCTTTTGCAGACCGTAGTTTATTAACGAACGATACTTATAAAAATGCTATAAAATCGGTGATTGAAGCCGTAGACAAAGGGGAATTGCGCGTAGCCGCTCCTACCGAACAAGGCTGGGTGGTCAATGAATGGGTAAAACAAGCCATCCTCTTATATTTTGGCATTCAACCTATGCAAACATGGACGATGCCCCCATTTGAGTTTCATGATAAAATGCTCTTAAAAAAAGATTATGCGGCACAAGGCGTGCGAGCTGTACCCCATGCCATAGCGCGCTACGGGTCTTTTCTAGGAAAGAATGTAGTGCTCATGCCCTCTTATGTAAATATTGGCGCTTATGTAGATGAAGGCACAATGGTAGACACTTGGGCAACGGTTGGTTCTTGTGCACAAATAGGCAAGCAGGTGCATTTAAGTGGAGGTGTAGGCATTGGTGGAGTTTTAGAGCCGCTACAAGCATCGCCTGTAATAATTGAAGATGGATGTTTTATTGGTTCCCGTTGTATCGTAGTAGAAGGTGTGCATGTAGAAAAAGAAGCGGTTTTAGGGGCCAATGTGGTATTAACCCAATCTACCAAAATCATTGACGTAAGTGGTGCTAGCCCTATCGAATATAAAGGACGTGTGCCGGCAAGAAGCGTGGTCATTCCTGGCTCTTATACCAAATCATTCCCGGCTGGCGACTATCAAGTAAGTTGCGCTTTAATTATTGGTCAACGCAAAGCTAGTACGGATTTAAAAACCAGCCTTAACGATGCGCTCCGAGATTTTAATGTAGCAATTTAAACGTAAATATAAACGATGCAGCTGTTCCTAACTCAAATCAATTATTGGCAAGAAACATTTTCTGGTGAACCCCGCTGGAATTATGCTTTAAGTGCATTACTAATATTGCTTTCATGGGTTTTCAGAAAGATGATAACAAGCATGTTGCTTCGTATCACGCATCGCATTTTACATAAATGGCTCAACAATGAATATAGCGATGAATTTGTAGCCTTACTTAAAAATCCAATTAGTTATCTATTTCAAATAGGGGTATTATATGTAGCCTTAAACTTTATTGAACAACCTCTTCAAGCCGTATTATTCGAACGTATTGAAAACAATCATATCTTATTTCATATCCGCATCATAGACCTTATAGATCATCTTTTTTTATTGGGCATCATTTATTTCCATACGGTATTAGCGTTGCGTATAGCCGATTTTATTTATCATATCCGTATAGAAAAAGCTACAAAAGAAACGGCAAGCAATCTTCTCCAATTGCTACCCATGATGAAAGAGATCATTAAAATTCTTATTTGGACCATCAGCTTCTTTTTTATTTTAGGATTAATCTTTCATGTCAATGTACCGGCACTTATTACGGGGTTGGGCATTGGTGGCGTAGCTATAGCATTGGCAGCCAAAGAAAGTATTGAAAATTTATTTGCTTCTTTTATAATTCTAGTCGATAAACCTTTTCAAATCGGCGACCATATCAAGATGGAAAAAATGGAAGGAGTTGTAGAGAAAATTGGATTTAGAAGTACGCATTTACGCTTGCCTAATGATCATCTAGGTGTAGTACCTAACAAGAAATTGATCGATGAGCATTTGGAAAACTTAAGTGTAAAAGAATTGCATAAAGTGCTTCAGCAAATTTATTTAGAGCCTAACCTAAACAAAGAACAAATCATAGAATGTGTAAGTCAATTAAATGACTTATTACATAAGAATACGTTTATCGAAACAGGCGGAACGGCTTATTTTAAAGGGTTTCATGATAATAAATTACATATTCAAATACAATACGCATTTAAAAACAATCATGATAAAAATAGTATGCACCAATTGAAAGAGCAAATAAACTTAGCTATTTATGGTATAATAAGAACAACTTTAAATAATCAAGCAACTACAACACCCTTACAATAAGAGTACAGACAGGCTATAGTCTGCAATTAAAATTAGAATACAACTCACAACCACAGATGTAGTGCTAGCCTTCCCTATTTCTAGTGCCCCACCCTTTACATGATAGCCATAATATGCGGGAATAGTTGTAATGATAAAGGCAAACGTTACCGATTTTATCATAGCAAAGAAGATATTATAAGGTAAGAAATTTTGACGCAAACCAATTAAAAATTGTTCTGGTGAAAATACATTGGAAAGCACTCCCGCTAAATAGCCTCCAGAAATACTTACCGCAATAGAAGTAGATATTAATAAAGGTACCATAAAAATAGCAGCTACTATTTTAGGCAAAATCAAATACATCTTAGTATTGATACCCATAATTTCTAATGCATCAATTTGCTCACTCACTCGCATATTACCCAATTCTGAAGCAATTTTAGAACCCACCACGCCAGCTAATACAACACAAATAACAGTTGGAGATAATTCTAGAATAGTAGAATCCCTAACAATCTGAGCCAATACCGCTTTTGGAACAAATGGGCTTATAAGTTGATACGCTGTTTGTAAGGTAAGCACCATACCTAAAAACAAAGAAATAATAAGTACAATAGGTAAAGATCGAATGCCAATATCATAACATTGTTCTATCAGTTCTTTCCAATACACTTTTGTGTTTTCAGGTTTAGAAAAACAACCCTTCAACATTAATACAAGATTTCCAAAATGTTCGAAAAAACGAATTAGCATACGCAAATATACAAAATGTATAAAGCAATCATTTGCTAATTATTATTAAAAATAAAAGAGGGCTTCCTTACGAAAGCCCTCTTTTAAAAGTAGTAAAAAATAATTAAGCTTGTGCTTTTAAATTTTCGATATGCGCATCTCTATCCACTTCATTTTTCAATGAATCTTTCTTATCCATATCTACTAATACAGGAGCCGCAACGAAGATAGACGAGTACGTACCCGTAATAACCCCTATTAACATAGCGAAAGCAAATCCACGAGTAACCTCTCCACCAAAGATGAATAAGATTAGGATAGTTAAAAATACTGTAAGAGATGTCATAATCGTTCTACTTAAAGTATCATTAATTGCTCTATTAATTACGCTTCCTTTTGATTCTTTTGGTGATTTGCGGAAGTATTCACGAATTCTATCAAATACAATAACGGTATCATTCATAGAGAACCCAATAACAGTTAGTACCGCTGCAATGAAATGCTGATCAATTTCTAATGCAAAAGGAACTTTTCCTCTAAAGAAAGAGAACACTGCTAGTGTAACACAAACGTCATGCAATAAGGCAATGATCGTACCTAATGAATATTGCCATTTGCGGAAACGCAAGAAAATATAAATGAAGATAGCTATCAAAGAGAATAAAGTAGCTTTAATAGCACCTGCTTTCAAGTCATCAGAAATGGTAGGTAATACGGTTTGTGAACTTTGTATATAAGAAGCCGCAAATTGATCTTCTGTTATAGAGGCGTTTAAGTACCCTTCTTTAACTAATCCTTCATATAATTTAGCTTGTACTTGTTTTTCAACAGCAATTCCTTGCTCTTTAATTTTATACGCAGTAGTGATGTTTAATTGTTTGTCGGTACCAATTGTTTTTACAATAGGATATTCGCCAAAATATTTATTTAAATTCTCACGTACTTGAGCTACTTCTAATTTCTTATCAAATTTAATCGTATAACTTCTACCACCTGCAAACTCCACACCATAATCAAAACCATTAAAGAAAGATGCAATACCTGCAATCAATACCACGATGGAGATTAAGTAAGCATATTTTCTTGCTTCAATAAATTTGAAATGTGCTTTTTTGAATATAGCGCTTGATAATTTAGTAAAGTAATTGAAATGTTTGCCTTTACTCATTCTCATATCCGTAACTAAACGAGATACTAAAATACCGCAGAATAAGGATAACAGAATACCTAAAATCTGTGTGGTAGCAAAACCTAATACAGGTCCTAAACCAAATATAAATAGGATTACAGAAGTAATTAATACCGTAATATGGCCATCAAAAACCGGAGCATAAGAGCGGTTATACCCTTCTGAAACAGCTAATTCATAGGATTTTCCTAAGGCTAACTCTTCTTTTATACGCTCAAATATAATTACGTTTGTATCTACCGCCATACCAATGGTCAATACCAAACCAGCAATACCCGGCATCGTTAACGTTGCATGTAAAGCTGATAAAATACCAACGGTAAATAATAAGTTTAAAATTAATGCGATGTTTGCAATGATACCACCAGTGCTGTAGTAAACCATCATTAAAATGAAGATCACCACAAAAGAGATGATAATAGAATTCATACCTGCTGCAATGGACTCAGCACCTAAGGTAGGACCAACCACTTGCTCTTGCACAATACGAGCTGGAGCAGGTAATTTACCTGTTTTCAAAATATTAGCTAAATCTTTTGCTTCTTCTGGAGTGAAGCTACCAGAAATAGACGTTCTTCCTCCACCAATTTCGTCATTTACTCTTGGAGCAGAATAAACGCGATCATCTAATACTACCGTTACAAAACGACCAACATTATCTCCGGTCATTTTTTTCCAAATTCTTGTACCTGTTTTGTCCATAGACATAGAAACCTCAGGTTGTCCGTTCATTTGGTTGAAGTCATCATTTGCATCTACAATATGATCACCTTCTAATTTCGCATCATTGGTACCAGAAACTGTTTTTATTGCATAAATAAACAAAGGTGCTTTTGGATTTTTAGCATCTTTCTTATTTTCAGCACCATAGATAAAACGAACGTTGCTTGGGAATTTATTTTTAACAACATCTAAATTTAAATATTCATTTAATTTAGCCGTATCGCGCTTAGCTACATAACCCACAACTGGACCTTCATTGATGGTGCCTTGTTGTGTGATATTTGGCATCCAAACTGATAATAGTGGATTTTTCTTTTCTAAATCTGCTTGTTTAGCAGCTGCGGTATCCTTAGTGTTTGATTTTTTATCACCTAAAATTGAAGCTAAGGAAGCGGTATCACTTACTTTTTTAGCATCAACCGTTTTAGTGGTATCTAATTTCTCTTCTTCTTTAGCGCCAGATAAATACGCTGCTAATGCATCGTTAGCTGGTTGTAAAGCATTAATGATTTCATCGTTTGAATACGCTTCAAAGAATTGTAATTTAGCTGTTGCTTGCAAGAACGAACGTACGCGCTCAGGGTTTCTTATACCAGCTAATTCTACCGTGATAATCCCTTTATTTTCGTCCAAATTCATATTTGGATTAACAACTCCAAACTTATCAATACGCGTAAGTAATACGTTGTAAGTACGTTTAATCGCATCTTTAGATTCTTTTCTAATTTTAGCAATAACTTGGTCATTACTTGAATTGATCGTAATTTCTTTTTCAGAAGGCTTAGTAAATAAATAAGCCATTTTAGCACTTGGATTTTTAGCCATAAATGCTTGACCAAATAAACTTACAAAGTCTAACTGGCTATTTGCTTTTGCTTTGTTTGCATCAGCAATAGCTTGATTTAGCGCTAAATCTGTTGGATTATTAGCCATAGAGCGAACTAATTCGTCTAAACTAACCTCCAAAGTCACATTCATACCCCCTTGCAGATCCAAACCAAGATTTAATTCTTGTTCTTTAGCCTCTTGGAATGTATATTTTTTGAAAAACATACTTACCACCGACTCCCCTTGGATGCTATCTGTGATTTTGCTGTAGCGAGCTTCTGCTAATGTATTTAAAGCCTCTCCGGTCACACCAGGATTCTTCAATTTAGCGTCCTGCATTGCTTTTGCTTTAAATTTTGCTTCTACGTTGCGTACTACGAACGTGAATGATAATTGATACAGCGATATCAAAATTAGCGCCGCTGTAAAAAATTTAACCAACCCTTTTAACTGCATAAGTTGTCCTTGATAATGTAAAAAAATATTAAATTTGAGTTGACAAAGATAATATTTTAATGCAAAAAATAAAGACTTCCTTAAAAAGCTTAGATTTTAATTTTTTTTTCTAACTTGTGAGGGATTTACGGCAGCTTTTACAAGCTGCCTGAAAATTGTATTTGAATCAATAAACTACTATGACCAAGAAATTATTATTGCTTTCGCTCAGTTTGGTAATAACTGCGTTTAATTTGTTTGCACAAAGACAACCTGTTTGTGGATTTGACCATGCGCACAATCAATTAATGCAACAATCCGCTAATTACGCCTATAATGTAAACGACTTTAAT
>CAMBYG010000053.1 GCA_945872085.1 Chitinophaga pinensis | reverse complement strand
TGGCCAATTATAGCAGTTCCCGTTTGAAGAACCATTTACTAAATCACAGATACCAGTTACTGTCCATCCTGTTGATGGATATAAAGTTCCTAACCAATTAATATTTAAACTTGATAAGTTAGATGAATTGGTGATACCATTATGTACATCGGCTGTGCCATTTACACTTGCATAGGTAGTATCGTGCGCCACGGTAAAACCTTGTGCAAACCCTTGAGCCGAAGCCAAGCATAATCCAATAAAAACAATAATTCTTTTCATGCTAAAAATATTTAACTATTTCAAAGTTACACTTTTTACTAGAATTAAACAAAATAAAGGGCATTTTAACATGGGTTTGCGTTCATATTTTTATAATATTGCCTATATAATCCTTGTAATAGTGCCTTTATGAAAAAAATGATATCTAAGCTAACCCTATCATCAAAAAAATCTTTTATAGCAGGATTTGCAGTAGCATTAGTCCTTTTATTATTTATTAATGCCAAAAAAGTAGATTCTTATTTTGAGTTTTCTAAAAACCTAGAAATATTCACCACTTTATTTAAAGAATTAGATACCTATTATGTAGATCCTATTGAACCCGGTGAATTAGTAAAAACAGGTATTGATGAAATGCTCAACAAATTAGACCCTTATACCAATTTTATTACCGAAGCAGATATCGAAGATTATGAATTTCAAACAACAGGGAAATATGGCGGCATAGGTACTACTATGCGAAAAATGGGAGATAAAATAGTTGTAGGCGAACTTTATGAAGGCACTCCGGCTACAAAAGCTGGATTAAAAGTTGGAGATGAAGTAATGAAGATAGACCAACAAGAACTTAACGGAAAATCAATTGACGATGTTAGTCTTTTATTACGTGGAGCTCCTAATACCAAGGTCACACTTGTAGTAAAGCATGCAAATAATAAAACAGAAGCTATTACCATCTCTAGAGAAACGATCAACATCTCTAGCATCCCTTGCGCTGCATTAATTGGAAGCAATAAAACGATCGCTTATGTAAAGCTCACCCAGTTTACACCTAATTGCAGCCGGCTATTGAAAGAACAATTAGATAGTTTGAAAAAAATAAACGGACGTTTAAGCGGGCTCATCCTCGACCTCAGAAACAACCCAGGTGGTTTATTAGACGAAGCCGTTCAGATTTGCAACTTGTTTATTCATAAAGATGAATTGGTAGTAAGCACGCACGGAAAAATGAAAGATTGGGATAAAGATTTCAAAACTTTAGAGGAGCCATGGGATTTAGAACTTCCTTTAAGTATTTTAATTAATGACAATGCTGCTTCTGCATCTGAAATTGTATCGGGCACTTTACAGGATTTAGACAGAGCTGTTATTATTGGGGAGCGCTCCTTTGGGAAAGGCCTGGTACAAACCACTCGTCCACTTGGTTACAACGCACGATTAAAATTGACCACGGCTAAATATTATACACCAAGTGGTCGTTGCATTCAAGCTATTGATTATAGCCATAGAAAAAAAGATGGCTCAGTAAGTAAAATGGCAGATTCCTTAAAACAGGTTTTTTATACTAAAGCAGGCAGAAAAGTATGGAGTGGCGGAGGAATAAACCCGGATTTACAAATAAAAAAAGAAAGCTATTCTTCTTATATCATAGCCCTTTATCAGCAAGATCAATTTTTCTTATTTGTCAATGATTGGTTGTGCAAAAACCCAAGCATTGCCATAAATAGCGATTTTCAAGCAAATGAAACTTTGCTTGCAGATTTTTCTAAATGGCTCGAAGTAAAAAACTTTCACTATCAAACACTAGCTGAAGTGCAATTAGATAGTATAAAAGCAACATGCAACAAAGAGCATTCTTTTGAGACTGTAAAGACAGAGTGGCAAGCGCTTTTTAGCAAAATTGCTTTGGCTAAGAAAAATGATATGGCAAACAATAAAGAGTTGATTAAAAATGCTTTGGAAATGGAACTTATTGGACGCTTTGCCTATAGCAAAGGAAAAATAGTACACTATATGAAAAAAGATAAAGATGTTTTAAAAGCTATAGAACTAATAGAACAACCCACATTGATAGCTCCTATATTGCATCCTAAGAAATAATAAAAAAGGCTGCAATGCAGCCTTTTTTTATATACTTAATAGCGCCTCCGCTATTTGGCGATCGTTACTTAATCGAGGTACTTTATTTTGCCCACCTAACTTTCCTTGTGCTTTCATGTATTGAATAAAAGCATCTTTTTTCAGTACTTTAATTTTAAGAGTTTGCAAAACACCTCCATGCAGCAAGTCTTTATAATAAACATTCTTTTCTTGCATAGCAAGATCAATTTCTTTAGCCAAAATTGCTACGTTTTCTGGCACCTCTTCAAAGGCTATAAGCCACTCATGATAGGGCAATCCGTTGGTTACTTGAATCATTGGCGCCACTGTAAATTCAATAATATTTGCGGGTACTTTTGCTAAGCCTTTTGCTAAAGCATATTCTACTTCTTCGCTAATGACATGCTCACCAAAAGCAGAAATAAAGTGCTTTATGCGTCCGGATACGATAATGCGATAAGGATCTTTACTTATAAATTTTACAGTATCGCCAATATTATACCCCCAAAGTCCGGCATTGCTATTAATGATTAATGCATAATTGACACCGAGATTAATTTGAGCTAAATTTAATCGGGTAGGCTGATCATTAAAAATCTCCTCTGCCGGAACAAATTCAAAGAAAATACCTGAGTTAGTATTCAACAATAAACCCTTTTCACCTTGTTTATCCTGAAAAGCGAAAAAGCCTTCAGAAGCAGGAAAGGTTTCTATGGTATCGATATCACCTCCTATAGATTGCATTAATTTAGCTCTATAAGGCTCAAAATTAACACCCCCATATACCAATACTTGTAAATTAGGAAAAAGTTGTTTGATAGTCTGGCCCGGTTTTTTTTCTTGCAACCAGTCAAAATACATTTGCATCCAAGGTGGAATGCCCGAAATCAAACGCATATCTTGATTGTGTGTTTCAGCTACAATGTGGCCTAATTTCTGCTCCCAATCTTCAATACAATTGGTTTCAAAAGAGGGTAATTGATTTTTTCTTAAGTAAGCTGGAATAAAATGATTAACAATACCACTTAATCTACCGGTGGGTATACCCGCTACTCTATCCATAACGGGCGAACCAGATAAAAAAATGAGCTTACCATCTGCAAAGGAAGTATTGCCCGTTTCGGCCATATAATTTAATAAGGCAAATTTAGCCGTATCAATATGATTAGATATGGAATCTTTTGAAATAGGAATATATTTTGCGCCTGACGTTGTACCCGATGTTTTAGCAAAATAGAGCGGCTTACCTTTCCAACAAACATTTTCTTCACCTTGTTTTATTAATTCAATATAAGGCTTAAATTGTTCATAATCTACAATGGGAATATGTTGCTTAAAATCTTCGTAAGTCTTTATGGAGGGAAAATGATGTGCTTTGCCAAACTTGGTAGCGGCTGCTTTATTAATCAAAGTGCGCATAATAGCCAATTGATCTTGCACCGCATTGGCTGCATCTTTTTTAATTTTCTTTTTTACATATGCAGCATAGGGCTTAGCTAAAAAAGATTTTATTTTCATACGATATAGTAAACTATGTTTTATATTATTATTGTTCATAAAAGTACTATATTTGAATTAGTAAAGTAAACATTGATTTTTTACATTGATTTTGAAGCGATTATAAAATAAAATGTAAATTTTTTAAAAAATATTGGATTTTTTAGAAAAAAGCGTTTAACTTTGCATAAAATATATATTAGGTAAATCATGTTTGCAATAGTAACAATAGCAGGTCAACAATTTAAAGTTCGTAAGGACGATCAATTGTTTGTGCATCGTCTTGAGGGCAATGTAGGAGATAAAGTACAATTTTCTGAAGTATTAATGGTAAGCGATGGTAACAATACATCTGTTGGTGGCGCTATTAAATCAAAAGTACAAGCAGAAATCGTAACGCACTTAAAAGGTGATAAAGTAATTGTATTTAAAAAGAATCGTCGTAAAGGATACCAAAAATCAAATGGTCATCGTCAATCTTTTACAAAGATAAAAATTAACGAAATCGCATAATTAAATTAAATAGCATAAGAAATGGCACATAAAAAAGGTGAAGGTAGTGTAAAGAACGGTCGTGACTCCCAAAGTAAACGTTTAGGAGTTAAAATTTATGGTGGACAACCTGCCATCTCAGGAAATATTATCGTTCGTCAAAGAGGAACTGAATATCATCCTGGCACAAACGTAGGTTTAGGTAGAGATTTTACAATCTATGCTTTAACTGACGGTATCGTTGAGTTTCGTAAGACTCGTAAAAAGACTTTAATCTCTGTAAAAGAGTTTTCAGCAGCAGCCGAAGCATAATATGCTCGGCTGTTTTGCCATTATAGCGTTTTTTTTTAACCCTTAAATGTCACAACTATGGCAACAGCAAAAAAAGCGGCTCCTAAAAAAGCAGCAGCGAAAAAAGCAGCTCCTAAGAAAGCAGCAGCAAAAAAAGCAGCTCCTAAAAAAGCAGCAGCAAAAAAAGCAGCTCCTAAAAAAGCAGCAGCAAAAAAAGCAGCTCCTAAGAAAGCAGCTAAAAAAGCAGCTCCTAAAAAAGCAGCAGCAAAAAAAGCAGCTCCTAAAAAAGCAGCAGCAAAAAAAGCAGCTCCTAAGAAAGCAGCTAAAAAAGCAGCTCCTAAGAAAAAATAGGATCTACAAAAATCAACTAACCCAAGAGGCTGTTCACAACATGCCTCTTTTTTTTGTCTTTATGCCTAGCATTTATGCAATTTAATTAGTTTTGCATCTTACTTTAAACAACTAAAAATGTCTTCTCAAAACAGCAATTCAGCTTCCGATAATTACGCAGCCATAAAAAAGTACATTAGTATTGCTATGGGTGCATTTTATATTTTCATTGGCGCTATGCTTTTAATTACTAAACACTTTGGCGCATTCGAACTTCCCAACAAAGCATTAAGTATCGGATTAGGCTGTCTGGTGGCTATTTACGGTGGCTTTCGACTATACAGAGCAATAAAACAACCCTTGTCTTAAGGCTGTTAATTTATTGTTAGGTTCTTATTTCATGTTAGAAATCCGTACAATTAAAATGTAATTTTAAGCAAATGAAAGGCTCTATTTTATTATTAGCATTAAGCAGTATTTTATTTTTTGCTTGCTCTGACGATGAAGCACACAAAAGGGTTAATAAAATTACGATTTCAGTTGACGAAACCTACCAACCTGTATTTGAGCAGTTGCTCAAAGTATTTACTACTTCTTATCCCTTAGATACCCTGATTGTTCGTTATAAAAGCGAACAGGAATGCTTGGAAGATTTATTGCATCATAGATCTAATTTAATATTTGTAACCCGACAATTAGATGATAAAGAACGGGCTTACTTTAAGCAAAAGGAACTTCGCATTAGTTCTTTGCATGTAGCAAAAGATGGCATTGCCATGATTATCAATAAACAAGCACCAGATTCATTTCTCAACAAAAATCAAATACGATCTATCCTCAGCAATAAATATACAAGGCCTTACACTATTGTTTTTGATAATGCAGGCTCTAGCACCGTACGTTATATTCAAGATTCTATATTAAAAAACGAGGCCATAAGCCCTCAAGTATATGCAGCTAAAAGCAATGCTGCTGTGGTAGACTATGTGGCTAGTAACCCTAAAGCTATTGGCTTTGTAGGACTTGACTATGTGCAAGATACAAGCGGCCTGCAAGACAATAGCTTTACCAAAAAAGTACAAGTAGTTTCGATTTATAATGATAGCACCAAAGAATTTTATCAACCTTACCAAGCATACTTAGCTTTAAAAGTATACCCATTGGTAAGAAAGCTCTATTTCATTAATAGTGAACAAAAGGTGGGAGCCGGCACAGATTTTATAAATTTTGTTTGTAAAGAACGCGGACAGCTTATCTTTGCACATGCGCATATGTTTCCCCTACATATGGAAATTATTATTAGAGAAACAAATTTAAATACACATTAATATATTAACTATGAAAAAAATTATTTTTAGCTTTTTATTGTTGACAAATATCTATGCTGCTTCAGCTCAATCGCTCGAAACCGGCATTAAAATGGTTCAGTATGAACGCTATGAAAATGCAAAGAAAGAATTAAGCGCTATTAATAGCGCAATGGCAAATTTTTATACGGGATTAGCCTTAATAGGACAAGATAAAATTGACGACGCTAAAAATATTTTTAATAAATATCCTGCAGATTATGTAAATCAGACAGGGCTTGTGCGCGTATTATTCGAACAAAAAAATGCAGAAACTGCTAATTCACTTATTAAAAGCATTGTAGATAAGAACAAAAAAAATCTTCCAATCCTTAGATTTGTTGCTGATGCTATTACCTATACCAATGGTGGCGATTATAACCAAGCGGTAGGTTTGTACAAGAAAATAATAGAAAAAGCAGACAACGCCGATATTCGCATAGCACTGGGCGATGCATACAGAAAACAAATTGGTGGCGGGGGTGAAGCCATGAATAATTATGAAAAAGCTGTAGAATTAGATACGAAAAATTCATTAGGTTATTCCCGCATTGGTTCGCTTTGGTATGAAGCACATAACTATAACGATGCATTAAGCAATTATACAAAAGCAAAAGATAATGACGCTAACAATCCGTTACCCTATAGAGATTTAGCCAATGCCTATTATTGGATTGGCAAATACGATTTGGCAAAGCAAAATATCGAACGCTATATTGAATTATCAGATCAATCACTTGATGACAAAAAGAAATATGCTGACATTTTATACCTAACCAAGAATTATACTTTAGCTATAACAAAAATGCAAGAGTTATTATCTGCAGGTTTAGAGAAGCCCTACATGTATCGTATATTGGCCTATAGCCAATATGAAATCAAAGAGTATGCCAATGCAAAAACCAATATTGAATTATTCTTCACAAAAGAGCAAGACGCTAGCAAGCTCATTCCATTAGATTACTTATACTATGGTAAAATCCTTAATCAAAATGGATTGCCAGAAGAAGCGAATCAAAATTTTGAGAAATGGGAAGCAATGGATACCACTAAAAATAAATTAGAAGGTTTCCGATCTATTGCAGAATTATACCGCTCTACCAAAGCATATGATAAAGCTGGTTATTGGTATAGCATGGCATGTAAAAAATTAAGCAATGCAACCAAAACAGATTATTTCTGGTGGGGTGTAATGGATTATTATGGCAAACAATATATGGCGAGCGATAGTGCATTTGTAGCTATGCAAGAAAAATATCCAAATGAATCATTGGTATACTTATGGAGAGGCAACAATGGAGCTGCTATAGACCAAGAAGCTAAGAATGGAAATGCTGTAGAATTTTATAGCAAATGGTTATCTGTAAAAGATAGTACAGCAAAAAAAGAAGATGTAATGAAAGCAAACCAGTATTTAGCACTTTATTACTATAATAAAAATGATGTGCCCAACATGAAAATACATACCGATAATATTTTAGCTATAGACCCTGTCAATGGCTTTGCAAAACAATTGCAACAATTGAGTAGCAAAGAAAAACCAAAAGAAACAGTAAAACCTAGCGGTAAAAAACCAGGAACTAAGAAATAAAAAAAAAGAGCCCCGAAAATTCGGGGCTCTTTTTTTACTGCTAAAATTATAAATCTATTTTAAAATCAACCAAATTTACAAACTGACGAATTCTATTTTCGATATCTTCTTTTGTTATTTCTTGTAAACGCTCAGAACCAAATTTCTCTACACAGAAAGAAGCCATAGCAGAACCTACTATAATAGCCGACTTCATGTTTTCGAAAGAAATATCTCTTGTTTTGGCTAAGTGACCAATAAAGCCACCAGCGAAAGTATCGCCTGCTCCTGTTGGATCAAACACTTCTTCTAAGGGTAATGCCGGCGCATAAAATACTTCGCCTTTACTAAACAATAAAGCACCATGCTCTCCTTTCTTAATGATTACAAATTGAGGGCCCATTTCATGAATTTTTGCAGCAGCTTTAACCAATGAATATTCACCACTTAATTGACGCGCTTCACCATCATTCACCATTAATACATCTACTTTTTTAAGAACAGCTTTCAAATCATCCATGGCTACTTCCATCCAAAAATTCATCGTATCTAAGACAATTAATTTAGGTCTGTTTTGCAATTGATTGATAACGCTCATTTGCACAGCAGGTACTAAATTACCCAACATTAAAAACTCCGTATTTTGATAAGATGCTGGCAATTGCGGATTGAAATGCTCTAATACATTTAATTCTGTAACGAGGGTATCGCGCGTATTCATATCCATATGATAACGCCCACTCCAGTAAAAACTTTTTCCGTCTTTTACCACTTCAACGCCATCAAAATTTACGCCTCTTGCTGCTAATTTATCAAATTCTGCCTGAGGAAAATCTCCACCAACTATAGATACTTGTTGTATAGCATTAGTAAAATTAGATGCCGACCAAGCAACGTAAGTTGCCGAACCGCCAATAATTCTATCTACTTTTCCGAAGGGTGTTTCTAGGGCATCAAAAGCCATAGTGCCAATTACAGTTAAAGACATATTTTTATTTTTTGCAAAGATATTACTTATCGTATAATTACTGAGCTTAATTAGAAAATATCAAGCAAATTATAGAAAGCATTGTATATTTATAAAAAATACGCACGCCATGAAGGCCATGATCTTTGCTGCTGGTTTGGGCACACGACTAAAGCCCTTTACCAACGAACATCCTAAAGCATTAGCCCCTATTAATAAACGTACATTATTAGAATGGAACATTCGTTATTTACAACAGTATGGCATTGATGAAGTGATTATTAATGTTCATCATTTTGCAGATCAAATAATTGATACTTTAAAGGAGAACGAAGGTTTTGGTAGTCGTTATGCTATTTCTGATGAGCGTGCCATGGTATTAGAAACCGGTGGTGGCTTAAAATTTGCCCATCCATTTTTTGAACATGAAAAAGCACTACTAGTAATGAATGTAGATATACTAACTAATCTCAACCTTCATCATTTAATCGCCTTTCATGAAAAAAAGCAAGCAGCCGCTACATTAGCTATTACCAATAGAAGTTCATCGCGTCATTTACTTTTTAATGAAAACATGCAATTATGCGCCTGGGAAAACACTCAAACTAAGGAGCAAAAAATAGCGAGAACCGAATCTAATCTTCAACCTTTTGCATTCAGTGGTATTCAAATTATAGGAAACGAATTATTGCATAATATGCATCATGAAGGAAAATTCTCTATTATAGATGAATATTTATATCAAGCACAACACCATTCAATAGTAGGATTTGATCATAGTGGAGACACGCTCATTGATGTGGGCAAACCCGAGAGTTTAGAAAAAGCAGCACAGCTATTCCCAATTGCTTAAAGCCGCTGTTACTTGCTGTATTCTGTTTTCTATAGTACCATTAACGGTTATAAATTTACAAGCTAATTGTTCTAATAGAGCTTTGTAATGTTTATGCAAAGCAAGCCGATCTTCAAGATGTGGCATCGTGCGTTGCGGATCATATTCCCATGCTATGTCTGGTGTGCAAAGAATATATAAATCGGGCTGCATTAGTTTTATTTGCTGAATTATCCATTCATCACAAGAACCAAAAACCTGCTCGCTCCATACTTTAATTACTAATAAATCAGTGTCACATAGGAGCCAATCTTGCTCCTTACTTTGCGCCTCTTGATATAATTGTATTTGCCCTTTTGCAATAGCTAGCAAATCAGCTTGTTGATATGTCAAACCATTAGCATCTAAATATATTCGAGCATATTCAGGCACATAACTACCTTGTAGTTGTTCAGCTAATACTTTAGCTAAGGTAGTTTTACCGCTAGACTCCACACCTATTAATACAATTTTCTTACAGGGCATTCGCTAATTTCTTTTTACTGTTGCGATGGATCAACCAAGTTTGTGCTTTATTACTTAAATAAGCGCTTCCCACTCCTATAATAGCCCCAGCTAACACATCAGATGGATAATGCTCCCCTAAATATAATCGAGAATAGGCAATGGCCGATGCCCAAGTAAATGCTGTAATTTTTATCCAATTTTTATCTGTAAGCATACTCACATTCATAGCCGTATTAAATGCCATGCTGGTATGGCCAGATGGGAAAGACGGGTCTATTTCTTTAGTATAGGGAATAATATCTGCATAAGTTTCGTAAGGGCGTGCACGACCTACAAGCCATTTAGTGCCATAGGTAAGCACCGCAGCGGAGGCCATACTATAAATTACTTGTTTTGTTTTCAGCAAAGCGTTAGTATCTTGTTTATAGGACAATCCGTATACTACAACTGGACATAAAAGAGTAATAGGATAAGCACTTTGCGATAAGGTATGTATGGCATCCATAGAGCGATTGCCCGCATAAATCTCCCTTAATAAAGCAATATCCTTTTGTTGCGCGTTGGCAATTAAAAATAAAAACAAACAACAACTTGCTAAGAAAATGCCCTTCATAATGTGAAAATAGTAGAAAACAAAAGTAGTAAATAAAAGAGCGATAATTATTTTGAAATAAGAAAACTAGTAGGTATCTTTGCCAACCTTACCGAAGGATGGTGCGGTAGCTCAGTCGGTAGAGCAAAGGACTGAAAATCCTTGTGTCGCCGGTTCGATCCCGGCCCACACCACATAAAAGCCTGAATATCATTAGAATATGATCTTCAGGCTTTTTAAATTTATTCCAAATGGCAACGCACAAAAAACAATTACTACCTTCCAAGATCTGCCTAGTTTGCAATAGGCCTTTTACCTGGCGAAAAAAATGGGAAAAGGTTTGGGAAGAGGTGAAATATTGTAGCGACAAATGCAGATTAAAAAAGAAAGACGCTATAATTAAATAGTTAAAAAAGCAATAGGATAGCATGTATAGCACTACAACAAAATCATTGCCTTGTTTGTTATACCTGCTACATATGAAACTAAAAGATATCGATAGAATTATAGAAATGGCTTGGGAAGATCGTACGCCATTTGAAGCTATTGAACTACAATTTGGATTAAGCGAAGCAGGCGTCATTGCTTTAATGCGCAAAGAATTGAAACGCAGTAGTTTTAATTTATGGCGCAAACGCGTAAATAGTGGTATCAGTCAAAAACATCGAGCTAAGAGAAACCCTAG
>CAMBYG010000052.1 GCA_945872085.1 Chitinophaga pinensis | reverse complement strand
GAGCTACATTGGGTGATAAGGCATTCAGATTTAAACCAAAACGAATACCACTTTTGACCTGATTATAAGCATCCCAACTTTGCACAAAATCAATACGCAAGAACCGCACTAAACCCCAGCCTAAATTATCCAATCCCAAAAAGGCTTCTATATAATGCTGATCTTCTTTTATGTATAAGGCATTAACGCCCGTAACCATATACCACTGCAAGCGTTTAAATAAAGGAATTTTATTGGTTAGAAACCCTTTTAGATAATACGAAAAATGAAGCTCTGCGAATGAAGCAGCTTGATGACTATATTGGTAGTAAGGGGCTAACTGAAAACTATTGGAGTAAGAAGTAGTAAGATTATATTGATTGGTCATGACATGAAAGTAATCAGGAAATGAAACATTCTCCTTATTGATAAAACCACCAACATGTAAAATATAATCAAAAGCACCTGCCATTTTTAAGGAAACCACATCGGCAACACTGAATTGCCATTTATCATATTGCATGCTACTTTGCCCAATACCAGGAATGGCTTTGGTGTATTGCAATGCAAACATAGGCCAATTGCTTCTCACCGGCAAGCGTTTGTCGGGATACTGAATATATTGCATGCCTGGACGATATTTTGCATTTAGCTCTACAATAAATGCATCGTTATTTTTAAACTCAGAAAAAGTAGGGTTAGCCGGTAAGTTAGAGGTAAAATGGTTGGGGTTATCCTTATTCCAAGTAAATGGATGAGCACTATAATTTTCAACAAATTTACGTTGATGATAGGATGCCGTGAAAGATAGGGTTAAACCCTTAGCAAAATTATTTTCAATATAAATTTTTGCAATACTACGCTGATACAATTTTAAATAATTATTAGCATCCAGTAATGCAGTAGTAGTATTATATTGTTCAGATACGGGCGATGCGCTATTAAACTGCACCATATATTGCCCCGCCTCTAATCCAAATTTCATATACTTTCCATACCAATTTTTATCCCTCATAGTCCATTCCAAACGAGTCATGGCTTGATATGTTTTATTAGCAAAACCATATCGGATAGCCGTTTCGCTAACGCGTGAAGTAGCAGAATCTATTTTGTGTACCCATCTTAGTTTAGGAGAAAAATTTAAGCCTTCTACCGTATTATATTGCAAACAAAATAGTAATGGATTGAGCTGATAACTGTTTTTATAAGTAGAATCGTTATAAGTAATACCTGACATTAAAAGTGCTCCTCCACTTATTTTGTTGTATTTCCTACGCATAGAATCTATGTACCTTGGATTACTAAAGACTATGCGCATACTATCTTTTCTAATAAAATCTCGCTGCTCATCGGCTACTAAAGGAATGGGTCTGCTACTGGACCAATAATTGGTATCTTTTTTATTTGCTTGCTTTTCATATGCTGTTAATATTCGTTGTGAAAATAAAGAATCTGGCAAAATAGGATTTACTTTTTGATTGCTGTATACGGTATTAAAGCTAGCTAAGATATCAAAGCTTAATATAGAAACAGTTGCATAATACATTTGGCTTTGTATAATCCAATTCCCTGTATCATCTGTCACATACTGTTGTTGTACGCCTAAGGTATCTAAAACATTGAGTGTTTGCTTTTGCGTTAAATACACATCGATACTATGTATAGCAAATTCGCTATCTACAATATAAATGGTACCCGTAAAACTTGGTGAAGCATCGTTTTTAGGAATCACTTTTATCTTAAATATCTCATGACCATCCTGCATAAAAGAGCCCATCAATTTATACTTGTAATAAAGCAACGCTTGCTTGCTTACCGGAGAAATAAAGCCTCTTGGATTACCTTCTGGATTTATATTAATGATATTCTCATAAAAATTTAAAACCGTAGGAAATCTTGCAACCCCCAATCCATTGGGATTGCCACTTTCTCTTACGGCTCTAACCTGTAAAAAATCTTTAGGCCGTTTTTGATAATAGGTAGCCTCTTCTTCGCAGAGATATAAAATCCCTTTCAATAAGGAAATGTCTGTACTGTCTTCTTTTTTCTTTTTTGGCGAGTTAGTTACATTGCCAGTAAGTACTTTAAGTTTTTCGTAATCGGGTGTAGACCTGTTCCTAATAGCTCCTTTTAAATAGATATCGGTTTGGAAACTTTGAAACTGTTTTAAATGATGCGCTCTTTGATCTATAGCTTTTCGCATGATTTCAAAAGCAGGATCTTCTTTGCTTTTCTTAATTACAACTTCTTTCATTTGATACTGCTGCTCTTGCATTACAATATTCAATTGAGTTGCACTTTCTGCAGTAACAATAATTGATTTTGTGTATACTTGATAACCAATATACTGACATACTAATTCATGTTTACCCATTGGAAGATCGATTTGAAAAACCCCCTCTTTGTTGGCTGCAGCACTAATAGCTTGATTGTTTTTCAAATAGATTGTAGCATAAGGCAATGCAATTCCATAACTATCTTTAACCGTGCCTTTAAACACTATGGCAAAGGCACTAGACAATTGAAATAAGAAAACGAAAAATGTAAATAAGGAATAACGCAAGGTATTGATGGATTTGTTTAATTAAAATAAACCATTGATTTGTGCATTTATTTTACTAATTATTTTAGCGAAATCTTCTT
The DNA here is from genome assembly GCA_945872085.1 of Chitinophaga pinensis. Taxonomy (GTDB): domain Bacteria; phylum Bacteroidota; class Bacteroidia; order Chitinophagales; family Chitinophagaceae; genus CAIWHF01. Next base: position 8,813 of record CAMBYG010000052.1, on the reverse strand, counting down.
CATTTTCTGCAAAATCCATATTGTCAACTTCAACTACTAATAATGGCCCGTCTTTGTAATCCGCTATCCACTTGTCATAATAGGTATTTAATCGCTTTAAGTAATCTAAACGAATATTTTCTTCATAATCTCTACCTCTTTTCTGAATTTGATCAACGAGCTTTGGAATACCTGCCTTTAAATAGATCAACAAATCAGGCGCACTTACCATTTGCTGAATAGTACTAAAAAATTTAGAATAGTTATCAAAATCGCGTTGCGTCATCAATCCCATATCATGAAGATTGGGAGCGAATATAAATGCATCTTCGTAAATGGTTCTATCTTGAATAACCGTTTCGGCACCTTTTCTAATTTCTAATAATTGTTGCAATCGACTATTTAAAAAATAGACTTGCAAATTAAACGACCATCGGTGCATATCTTCATAAAAATCGGATAAATATGGATTGTGATCTACATCTTCGAAATGAGGCTCCCATTTAAAATGTTTTGCCAACATTTTAGTTAAGGTTGTTTTGCCAGCACCAATATTACCTGCAATTGCAATGTGTTTTATTTTAGGTTTCTTTGCCATACCGTCGTATTCTTTATGTATTTTATTAGTAGTAGTTTATGCCAATTAATTTTCTTGCTTCTTGTAAAGTAGCTTGTGCGCTCACCCTGGCTTTTTCAGCTCCTTCTTTTAATATGCGTTGCAAACGGGCTTCATCTTTTTGCAAATCTGCTGCACGTTCTCTAATAGGTGCCACAAAGCGGATCATATCTTCCACTAATTGCTTTTTCATATCACCAAATCGAATGGTGCAATCAGCATAAGCTGCTTCATATTGTGCAACTATAGTTTCGTTTGTCATCAAACGCATTAATGAAAATAGGTTTTGTATATCATCCGTCATGGGGCTATTGGGCTGCTCTGGAGACAAGCCCGATTTAGCTTTCATCGTTTTTTTATGAATCGTATCATCATCATCTGCCAAGTAAATAGTTGCATTTACATTTTCACTTTTACTCATTTTACCGTTCCCATCTAAGCTCGGCACTTTTATTAATTCGCTACCAAAGTTGAATGGATAGGGCTCTGGGAACAACTCTCCATATCGATTATTAAAACGATTGGCCATATTACGTGCCATTTCCAAATGCTGTTCTTGATCTTTACCTACAGGCACTTTTACGGCTCTGTGAATTAAAATGTCTGCCGCCATTAATACTGGATAAGTAAGTAAGCCAGCATTTACATTCTCTGGCTGAGAGCGTACCTTTTCTTTAAAAGTAGGCACTTTTTCAAGCTCGCCTTTGTAGGTAAGGGTATTTAATAAAAAATAAAGTTCTAAGATTTCAGGCACATCACTTTGCACATATAAAGCCACCTTTTCTGGATCTAAACCACTGGCAATATTTTCTGCTGCCACTCTAAATACATGTTGCTTTAAATCTTTAGGATCGGGATGCGTGGTAAGGGAATGGTAATCGGCAACGAAAAAATAACAATTAAAATCATTTTGCATCTTCACATAATTGTGAATTGCACCGAAATAATTTCCTAAATGTAAAAAACCAGTAGAACGGATTCCACTAACTACAATCTGCTTTGACATGCCTAATACCTATATTATAAATGATGCTACAAGATACAAAAAGCAATGTTTATAACTTACTTCTAGCTAAAATTTTATTATTATAAATAAATTGAATTGAATTTGTAACTTTATTCATCTAACTACATTACGTATATGCCCCATCAATCGCTCAGCGAAGTGCACGAAAGTGTTGAAATCCCTAAGTCTAACAAGGGATGGCGAAGAGTTGCAGCCTTTTTCGGACCTGCCTATTTGGTGAGCGTTGGCTATATGGACCCAGGCAACTGGGCTACCGATTTAGCCGGTGGTAGCCAATTTGGATATACCCTCCTTTGGGTGCTCTTAATGAGTAATTTAATGGCCCTTTTATTACAAACCCTAAGCGCACGTTTAGGCGTTGTTCGCCAATTAGATTTGGCACAATGTAACCGATTATGTTACCCCAAGCCTGTTAATTTTATATTGTATGTATTTGCAGAATTAGCTATTGCGGCATGTGATTTGGCAGAAGTATTAGGAATGGCTATAGGTTTGCAATTATTATTGGGCATTCCGCTATTGGTAGGCGTTTGCATTACCATATTAGATACGTTTTTATTAATGTACTTGCAACGTCTAGGCATCCGAAAAATGGAGGCTTTTATTATAGGCTTAGTTGGTATTATCAGTGTTTGTTTCTTAATTGAATTGCTCTTTGCACAACCTCACATGCTGGAGGTAGCAAAAGGCCTAAATCCAAAATTACCGAATCAAGCTGCCTTATATATTGCCATCGGTATTATAGGCGCTACCGTAATGCCTCACAATTTGTACTTGCATTCTGCCTTAGTGCAAACTAGAAAAATAGAACGTAACGAAACAGCCATAAAACGAGCATTAAAATATAATTTATGGGATAGTACTATAGCGCTAAATATAGCATTTTTTGTAAACGCTGCTATATTAATTTTAGCTGCTAGTACCTTTCATAAAACAGGTAATAATCAAGTAGCTTCTTTGTCTGAAGCACATCAACTCTTGGCTCCCTTATTAGGTCATACTTGGGCTCCTCATTTATTTGCTATTGCTTTGATTGCTGCCGGACAAAGCTCTACAATAACGGGCACCTTAGCTGGGCAAATAGTGATGGAGGGCTATTTATCGCTACGTATCAACCCTTGGATGCGAAGAATTGTAACCCGCTTAATTGCTATAGTTCCTACCCTATTAGTATTACTCATTGCTGGCGAAGAAGCTGCAGATCGCTTACTCGTATTTAGTCAGGTAATACTTAGCATGCAGTTGGCCTTTGCTGTTATTCCGCTTATTCATTTTGTAAGCGACAAAAAAGAAATGGGAATGTTTACCATAAAGAAATCTACACAAGCTATTGGGTGGATAGTGGTGAGTATTATTGTTTCGCTCAATTTAAAACTAGTATTTTCTACAGCAAATGAGTGGATAAGCAACAGTTCTTCGCTATCGATTAAAGTACTTATTGTTTTAGTGGAACTGCTAATTATTAGTCTATTGATTTACACCATAATCTATCCTTTAATTGCTAAGAAGATACAAAGCAAACCCTTTATTCATCGAACTATTGATTTACCAAATCTAAGTACTGAATTTGAGGTATTTAAAAAAATTGCCATAGCATTAGATTATACAGATACCGATAGCAATAGCATTAAACATGCCTTACGATTAGCGCCTAAAGACACACACATCATCTTGATACATATTGTAGAAAGTGCTTCTGCTCGTTTACTGGGCAATAATGCACACGATGAAGAAACCATTCGGGACAAAGCTATTTTGCAAGAGTATGCGCGGTTTTTCGAAGATCGTGGCTATTCTACTTCTGCTGTTTTAGGATACAATAAACGCGTTCAAGAAATTGTACGTATTGTAAAAGAAACGCAACCAGATTTATTAATTCTTGGTAGTCATGGGCACAAAGGACTCCATGATTATTTATACGGTGAAACCATTAATCAAGTGCGACACCTTATAGATATACCTGTATTTATTGCTAAATCCTAACTTATTTAACTTGCGTAAACTCAAACACTTCGGGTTTTACTTTTGATTCCTTTGAATACTCCAACGACACTCGCATTTTATCGTTTAGCAATTGCTCATATCGAATCTGATAAGGCGTCTTAAAAGGTCTATTAGTTGGCGTATTGATGTCTTGAAAAAGAAAAGATGCTGCCCTAGCATTCGTTTTTTGAGCTATAAATTTAAACTTCAGCGTGTCGGTGTTATTTTTCAAATTAATACAATAATATAAACCATCGCTTTGTTGCTTTAACTGCAATTGTTCAAAAATAGTGGTATCCCCTTGCTCTACTACTTTGCCTATGCCAAGCATAGTGCTATCATCTTGCATTTTCCATGATTCGACAACTATCAATTTGTCTTTATGAGCAACCCACTCGCCTTGCAGCCATATAAAATTTCTCAATTGATTGGGCGTCGAAGAACAAGCCCATAAAATACTCAATAAAATAAAAACTAGAATACTTTTTATAAACTGCATAATTGATTATTTAAAAAGCCATAGTGAACTATGGCTTTGCTTATTTTTTTTAAGATTCATTTGAGAAAATTCCAGATACCTTTTCAACGGCTGGTGCTGATGGAGCGGTCGCTGATTTCTGAGGTCGTTGCTGCTGCCTTGCAGGATTTGGTTTTTGAGGCCCTCTTTTTTGTTGATTAGGATTAGGATTTTGATTAGCTGAAGAAGGTCCCTTACCCATATTAGGTCTATTAGGTCCCGCATTTTGTTGAGGCTTATTGCCTCCGGGAGTTGCCGGCCTATTATTGTTATTATTTTTATGTTTATGATTTTTATTTTTCTTCTCTAATGCTTTTAATGTTATCTGACCCACATCATTGACGAAGCCCATATCGGCCGACTTAATACCTTTACGTTCACTAGCTGATTCAATTTCAATAGCTTGTAGCTCATCTGGGAATACGCCTTTTTTATTAAGGGAAAGAATTTCTTTAACTCGCTCAATAGTCATTGGGTATTGTTTATTGCTAGAGGCAAAACTATACCACATCAAGTTTTTAAAGATATCTTTCTTTTGTAAAAAAGCTCTTCCTTGTTTTGTTTCTATTTGCTCTGCGTGCTCAGGAAAAACACTCAACGCATCTAAATAAGTATCTAATTCGTAATTCAAACAACATTTTAAACGACCACATTGACCCGATAACTTTGTTTGATTGATAGATAGATTTTGATAACGAGCGGTGTTTGTATTCACTGATTTAAAATCGGTAAGCCATGTGCTGCAACATAATTCTCTTCCGCAAGATCCAATTCCACCTACTTTAGCACTCTCTTGACGAGCACCGATTTGGCGCATTTCTACTTTTACTTTAAAATCAGTAGCATATACTTTTATCAGCTCTCTAAAATCTACTCTACTATCTGCGGTATAGAAAAAGGTTGCTTTTTTGCCATCGGCTTGTAGTTCTACCTCGCAAACCTTCATCTCTAATTTAAATTCTTTGGCAATAGCTCTAGAACGAATTAAAATAGTTTTTTCTCTTTCTTTTTGTGCATGATACAAGTCTAAATCTTCAGCTGTAGCCGCTCTTAAAACACGCTTTACAACAGCATCTTCTTGAACACGATATTTTTTCAATTGCAATTTAACGAGTTCGCCCGTTAAGCTCACCTGACCAATATCTATTCCTCCTGTACCTTCTAAAACGATCCATTGATCTTTTTCAAAAATATGATAGGTATTATTTTTATAGAAATCTTTTCTGCTTCCATTACTGAAGCTCACCTCTAAAATAGGATAAGGCTTAGAGGCATCTGATAAGGGCAAAGCACTTAACCAGTTATAGGCATTCATTCTATTGCAGCCACTTGTGCTGCACGATCCGTGGCTCTTACATCCGCCCGGTTTTCCATCTGTTCCTGTACCACAACTTCCACATCCCATAGTTCTTAATTTATATTGAAGCCCTTCTCTCCTTCTTGCAAATCACTCGGCTTAATGTTAACAATTTAGTTTTTACAAATTTACAAAATAATATGTAATATTTACGCTAATAAACACTTCCCAGCCACTTTCTATTTTGTATGATAAATTGAAGGGAAATAGATAGCGCATGCAATTGGGTTTTACTATGCGCATTGCGCTCAATGGCATATTGTGTTTCATTAATTTCTTTGATCATTTGTTGCAACTGATCTATGTCTAGCTTCATGCCAGCCAATTTTACCACAAATTGCTTCTCTGATGCGGGCAAGCTCAAATGATCCTCAGGTACATAACGTGCTTTGATGGCTTGCTCTAAGATAGCAATCACATAATGTAAAAAGTTCTTTTGTTGCTCTCTACCTTTCTTAGCATATTCTTCTACAAAGGAAACAATATCAGCACCTTTTTTTGCAAAAAGGGCATTAAACCAATTTCTTAAATCTGTAAAGAGATCATTGTCTAATTGTTTGGCTAAATGTAAGGCCTCTGCATAACTACCTTTTGCTATCTGTGCAATTTGAGCAGCAGCAGCAGGATCGGTTACCCCTTTTTGAACGAGTTCTTCATATAAAATTTTAGCCGGAATAGGCACCAATGGCACTACTTGAGTTCGCGAAACAATGGTAGGCATTACTTCTTCCTTTGTGTTTGCTATTAATACAAACAAGGTATCTGCAGGTGGTTCTTCAATAAGTTTTAATAAGCGATTGCCTTCTTTACCTAAATATTCGGGTAGCCATATCAATTGCACTTTTATTCCACCTTCGTATGATTTAAGGCTCATTTGATGAATAATTTCATCACATTCATCTTTTGAAATATTTCCTTGTTTATTTTCTGCAGCTATAAACTGAAGCCAATCATAACAAGTACCATATGGCGTTTGGGCAACAAATTCTTTAAACGAATCGATATGATATTTACTTAAGTTCTTTTTATCGGAAGATAATTTAATACTTGGGAAAGCAAGGTGCACATCTGCATGCTCCCATTTACTTATTTTGGAACAATTGGGGCAAGTGCCACATGCATCTGTAGCCAACTTATGCTCACACATTAGATATTGCACAAAGGCCCAAGCCAGTGGCAAACCGCCATAACCTTCCTCACCAACCAATAAAAGTGCATGCGGTAAATGGCCACTCTGATACATATCTAAGAGCCCCTTTTTAGCATGTTCTTGGCCAATTACATTTTTTAAAAGCATGATGTAAATGTACTATTTAAACATAAAAAAAGTGTAGCAATCGCTACACTTTTCAAAGTATTCGTTTAGAAATTATTCAGCTAAAGTCCAAACAGAAGTTCTTCCTATTAAAGATATACCTATGAAACCTCTAATATCTAAAGCTTTGCCTTTTAAGGTCATCTTACAAGAATAGGTTTTGCCATTCTTTGGATCGTAAATAGTACCACCTTCGTATACATTCTCTTCAGATTTCGTAAAGCCTTTTAAAATGATTAAATTCATAATTGGCGTTGCTCTTTTCTTTGGATCTGGATTTTTATCGTCCACTTTTGGAGCACCATTTTTATTGGGTTCGCTCAACCACATAATTTTACCATATAATTTACCATCACGTGCGCGATAAATTTGTACTTTACCTGTTTTCTCTTGGTTCAACCATATGCGCTCTACAGGGTCTGCTTGAGCAAATGCAATAGATTGTATGCTAAAAAGTACGGCAATTAGCAATGCTGTGTTTAATAAGATTTTTTTCATAATTGGTTTTTTTTAAAAATAGTAAAAAAATGAAAAAGGAGCTCAAATTTGAGCTCCTTTTTTTAATAAAATTAAAATAAATTATCTTACTAAGGTCACTTCTCCTTTGTAGGTTTCTATGATACCGTCTGGGTATGCTACTTTAATGAAGTAACTATAGGTGCCCATGTCTTGAGGAACACCTTTCCAGGTGCCATCCCAAGGCTTATTGTTGGACGCATAGTATACTTCTTGTCCCCAACGATTTAAGACTCTAAATTCTATTACTCTTTGGAATGTTAAGTTAGCAACTTTGAAATCATCATTTCTTCCATCTCCATTCGGACTGAATGCAGAAGGTACCATCAGATGATCTCTATAATCGATATTTACACGAATAGAATCTTCATTTTTACAACCATACTTATCAATGGCAACTAATGTATAGGTAGTATTCTTAGTTGGTTTTAAGGTAGTAACTAATAAGTTTGGATTAGAAACTGTTGCCACCGGTCTCCATAAGAATCTAGATGCAGAAGAGGTAGCACTTACTAAAAGAGTGGAACCATATTTTACCGTTGTATCTGAAGCCATTAAAATATCTACCGTTGGTAGTGGACGAATACGCACTTGAATAGCTAAGGTGTCTGCACATTTCACAGAATCGGTATAGCTATCTGCAGGATACCCAACTACATAGTATTTAGTATCTACTGTAGGGAACGCATAAGGATCTTGACAATTGGTGCAAGATAGTGTTGTTGGTGGATTGAACGCATCTGATTCAAACCATTGATAAGTGTTGGCACCAAAGCCTCTTAAGATAATGGTATCACCAATACATATGGAAGTATCTATAGGGTAACGCGTAAAATTATGTTGTGGTACGAAAATATCAACCGAATCTCTAAAAACACAACCGTCTCTATCTACTGAAGTAATGGTATATTTTATATTGTCAGCAATATAAGCAAACGGTGCAGGAGCAGTGGAATCTGATAAGTAGAATCCTGGTTTCCATGTATATGGGAAATCTGCTTCTGGAGCTCTACAAGAATTAAATTTAATTAAGGGGCGATACAAGAACGCATCGGTTGTTCCTGTTGCTAATGGTGTAGTACAGTAGTTAGTTGTACCGGTAGTAGTTGATTTTCTTTGTGTTGAAATAAAATTGGTAGATACATTACTTATGATTGAAGTAGTTCCAGCAGTTGCATTGGAGTAACATACTTCAACCAACAAATTTTGTGTAGTATCCCAAGTGTAAGGGGTATTAAATACAAACTTATTCCATCCTACATTTAAAGCTATTGGTGTAGCCGACGTAAAGACGGTGGTCATGCCAGTATTCTCTAACGGACCATAAAGTGGGTCCATATTCATTCTATTGGTACATTTTAAAGAAATACTAAAATTACTATAGGTAGTTGCTGTAGGTGCTTGCACTAAAAATGATAAACTATTAAGGGTACCAGAGTACATTCCATAATTACGCATTTCGCTTTGGCGATATAAATATTGAGATTTTGCGGATCTTAAATC
>CAMBYG010000051.1 GCA_945872085.1 Chitinophaga pinensis | reverse complement strand
ATGCAATGTAATAATTATTTTTGGATTCTAGCCAAAACGGTAACCCCGCCTTCTACTTTTTCTCCAATTTTAACATCTATTTTGGTGCCAATAGGGAAGAAAATATCCACTCTCGATCCAAATTTAATAAAACCAAATTCTTCATTTTGTTGAATAGCATCTCCAGCCTTTACATAATAGCAAATTCTGCGGGCAACGGCTCCAGCAATTTGTCGAAGCAATAAGGTAGTGTGCGGATTTTTAATAACAACCGTAGTGCGTTCGTTTTCCGTAGATGATTTTGGATGCCATGCTACTAAGAATTTACCCGGATGATAAGCTACATAGTCTACAGCTCCGCTTATTGGCGCTCTATTGACATGCACATTTAAAGGCGACATGAAGATGGATACCTGTAGGCGTTTGTCTTTAAAGTACTCGGTTTCTTCTGTTTCTTCAATCACCACCACTTTCCCATCGGCAGGCGCAACAATTAATTCGTCTCCAGATGAAAGTACTCTATTGGGAAGTCTGAAAAACCATAAAACCCAAAACCATAATAGAAAGAATGCTATTTGTAAAGGCATTGCAATCCATATCCAATCAATCAAAAAGTGGTTTACTAACATGCCTAAACCAATCCATAAAAGGGTGGCAATTAAAATGTAGTAATAACCTTCTCTGTGTATGCGCATAAAGTATGTTTTGTTGCGAAATTAATTTTTTAAAAATTAAAAGTCGAATGATTGAAAAAATAATAAATGAAAAGTGCAGCAAAAGGGGCTGCTAGCAATAAGGAATCGAAACGATCTAAAGCACCACCATGGCCAGGCATAATAGCTCCAGAGTCTTTTACATTAGCCATTCGTTTTAGTTTAGACTCTATCAAATCGCCCAAGGTACCGAATGTAGCGGCAATGATAGCAAAAACGATTATCACACTGGTAGGTATTCCGATTGCGAAAAAATACGCTACGGCCCAAGCTGTTGCCACACATAAGAGTCCGCCGCCCAGGGTGCCTTCCCATGTTTTTTTTGGGGAAATGCTAGAAAAAGGTGTTTTGCCAATAAAGGATCCAATGATGTAAGCCATGGTATCGTTAATCCAAATGCAAGCAATGAGCAGCATAGGCAATAAATGGTGCTGCGTAAATAAAAAGACTAAGCTTATAAATGGTAATCCTATGTATAGCAATATTAAGGGCAATTGTAAAGTAATAGCCTGCTTGGCTTCTTTAAGTAATAGACTTGCTACGAATAAGATTAGGGCTAGTCCCAACCATATTGGTAATAAAGAAAGCGTTGCATGAGGGAATAAGGTAGACCAATAAAAACTACCTGTTAGGCTCAGTCCTAATGCAATAGTTGTTAGCATTAACCATTGCGGCGTTTTATAGTCATTTATTTTTTCTTGCAAAGCAATTAGTTCACTTATGCAGAGACTTTCGATAAGGGTGATTAACAGTAAAAAACTCCATTGGTTCCATAATAGACCCACAAACATGATAGCTACAAACACTACCGCACTGAGGGCTCTTTTATTAAAAGTTGCTAGATCTAAAGCCATAAATTAATTGTTGATTGTTTCGTCTCTGAAATTATTTAGCCAATTGTCGGGTGCTTCAATTTTATGTTTAAATAAAAAATAGAAAGAAGCCATGAATAATAGGATGGCGGTGATGGTTATTATTGCAGGCAATTGTTCGATTGGTGCTAAGTTTTGCATTTGGGTGATATATTCAATCATAATTTGAATGCCATTAAACAAGGCATGTGCAAAAATGCTGTAACGCAAAGAGCCTGTCCATAAGTAGATATAGCCCAGCATAATACCCGATAAGCATAAAGAAATAAAGGCGTGGGGTTCCATATGGATGAGGGCAAAGGCAAAGCTACTTATCAATATGGCTTTACCAGGGCCGCCTACAATTTGAAGTAATAAACGCAATAATACCCCTCTAAAGAAATATTCTTCACAAATGGCAGGCACTAGGGCAAATACAAATAACCGAATGATTAAATCTTGCCCGTTATGCATTTGCATCAAACCCTTAAAAAGCTCATTCATATTGTCTTCGTATAGCTTTATAGCCGTGCCCATTGGTATTTGACCTATAAGCGTGTTGATGTGTTGCACAAAAGGAATGGCAGCAATAATAACTATGGGCACTAAACAGTAATAAAGCGATGTATTCGAAGGCCGGTATTGGATATAAGCTATAGGCTGTGGATGCACAAAGTAGGAAAAAAGAAAAGCAACACCAGCAAAAGTACTTGTAGAGCTAATAGCTTGAAAGAGCATAAAGGCATTTATCTTACTTGCAGGGCTTAAGGTATTTATACTAGATAGGTCAGCTGGATTTAAATAGCCTAGTTTTTGAAAAATTACTGTCAATACGATTTGAACAAAGAAATTAATAACGAAAAATAACAGGATCAGTAAACTTAGCTGAAAACGAGTAGTATAGTGTCTCCAATAGGACTTTAGCATAGTGATTATTGAAAATTTAGTAGTGTTGTTTGAATTTTAAAAGTACTTTTAACAAACATTAATGCAAGTTAATTGTTATTAATTTAAATACTAACGCATAATTTATTTATTTTTGATAGATATTGAAGATGTTTTATGAGTGAAATAATTGCCGGCCCTTTATTAGATACTATTGAATTTCCTGCTGATTTGAGAAAATTAGACAAGGGTCAATTGCAACAAGTATGCCAAGAATTACGTCAGTTTATTGTAGACTGCGTAAGTGTGCATGGCGGTCATTTTGGTGCAAGTTTAGGTGTGGTAGAATTAAGTGTGGCGTTGCATTATGTGATGCATACACCCGACGATCAATTGGTTTGGGATGTAGGTCATCAGGCATATGGGCATAAGATTTTAACTGGAAGAAGAAGACAATTTCATACCAACAGAAAATATGGTGGTTTAAGTGGTTTCCCTAAACGCAGCGAAAGTGTTTATGACACTTTTGGCGTAGGGCACTCCTCAACATCTATTTCTGCAGCTTTAGGAATGGCTATTGCTTCAAAATTAAAAGGGGAGCACCATAGACAACACATTGCTATTATAGGTGATGGTGCTATGACGGCTGGTTTGCCATTTGAGGCATTGAATCATGCAGGGGTAAGCAATTCTAATGTGTTGATTATTTTGAATGACAACAACATGTCAATCGACCCTAATGTGGGTGCTCTTAAAGAATATTTAACCGATATTACCACTTCGCATACGTACAATAAATTACGCGATGATTTTTGGAATTTGTTAGGCAAATTGCCGTATCCAAATTTCCATAGAGATATGGCTTCTAAAGTAGAGGCTAGTTTAAAGGGTGTAATATCAAAATCTAGTAATTTGTTTGAAGCCTTAGGATTACGTTATTTCGGATCTATAGATGGCCATAATATTTTGAAATTAGTAGAGACTCTAAAAGATTTAAAAGATATACCAGGGCCCAAATTGTTGCATATTAAAACCGTAAAAGGCAAAGGATACGATTTAGCAGAAAAAGATCAAACATTGTGGCATGCCCCTGGCACCTTTGATAAGGTAACCGGCAAAATCAATAAAAAAATTATAACTACTCCCGAAGCGCCTAAATATCAAGATGTTTTTGGTAAAACAATCATAGAATTAGCAAAAGCAAATCCAGCTATAATGGGTATTACACCCGCTATGCCTTCTGGGTGCTCCTTGAAATTCATGATGGATGAAATGCCAGATAGAGCTATTGATGTGGGCATTGCAGAGCAACATGCCGTAACCTTAAGTGCCGGATTGGCAACACAGGGCATGCGCGTTTTCTGTAATATTTACTCCTCCTTCATGCAGCGTGCTTATGATATGGTTATTCACGATGTAGCCATTCAAAAATTACCCGTTGTTTTTTGTTTAGATAGAGCCGGTTTGGTTGGAGATGATGGTCCAACGCACCATGGAGCCTATGATATTGCCTTTATGCGCTGTGTGCCAAATTTGGTGGTGAGTGCCCCTATGAATGAGGCGGAATTGAGAAATTTAATGTACACGGCTCAATTAGATGAAACCAAAGAGCCTTTTGTTATTCGTTATCCTAGAGGACAAGGTGTAATGCCGGAATGGCAAACTCCCTTTGAGAAAATTACAATCGGGAAAGGTAGATTGATTACGGATGGAGAAGGCATTTTGATCTTATCCATTGGTCATCCAGGAAATTTTGTGGTAGCTGCTACGAAACAATTGAATGAACAAGGTATCTTCCCTGCGCATGCAGATATGCGGTTTGCAAAACCGATAGATGAAGCGTTGTTGCATGAATTGGTGCCGCGTTTCTCTAAAATTATTACGATCGAAGATGGCACTATAGTGGGTGGTTTTGGATCTGCTGTTTTAGAATTTTTGTCGGAATACAACTACAAAAACGAAGTTATACGTCTTGGAATACCAGATAGAATTGTAGAACATGGCAAACCAGAAGAATTGCACCATGAATGTGCGTATGATGCAGCAGCCATAGTAAATACAGTATTGTCTTTGTCCAATAAAACTACCGTTGTAGCTGTCTAGTTTGCCATATAATGTCAATCAGACAAAGCTCAAAAATTATTTATTTCATTTGTACTTACCTTTAATGTAGGTTGTTTAAAATAATGCTTGCTTGCTTATTTTAAAAATGTTTAACAGGAAATCTGTTAATTAAAAGGGACTTGTTTTAAAACAAGTCCCTTTTTTATGCACCAATTAAAATGAATAAAGCGTAGATTTGCATCTACATTTCTTTAAAAAATAGATAACAATGCAAGCTACTCTTGATCAAGCAATTAAATTAGGATTACGTGAAGAAGAATTTGAAGCGATTAAAAAAGTATTAGGCAGAACGCCCAATTTTACGGAAACAGCCATGTATTCTGTAATGTGGAGCGAACACTGCAGTTATAAAAATTCAATAAAATGGCTTAAAACACTTCCAAGAGATGGCGAGCGTTTATTAGTAAAAGCCGGAGAAGAAAATGCAGGCTTAGTGGATATTGGAGATGGTATGGGCTGTGTATTTAAAATTGAATCTCACAATCACCCGTCTGCAATTGAGCCGTTTCAAGGCGCCGCTACCGGTGTTGGTGGTATTCATCGTGATATTTTCACAATGGGAGCTCGACCAATAGCCGCATTAAATTCACTTCGCTTTGGTAAGTTAGAAAATCCTAAAACAAAGCATCTATTAAAAGGGGTTGTCAAAGGAATTGGCCATTACGGCAATTGCTTTGGTGTACCAACAGTAGGTGGCGAAATTTATTTCGAAGATTGTTACCAAACCAATCCATTAGTAAACGCAATGAGTGTGGGTATTGTAAAAGCGGGCGATACTGTTTCTGCTACTTCATACGGCGAAGGCAATCCTGTATTTATCGTAGGTGCTGCAACCGGTAAAGATGGAATTGGTGGTGCATCTTTCGCATCAGCAGATATTTCTGAAAATAGTGCAGAGCAATTACCGTCGGTACAAGTAGGTGACCCATTTGAAGAGAAAAAATTATTAGAAGCTTGTTTAGAAGCTATTCAAACACGTTCTATTATAGGCATGCAAGACATGGGTGCAGCGGGCATTACCTGCTCTACTAGTGAGATGAGTGCTAAGGGAGAACATGGAATGATCATTCATTTAGATAAAGTACCAACGCGCCAAGCAAACATGAAAGCTTGGGAAATGTTATTGAGTGAAAGTCAAGAAAGAATGTTGGTGGTTATTAAAAAGGGAGAAGAACAAGGCATTATAGATATTTTCACGAAGTGGGATATCCATTGTGTGCAAATTGGTGAGGTTACTAAAGAGCCAATCCTTAAATTTTACATGCACGATGAATTAGTTGCAGAAGTACCAGCAGAAAGCATGGTACTTGGTGGTGGCGCTCCTGTCTATGAAAGAGCATATACGCGACCAGCCTATTTCGATAAGATAGAAGCCTTTGATAGTGCGTCGATTCCCGTACCAAGTGATTTATTAGGCGTAGCAAAACAAGTAGCCAGCTTACCAAGTATCGCATCTAAACGATGGGTTTACGAACAATATGATAGCATGGTAGGTATAGGAACAACCAATACCAATGCGCCAAGTGATGCTTCAGTAATTCGCCTATATAATACAGAAAAAGCATTGGCTGCTACAACAGATTGTAATAGCAGATATGTATTTGCTGATCCGTATAAAGGTGGAATGATAGCCGTAAGTGAAGCAGCAAGAAATTTAGTATGTAGTGGTGCTACTCCGGTAGCTATTACCAATTGCTTGAATTTTGGTAATCCCTATAATCCAGAAGTATATTATCAATTTGTATATGCCTTAAAAGGTATGTCGGATGCTTGTTTGAAACATGGCACACCGGTAACTGGTGGTAATGTTAGTTTTTACAATCAGAGCGAAGATGGTCCAGTTTATCCTACGCCAACTATTGGTATGTTGGGCGTATTAGATTCGATCAACGATAAAATGACCTTAGATTTTAAAGCAACAGATTCATTGATTTATATGTTAGGTGCACATAAAGATGACATTCATTGTTCTGATTATCTTCATCATATTTGTGGCGTTACACATAGTCCAGCACCAAGTATAGATTTAGAAGAAGAATTTGCGGTGCAACAAAAAGTATTGTCACTAATTAAAAATAAATTAATCATGTCTGCACATGATGTGGCTGATGGCGGCTTGTTTATTACGTTATTAGAAAGTGCTATGCCAAATGGTATTGGATTTACAATTAAAACAAGTGATGCTATTAGAAAAGATGCGTATTTATTTGGTGAAGCGCAAAGTAGAGTTGTGGTAAGTGTTGCTAAAGAATATCAAGCAGCCTTTGAAGCACATTGTGCAGATATAGCTTTCGATTTATTAGGCTCAACAACTACTTCTGGTGCCATTGAAATTGATGCCGCTGCTTGGGGTGCTGTTGCAGATTGGAAAACTAATTACGATTCAGTAATAGAAAACGAATTAGCTTCTTAAACTAATTACAACTAATAAAAAAAAAGCTATCCAAACGGATAGCTTTTTTTATTTTAATGCTCAAAACAAACTTGTGCATAACGCACTTCGCCATCTAAAGGCGGGTGCATTTTTCGTATGCATACTTTTATTTTGTCGGCCTCTGTAAAGGTGTCTTTAAGTGCTTTGTAAATTTCTTGCACATGGGTTTCTATAAGCGATCCTACTTGCATATGTTCTTTTACAATAGCCTGTATGCTACTATAATCTGCATAGGGTAGCGGGTTTTCGATATCGGCATGAAAGCTAATGTCAACATCGATTTCAAAATTGTTAATGATAAGTGCTTCTTCTGCATGCAAGCCAATGGGTGCAGCAATTTTAATTTGGTGTAGGGAAGTGGTAAGCATACGTATATATTTATTTAAAACGGGTGTCTGCAGAATAAGGATCTACAATGGTTTCGAAACGCTTTGTAGTTTTTAAATTAAGGGTATTTAAATCAAAGACTTGATAGTAGCCATTTCTACCTCCACAGTCAGAACTATGATGTGGCGCAGGGCCAGATGGATTTACGTTTCTACTATACACATAAAAAATACTATTGCGATCATCTACGTTTATTCCATGCGGTTGATAAAAAGGTGCGTCTATTCGTTTTGTAATATTTAGGGTATTGTAATTGATAATATAAACTGACCCCTTAAAGCCAGGATAGGAAGAAATGTCTTCGCTGCAAGTAATAAATGCATAAGGTTTAGTTTTCGACATGGCAATTTCTTGCGGAAAATTGCCAACTACTAGTGTTTTTATTAAGGTGTCTTTTTTAGCATCAAAGATGCGCACTTCGTCACTTGCTTCACAGGTAATAAAATATTTACTTCTATCGGGGGTATAATAAATCTCATGAGGATCTAAATTTCCTGGCGCATTTGTATATGCTTTTCCATCCAATGCTATTTTCTTATACATATTTTCATCAGCAGAAAATTTGTAAATAAGATTTCCATATTGTGAGGTAACGTAAAAAGTGTCAAAATTGGCATTAGATATGATGCCATGAGGATAAGTAAATAAGCCTGTAAGGCCCCCTCCAAATTCTTTAAGTACTTGTAATGGATTGGTTTGAAGTAAAACTAATTTCCCATTGCTTTGCCAATCGCAAACTAATAATTTAGTGCCATCATCAGATACGTTTAGGATATTCCAAGAGCCTGTACCAATATCTATACTTTCTACAACTTGGTTGCTCGTTAAGTCAACTTTCTGTATTACGGTGCCAGCTAAAAAACTGATATATGCATAAGCGCCGTCTTTACTTACTCTTACGGCATGTGGTGATTCTATCTGAGGGCTATTGCCAATTGGTATATAGCGAGCAATTACTTGATTGCCATCTATAATACCCAATTTGTCGCAACCTTGAAGCGTAAGCACAGTTTTTTGTCGGGTATTACCTTGCAGCGAAAATGGAACAACGCCATCGCTATTTGGTGCTCCATTAGTTATCCATTCTTTAAGTATTTTATATTGTGCTTTGGTAAGAGGTTTTTTATTAATGGGCATTGTTGGTTTTGCAACAATTCCTTCAGCGCTGTCGGTATTAATATAATATAATAAAGAACTATTTTCTGGACTAAAAGGTATTACACAAGCGCCATTATTACTGCCGTTCATTAACGCCTCCCAACTATCCAGCAATAATCCGCCAGCATTCTGATAACTCTGTTGATTGTGGCAACCATCAGTTGCACAATTAGTAATAATAATTTGAGCAACTTCGTTGGGGAATTGCGAAGTTGTATATGGATAGGCTACTTTATTAGTACATGCTTGAAAAGCATAGATTATAATAAATAGGATTAGTCCAATTATAGAAAATTTTTTTATCATAGCGAAAGCGATTCAATAAATTCAATGATAAAATGATTAAGGGATGCAATAGCCTCTTGCATCTTCCAAGTACTTCGATCTCTTGGCGTAATATAGTTAGAGACTGATCTAATTTGAATATAAGCCTGTTCTTCTTTACTGCAAACATAGTGCAATGCAGCACCTTCCATACTTTCCAAATCAGCCTTCCATTTACTACGTTGTGTTATACTACGTTCAGAACCGCTGGCGCTTTGAACGGTTATTGCTGTAGCACTTGGAATAGTTAAGGAAAGTTTTTTAAGATGGTGATTTACAATTCTTTGTTGAGTAAAAGGAGTTTCGTCGTCTTTGCATAAGCCAAGATCAAAAACAGATAAAAAGTTGTCATGATCTTCTGCTCCAAGGTCTGCGAAGCAGTCGGCGGCTATTGCCCAAACAGAACCCAATGCAATGGAGCTAGGAAAAGCACCTGCTACACCTGCCTGTATGACTAATTGGTAAGTATTATTTTGTAATTTCTTTTGCAAACTATACGTGGTGGCTACAGCACCTACACCCGTATATAAGATTTCGATACGATTGTTTTTTTTTGAAAACACACAACTATTTTCTTGTTTCCATTGTTTAGTAAGATAAGCTAACAAGGGTTGTACTTCGAAAGGAGTTGCGGAAATAAGCAGCATTTGCATGCCTAAAAGTAGGGAATTGTGAAGAGTTTTGAAGCTAAACCCGTATTTTTTTTGTTAAACGATTTACTAAAGTTACTTTTGTGTAATAAATAGTACTATGATATATTTAACACGTGTAGAGCATTTTAATGCGGCTCATAAATTAGAGAATACCAATTGGAGTGACGAAAAAAACTTAGATGTTTTTGGCAAATGTGCAAATGCTAATTGGCATGGGCATAATTATGAATTGCATGTAACGGTAAAAGGCGAGCCTAATAAAGAAACAGGTTTTGTTTTTAACGCAAAAACATTAGGTACCCTAATCAAAGAAGTGGTTATTGAGAAAGTAGATCATCGTAATTTGAATTTAGATGTTGATTTTATGAAAGGTATATTTACTAGTGCAGAAAATTTGGCTATTGGTATTTGGAATCAACTAAAAGAACCTATTGCTGTTCATGGAGCTAGCTTGCATTCCGTGAAACTTATAGAAACTAAAAGTATTTATGTTGAATACTTTGGAGAATAAAACTAATTATGGCGTATAAAAAAATAGATCACTACAACGAGCATACTACTACCGATTTATCAGGTAATTATAAAAGTATTATCGATTTAATTGGCGAAGATGCACAACGCGAAGGGCTTTTGAAAACTCCAGAGCGTGTAGCAAAAGCTATGCAGTATATTACTCAGGGATATGAAATGGATGCCCGATCTATTTTAAACTCCGCAAAATTTCATGAGTCGTATAGCGAAATGGTAATCGTTAAAGATATAGAGTTGTATTCTTTGTGTGAGCATCATATGTTGCCTTTCTTTGGCAAGGCTCATGTAGCCTATATTCCTAATGGTTATATCACGGGTTTGAGTAAAATTGCGCGTGTGGTAGATTGCTTTGCTCGCAGGTTGCAAGTACAAGAGCGCTTGACCCATCAAATATTAGATGCTATTCAAGAAGCATTAAATCCGCTTGGAGTAGCTGTTGTTATAGAAGCGCAACATTTATGTATGATGATGCGTGGTGTGCAAAAACAAAATTCAGTTACTACCACATCTGCTTTTAGCGGTGCATTTGAGAAAAATGAAACCCGATCCGAGTTTCTTCGCTTAATAGCAGCAGATTTAAAATAATACAAATAGTGAGTTAATAAGGGTCTGTTGATCTACAACAGCCTATACAGTATTGTATGAAAAATAGAAGTATTCAAAAAATTTGTAGTCCAGTTACCCCTCATTTTGTTGGTGATGGTTTTCGTGTGCACAATTTTATACCTAGTGCGCCTGGATTAGATATGCAACGTATGAATCCGTTTATAATGTTGGATTATAATGCTCCTTTCTATTTTCCGCCTAGTGCTACTCCTCGTGGTGTAGACGTGCATCCGCATCGTGGATTTGAAACTGTAACCATTGCGTATAAAGGCCGTGTAGAACATCATGATAGTAGTGGCGGCGGCGGTATAATAGCTGAGGGCGATGTGCAATGGATGACTGCAGCTAGTGGTGTACTTCACAAAGAATTTCATGAGCAAGAGTGGAGTAAACAAGGTGGCGATTTTCAAATGGTGCAACTGTGGGTGAATTTGCCTGCTCAATATAAAATGAGTGCACCTAAGTATCAGGCTATCAGCAATAGTGTAATGCATAAGTTTTTTCTTGAAAAGGAATTAGGAACCATTGAAGTAATTGCTGGACAATACAAAGATGTTGAGGGAAGTGCTTCTACCTTTACACCTATTCATTTATACAATGCCAAACTAAAAAAAGGGGCACCAATAAGTTTTAATTTCCCTAGTCATTATAACACGGCCTTATTGGTTGTAGAAGGAAGTATAGCAATTCAAGACAAAGAAGTACCTACCAATCATTTTGTATTAATGGCAAATGATGGAGAAGATTTTTCAATTGTTGCTTTAGAAAATGCGCTTGTTTTGGTTTTAAGTGGGGAGCCTATATCAGAGCCTATTGCAGCCCACGGACCATTTGTAATGAATACTAGAGAAGAATTGATACAAGCGTTTGATGATTATAACCAAGGGAAGTTTGGTACATTATAATTATTTGTTGCTTTATCGAAATTTACCGCTTACTAATCTTATTCATAGTTATTGTTTTTTGCAAACTGCATTTAAATCTATTGATACTAGGGTTTCTCTTAGCTCGATGTTTTTGACTGATACCACTATTTACGCGTTTGCGCCATAAATTAAAACTACTGCGTTTCAATTC
>CAMBYG010000050.1 GCA_945872085.1 Chitinophaga pinensis | reverse complement strand
TTAGCCTACGGATCGCAAGCAACTTCAGGCATCCCAGCAAACTCCTATTTAGTATTTACAATAAGCTTAAAAGAGGTGTACTAGACTGAAAAAGAAGTACCACAGCCGCAAGTGCTACTAGCATTAGGATTTTTAAACACAAATCCTCTAGCATTGAGTCCGTCTTGAAAATCGACTTCCATGCCAATTAAATAAATGCCATGTGCTTTTTTTACAAGCACGGGTATGCCTTCTAATTCAAATAGTTCATCATCTGCTTCTTGTGCATCAAAACCAAGCACATAGGTCATGCCGGCACAGCCACCACCTTTTACACCAATGCGCAAAAATTGGGCAGCATCAAAATCTGCAGCACTCATTAATCGTTTTACTTCAACGATAGCGCCTTGACTTAGCGAAATAGGACTTGTTTGTACGGCTTCCATGGAACTTAATTTTTGGTAAAATTACTAGGTATAGATTACAACACAAAATAGAAATCATTTATGTCGCTATGTTTTTCATAAAATTACTGATTTATAGTGCGATTATTCGTTTCAATTAAAGATAATAGTTACTTTTGTAGCACGTTTAAATAGAGTAACCTATGTCTGAAGTAATGCAACAAATAATAGCCGATACGCAATCGAATATGAAAAAAGCCATTGCGCATTTGGAATCAGAATTAACTAAAATCAGAGCTGGTAAAGCTACTGCAACCATGTTAGATGGTATCATGGTAGATTATTATGGATCACCAACACCTATCAATCAAGTTGCTAATATTACAACGCCCGATGCAAGAACGATTTCTTTGCAACCATGGGAAAAAACAATGATGGCGCCAATTGAAAAAGCAATCTTAGCATCCAACATCGGTCTGACCCCTCAAAATGATGGTACTTTAATTCGTCTTTTTTTACCGCCAATGACGGAAGAGCGAAGAAAAGAATTAGTGAAAAGAACTTTAGCAGAAGGTGAAACAGCTAAAATTGCTGTTCGTAATATCAGAAGAGAGGGTATTGAGCAAATTAAAAAATTGCAAAAAGATGGCTTGAGTGAAGATATTGCTAAAGGAGGAGAGGATCAGGTGCAAGCTAGTACCGACAAGCATATTGTGCTTATAGATCAAGTATGCAAGGATAAAGAAAAAGAAATCATGACTGTTTAATAAAAATTTATGCAAAGAGATACCGCCTTATTTAATTTAATCCACGAAGAGTTGCATCGTCAACGCAGAGGATTAGAATTAATTGCTTCAGAAAATTTTACCAGCTTGCAAGTAATGGAAGCTATGGGAAATGTAATGACTAATAAATATGCGGAAGGGTATCCTGGTCGCCGCTATTATGGAGGCTGCGAAGTGGTAGATCAGTCGGAGCAATTAGCAATTGATCGTGTAAAAGAAATTTTCAATGTAACGTATGCTAATGTGCAACCACACAGTGGTGCTCAAGCAAATGCAGCGGTTATGCTGGCTTTATTGCAACCCGGTGATACTATTTTAGGGCTTGATCTTAGTATGGGTGGTCATCTTACCCACGGTTCTGCAGTAAATTTCTCTGGTAAATTATACCAACCTACCTTTTATGGCGTTGTGCCAGAAACCGGTTTGATTGATTATGCTACATTAGAGCAACAAGCGCGCACGCATAAACCTAAACTTATTATATGCGGTGCATCTGCCTATAGTAGAGATTGGGATTATAAACGCATTAGAGCAGTAGCAGATGAAATTGGAGCATTAGTATTAGCAGATATTTCTCATCCTGCTGGATTGATTGCAAAAGGGCATTTAAATGACCCTTGTGAATATTGCCATATCGTTACCTCTACAACGCACAAAACATTGAGAGGTCCTCGTGGAGGTATCATCATGATGCGCAACGATTTCGAAAATCCAATGGGGCAAACGGGACCAAAAGGAGAAATAAGAATGATGAGTCAATTGCTTGATTTAGCTGTATTTCCAGGTACGCAAGGTGGTCCATTAGAACATGTAATTGCAGCAAAAGCAGTTGCGTTTTTTGAAATATTACAACCAGAATTTAGAGCGTATACAGAGCAAATGCTTAAAAATACCAAAGCGATGGAAGCTGCTTTCTTCGAGAAGGGTTATAATATTGTTTCGGGTGGATCGGATAATCATTTATTATTACTCGATTTGCGCAATAAAAATATCAGTGGTAAAAAAGCAGAAAACACCTTAGTGAAAGCGGATATCACCCTTAATAAAAACATGGTTCCATTCGATGATAAATCACCATTTATTACTTCTGGAATTAGAGTTGGTGTGCCAGCGATCACCACAAGAGGATTGCAAGAAGCACACATGCCTTTAGTGGTAAATTGGTTAGACAAAGTGTTGATGGATCCTGATAATGATGCTACCATTGAAAAGGTGAGAAAGGAAGTGAATGAGTTTATGTTGCAATTCGCACTGTATCCTGAAATGTAATGAAATTTAATTTTTTTTAAAGGCACTAAGTAGTGCCTTTTTTAATGTATGAAACGAAGTACCGTATTATTTTATTTAGTGCATGTAGCAAAATACAATCATGCAGCGGCCAAACAATTATTAGCTTCAGAGCAAGTAATGGTAAATGGTGCTGTAACACGCATAGATCAATTACTACAAAAAAATGATGCATTACATATAGGCGATCGACTATTGAAACCGGGTAAAATATGGAAGTATTATGCATACCATAAACCAAGAGGTATAGAATCTACATTAAATAAGAATATTAGCGCTAATCTTGCTGATCATATCGAACTAGAAGAACATCTATTCCCTGTTGGGCGATTAGATAAAGCATCGGAAGGACTTATGCTTTTAACGAATGACGGCAGCGTTTATAAAAAGACATTGGCTAAAGAAGAGGCAATAGAAAAAGAATATATCGTGAGGGTAGATAAGCCTATTGATATAGCTTTTAAGCAAGCAATGGAAATGGGTATTGTTATTATGGGGCAACAAACATTGCCCTCTAAGCTTGAGCTTATAGATGCGTTTACATTTTCTATTATTTTGATTCAAGGCCTTAACAGGCAGATAAGACGCATGTGTTATAAGTTGGGCTATGATGTAGTTTCCTTAAAGCGAATAAGAATTGGAAGTTTATTATTAGGTGATTTACAAGAGGGCGCTATGCTAGAGGTAACCAAAGGGGCATGGTTATAACGTACAATAAAAAAAGTCGATCAGTAGGATCGACTTTTTTCTATATTTCACTTTCAGTATTTGGTCTTAGCCGCGTATTAAAGTTGGCTCAATTTTCATATATGGATAATAGGGTAGTAAAGCTAATTGCGTATGCAATTCGGCTTCATTTTCTGCTACGCACACCATAAAAATGCCCGACATATCTTGTTTAATAAAGGAGTGAAGAATAGTGCCTTTGGCTTCTAATTCTTTTACTATTGCTTGTTCTTGTGGTAATAGTTGCATTCTTGTCTCGGTATCTAAATCTTGAAGCGTGATGTTGAGCATGAAATTTTGCATGTTAATGGATTTAATGGTTTAGAAATAATTGGGAACGTGTTTATTTGTTTTATGTACTAATAGATTGTAAATGTAGGCTATTATAGGTTTATCCAGATGTTTTATAATTAGCTATTTTTATGCATTTATTAATTTATCAATTTCAAATTTGCTCATTTGCATAAACGCATACATAACCCTTGGTGCTTTTTCAGGATCGTTCATTAAAGCGCCTAAAATAGCAGGTACTATCTGCCAAGATACACCGTATTTATCTACCATCCATCCGCATTTACCAGGTTTTCCTTCTTTTGCAAAATGCTCCCAATAATAGTCGATTTCCTCTTGCGAATCGCAGGTGATGACATAAGAATTTGCAATTGAAAATTGGTATTCCGGACCGCCGTTAAGGGCCATAAATTTAGTTTCATTGAGTTCAAAAACTACTGCCATTGGATTAGCAGAAAGAATTTTTGAATTTTTAAAAATGGAGCAATAAAAATCGGCAGCTTCTTTAGCTTGGCCATCAAACCATAAACAGGGAAATAATTTATTAGGCATAAAAGAGTAATTTTTGTAAAATTAAAAAGGGTTGATTGCTCAACCCTTTTTAACTAGTTAATGTTGAATTTATGCAATTTTGCTTTGCAAATTAGCATCTATAGCATCTAAGAATTCTTCGGTATACAAATAGTGTTCGCCATGATTTACTTTATTACCATGAATACAAACCGCTAAGTCTTTCGTCATCTTGCCGCTTTCTACGGTTTCTATACATACTTGTTCAATTGTGTTGCAGAAATCAATTAAAGCTTGGTTATTATCTAATTTACCTCTAAACGCTAAGCCTCTTGTCCATGCAAAAATAGAAGCAATAGGGTTGGTAGAAGTTGGTTTTCCTTTTTGATGTTCACGATAGTGACGGGTAACCGTACCATGAGCTGCTTCTGCTTCCATAGTTTTGCCATCTGGGGTAATTAACACAGAGGTCATTAAGCCTAAACTTCCAAAACCTTGCGCAACGGTATCACTTTGTACGTCGCCATCATAATTTTTACAAGCCCAAACAAAATTGCCATTCCATTTTAAAGCACTTGCCACCATATCGTCAATTAAACGATGCTCATAGGTAATTCCATTTTCTTGGTAGGCAGTTTTAAACTCATTTTGATAAATCTCTTCAAAGATGTCTTTAAAACGACCATCATATTTTTTGAGAATGGTATTTTTTGTAGATAAGTATAATGGCCATTTTTTATTTAATGCCATATTAAAACATGCACGAGCAAATCCTTTTATAGATTCATCGGTATTATACATAGCTAAGGCAACGCCATCTCCTTTGTAATCATAAACGGTATGCTCAATGGTTTGTCCATCAGCACCTTCAAATTTAATAGTCAATTTTCCAGCACCTTTCACTACAAAATCGGTAGCTCTATATTGATCGCCAAAAGCATGACGACCAACAATGATTGGGGCATCCCAATTGCTTACTAAACGTGGAATGTTATTGATAACAATAGGCTCTCTAAAAACCGTACCATCTAATATATTTCTAATGGTGCCATTGGGGCTCTTCCACATTTGTTTCAAACCAAATTCTTGTACGCGTTGCTCATCGGGAGTAATGGTAGCACATTTAATACCTACACCATATTCTCTGATGGCATTTGCAGCATCTATGGTAACTTGGTCGTTAGTAGCATCTCTATGTTCCATTCCTAAATCATAGTACTTGATGTCTACATCCATATAAGGAAGGATCAATTTATCTTTAATAAACTTCCAAATAATTCTAGTCATTTCATCTCCATCCAATTCTACCACTGGATTGGCTACTTTAATTTTTGCCATTTTTAGTAATTTATAAGTTTCCCCCAAAAATAATCGCTTTCTTTTGAATTTCTATGATTTATTTTCAAATACGTAATTGTAGATAAATAATGGCCGCTATTTTAGGATTTTTTTAATATTTTTCTTAAGTTTATAAATCAAATAAAGTACAACCAATCTTTCAATTATTTTTATGAAATTTATTTTTAAATCGCTTTTCCTAGTAGCTGTATTGTCTAGCAATATCACTTTTGCAAATAATTCAATTTGGTTACCCTTAAATAGTGCACAAGTTGAGGCTACTTTAGTTGCCGATTTTAATGTAAGCGCTAGTAGCTCCTGGTCTTTTGATTTGGGTCAAATGACAACATTATTAAACGCTGCAGGCAATAGTCCGAGTAATGCCCTAATAATAGAATTGCCTTATCCAGATGGATCCTTCCATAGTTTTAAAGTATGGGAATCGTCTATCATGGAATCTGGACTAGCGGCTAAGTTTCCGCAAATAAAAACCTATTCAGGTTTTGATATGGCTAATCCGCGTGCGATTTTAAAATTGGATGTTAATCCAATCAATTTTCATGCTATGGTTTTTGATGGTACAAGAACTTTTATGATTAATCCAAGAAACAAGAATAATGCTTCTGTTTATGCATCTTTTTTCAAAAAAGATTTGATCAGAACCTATCAACAACAAATGCATTGTGAATTTGGCCAAACTAATTCTGGCTTAATACCTAATGGTACAACCATAAATTTAGGAAATGGACTACCTGCGTTAAACACTACTGCGCAAAGAACGAATGGTACTATTCATAAAAAATATCGTTTAGCATTAGCTTGTACATATGAATATGCATGTGCAATAACAGGGTCTACAACGCCTACGCAAACTCCGGTATTAGCAGCTATGGTTACTTCAGTAAATAGAGTAAATGGGGTATATGAAACGGAATTAGGCGTAACACTTACTTTAGTAAATAATACTAACTTATTAATATACTTAACCAGTGCAGATCCTTATACCAATAATAATGGATCAACCATGTTGGGTCAAAATCAAACAACGGTATCTACAACAATTGGAAGTGCAAACTATGATATTGGACACGTATTTTCTACAGGTGGTGGCGGTATAGCCTCTCTAGGTAGTGTGTGCGGAAGTGTAAAGGCACAGGGAGTTACCGGTTCGTCCAATCCTGTAGGTGATGCTTTTGATATCGATTATGTAGCCCATGAAATAGGTCATCAATTTGGTTGTAATCATACTTTTAATTCTAATAGTGGTTCTTGCTCAGGGAATGGGAAAATTAATAATGCTTATGAACCCTTAAGCGGCACTACTATAATGGCATATGCAGGAATTTGTAATCCAGATAACATACAGCCGCATTCTGATCCTTACTTTCATGCCGCAAGCTTAGTAGAAGCATCTAAATTTATTACAACTGGTTCGGGTACTTGCTATACTACAGCTACTCCTACCAACCCAACACCTGCTTCTGTGCCAAGCATTTTAGCAACGTATAATATTCCTTTCAAAACACCATTTGAATTAACCGCACCTGTTGCAACAGATCCAGATCATCAAGCTATGACGTACTGTTGGGAAGCTTGGAATTTAGGAAATTTTAATAATGCATGGACGACTGCATATACAACAGGACCAAACTTCAGAACATTTTCACCAGATACGGGTCGTACACGTGTGTTCCCAATGCCAAGTAGAGTAGTAAGAAATACGGCTTCCCCTAATTATTTGGGCGAAAAATTACCAGAAGTAGCTAGAAAAATTACGGCTAAATTGACGGTACGTGATATCAATAATGGCATTGGCTGTTTTAATTTTACTGATGATTCTGTTAATATTTATGCAATCAATACAACGAATGCGTTTACCGTACTTACCCCAGCTACAACAGCTACTACATGGGTTGGTGGTACTAATCAAACTGTAACTTGGAATGTTGTAGGAACTACAGCCGCGCCAATCAATTGTAATTTTGTAAATATTTATCTAAGTGTTGATAGTGGCTATACATTCCCTTATTTAATTGCTGCTCAAGTGCCTAATGTGGGCACAGCTACTTTTTCTGTACCAAACATTAATACCACTAATAAGGCTAGGGTAAAAGTAAAGGGAGATAGCAATATTTTCTTTAATCTAAATCCAAGTGTATTTACCATTCAAAAAAACAATACGCTTACATCACCTAATTTAATTGCAGAAGGTGATTCTTTAACCCTATGCTCTGGTAAAACAACAACCTTGCATTATGTTGGTCCAACAGGATATGCTATAACATGGTTTAATAATACGCCTTATGATTCCGTTACTTTTGTACCAGCTACTACAGGGTTCTACACCGTTTCAGCTAACAATGGTGTAAATTATTACATAGATACAATTTATATTACCGTAAATCCATCTCCTACAGCTAGTGTGTCGCCTGCTGGCACAACTTTGTTTTGTGCTCCAAGTGCACAGAGCTTAACAGCTAGTACCAATGCAATTGGTGCTTCCTATTTATGGTATATTAATAATACACCTATTCCTTCGGCTACTACTTCTATTTATACAGCTACTTCGGCCGGAAATTATACCGTAAAAATAACAAGTGCTAACGGTTGCGTAACAACATCTCCTGCAAGTGTTTTGTTGGCAGGCACTTTATCTGCTACGATAACCGCAACAGGATCTACTTCAATATGCGCTGGCGGTAGTGTTTTATTATCTGCTAATACAGGAAATAATTATTCGTATCAATGGTATCAAAATGGGGTTACTATTGCAGGTGCAACAACTAGTACTTATGTTGCTACAGCTACAGGAAATTATTCCGTAGCCATAGTAGTTGGAACCTGTTATGCAGCTTCAAATGTTATTTCGGTTTTGGTAAGTGGAGCGGGGAATGCCCCTATTGTGAATGTAATTGCTTCTGGCAATACAACCATTTGTACGGGTGCTTCTGTTGTTTTAACTACCAATACGGGTATCAATTATAGCTATCAATGGCAGTTAAATGGTGTTGCAATAAGTGGCGCTACGCAAAATTCTTATGCTGTTACTGCTGGTGGTTCATATACGGTTTTAGTTTCTAATGGTGGTTGTAATACTACTTCAACTGCTGTAGTCGTTACGCAATTAGCAGACATTGCTCCTATTGCAAAAATTACTCCTGCATCATCAACCGATTTTTGCGTAGGTAATAACGTTGCACTTTTAGCAAATACGGGTGCTAATTATTCCTACGAGTGGTATTATAACAATAATCTTATTGCTGGTGCAAATGCTAGTATTTATAATGCATCTTTACAGGGTGCGTATAAAGTAAAAATTACAGATAATGTTTGTACAGGTACATCTTTGGTTACTTCACTAACGCAACATCCGTTACCAGTTCCTACAATTGGTTATGCAAGTGGATTATTGTCCATTACTAATCCAGGATTTAGTTCTTATCAATGGTATTTAAACGGTCAAATGCTAAGTGGTGCTTATGGAATTTCTTATTATCCGGTTCAAAATGGTATTTACACAATGCAGGTAACAGATCAATGGAATTGTACTGGTGTTTCTAATGGTATTTTGATTGAAAACTTTACAGGAGTTGCCTCCACTACTTTGAATAATCAAATTATGATTAGTCCAAATCCTGCTCATGAGCAAATACAAATCATTGGTTTAGATCAATCAAGAGTGAAAATTTATAATGCGCTTGGGCAAGAAGTTATTAATGTTTTAAATCAAAATATTATTTCAATTGCTGCTTTGTCTTCTGGTATTTATATGGTTCATATTTTCGATGAAAATAATAATTTAGTACAAGCACAGAAATTAGTAAAAGAATAATTAGGTACGAATACCCATAAAAAAAAGCGATGCATTTGCATCGCTTTTTTTATGGGTGCACCGGAATGGCGCCGGCATTACTACAAACAAATGCGGCAATTTCCACTGCTTTTTTATGAGCATCATTTATTGTTTGTCCTTTCAAAATACAAGCTGTATAGGCTGCAGTAAAAGCATCCCCAGCTCCAACGGTGTCTACAATTTTTATATTCGGAGTTGCTAATTCAGAAAGGCATCTTCCTTCCTGATTATAAATAATACTACCTTCTTCGCCCTTTGTTATGATTATGGTGTGGATATTAGGAAAGGATGCATTTATTTTTTGTACCGTATTTATTTCGTTGTCAGCAGTCCAATTTAGTATATTCGGTAGCTGCAGTAATTCATCTTCATTCAATTTAAGTATTGTACATGCTTTCAAAGAAGCAAGTACAACTTCAGCAGAGAAGAAGTGCTGTCTCAAATTAATATCAAATATTCGTAAAGCATCTTTAGGTGTGTGATTAACTAATTGAATGATGGCTTCATGTGATGTTAAATGGCGTTGCGCCAATGAGCCAAAGCAAATAGCCGATGCTTGCTTTACAGATGCAATTAACTTATCATTGATTGTAATATAATCCCATGCAACAGGCTCTTTAATTTCATAGCTAGGTATGCCTCTATGGTCAAGGTTAACCAATACACTACCGGTTTCATAATCGCCTTGTTGTAATTGATGTTTTATTTTGTGTTGCTGAAGTTCATGAATAAGTTCATTGCCTAAATTATCCTTGCCAATGGCACTAATGAGTATGCTTTCTATACCCATTTGCGCAGTATGAAATGTAAAATTTGCAGGTGCACCACCCATTATTTGTAAGTTTTTTGCTGGGAATATATCCCATAAAACCTCTCCAATTCCTATTGCTAATTTTGCTTGCATAAATTTTGATTATTAAAAGTAATACATTTGCGGTAATTTAATAATTGCATTTATGGTGTCTTATACTCAATCTGTTGCACTGCCAATATCTAAAGTTTGGGAACATTTTTTATATAAAGTAGAACATCCAGAATATTTTGTACCTGGCGTAAGCGATGTATCTATCATTGAAAAGTCAGCTGATGCGGTTATTCGACAAATGAAATTAATAAACCCGCTGGGCGAAATATTTAACCTTATTGAGCGTATTACACATAAACCTTACGAAGTTTGTTATGCCATAGTAGAGCATCCCAAATATAAAGGGTATGTTCTAAATAGAGCAGTTGCTATCAATCAAGAGGAAACGGCTATAACTTATTCTATATATTGGCAGGATATTGAAACAGATGTTTGGTATGCGGAAGAAGAAACAGTAAAGAATGCGGTGTTGAAAACTATAGCCTATATCATGACTAAATAAAAAAGAGCAACTTAATAGTTGCTCTTTTTTTGTACCGCGTACGGGAGTCGAACCCGTCATTCCACCGTGAAAGGGTGGCGTCTTAAACCGATTGACCAACGCGGCATTCCCTTTGAATTTGGATTGCAAAGGTATCATTTACTTTTTATTCTTCAAAGTATTTTGGACTCTTTTTTTAAAAAAAATTAGGCCATTGCATTTATAATAGCAATAAAATCATTTGCAACTAAGGAAGCACCACCTATCAATCCGCCGTCTACATCTTCACATGCAAATAATTCTGCGGCATTATTAGGCTTGCAACTGCCACCATATAAAATACTTAGACCTTTGGCAATAGTTTCGCCGTATTGAGCGTGTATGGTAGCTCTAATATGAGCATGCATGTCTTGTGCTTGTTGTGCACTAGCGGTAAGTCCTGTGCCAATCGCCCATATAGGCTCGTAGGCAATGGTAATATTTTCCATTGCTTTAGCATCTAAATGAAATAGGCTATCTCGTAGTTGATCTGCAACAAATTGATTATGAACTGATGTTTCTCTAATATTTAGTGGCTCGCCACAGCAAAAGATTATTTGTAATCCTGCCGCTAGCGCTTGGTCTACTTTTTGTGCTAATATGCTTGGGATTTCGTTAAAATAGTCTCTTCGTTCCGAATGGCCAATGAGTACATAAGGCATTCCTGCGTTTTTTATCATGGTTGCCGATATTTCGCCCGTATAAGCACCATTAGCAAAGGCACTACAGTTTTGTGCCGCAACGAAAACATTATTGGTTTTATTCACTAGTTCCGACACCATTATACTTTGCAAAAAGGGTGGAGCAAATACAACTTCTTTGTGATGGGGTAGCGCTTGTAGTCCATTGATAACATCCTGAACTAATTGTTTGCCTTCTGCTATAGTAAGGTTCATTTTCCAATTACCTGCGATAATCTTTTTTCTCATCTTAATGTTTATTTGAAATATAATGTAAAACAGCTTCGGCTTCTTTACTTAAGCATTGATTTCTTCTATTCATCATGGCGTTTGCAGTAGCTATCGCTTTTTCGATTTGATGTTTTGTTGCCGTTTGGCCCATTCCCCAAGTAAAGGAGGGTGTATATTTTTCTGGGAATGCAGATCCAAAAATATTGCAGGCTACACCAATTACAGATCCTGTATTAATCATGGTGTTAATACTCGTCTTTGAATGATCGCCCATAAATAAACCGCAAAATTGTAATCCGGTGGCAATATATTGTTGTTGCGCTTCATCATAAATGGCAACGGGACTATAATTGTTTTTTAGGTTTGAGCAATTGGTATCGGCTCCTAAATTGCACCATGCACCAATCACAGAATTGCCAATAAATCCATCATGACCTTTATTGGAATTTTCAAAAAATACCGAGTTGCTTACTTCTCCACCAACTTTACATCCTGGACCAATAGTGGTATCACCATAAATTTTAGCACCCATTTTAATGGTACTTTGCGCTCCTATGGATAATGGACCTCGTAAAAGGGCGCCTTCCATAATTTCGGCATTTTTACCGATATATACTGGGCCGTTGCTAGCGTTTATTATACAAGGCAGTAAGACCGCTCCTTCTTCAATAAAAATAGCCTCTGGTTTGATAGCCTGAACATAATTAGGTAAAGGAGCAGATGTTTTTTCTGAAGTGACAGCTTGAAAATCGGCTTTGATTTGAGCTCCATTTTGGGTGAAGATATCCCAAAGCTTATTTAGATAAGTGATAGGCCCCGAAAATTCAACTTTAATAGCTTGTTGAGCTGTTAGTAATAAGTTCTCAATAGTATCAATGGCTTCTTGACTTTTGTAAGCAATAAGCATTTCATTGAAATAGAGGGCTTGGCCTGCAGGCAATGCAACAATAGCTGTTTTTAATGCTTCGCTTGCATGCACTGCTCCATTGATATACGTTGAAGTAGTTGTAGTTGGAGCAGCATAGTTATTTTGTAAATAACTTACTGTTAAG
>CAMBYG010000049.1 GCA_945872085.1 Chitinophaga pinensis | reverse complement strand
GCCTGTAGCTGGCACTATGGTGTATGATAAGTGGAGTAAATCGCTGGCAATTTTTGATGGTGTAAAATGGAATTTTTGGAAATAAAATCCAAGCTTTCTTAAGCGCTCCTTTAAACCGTTTCAAGTGTAAAAACTTGAAACGGTTTTTTTTTGGAGGGCCTATCGCTTTACATACCGTTTTTTAAAATAATCACCTTTATACAGGAATAAATTAAAAGAGATTACTTCTGATTTTTAAACAATCGAATGGTAAATAGTGTTATAAAATGGAGTACTTAAAATGACTAGTATAAAGAAGAAGATTCAAGAACCAAGTTTAAATAAACTGTTGTAATGCCCATACAATTTGAAACGGATTATAAGGCGATTTTACAAAAGCTAGACCAAGTAGATCCAATAGCTTATGGAAAAACACGCAATTATATCAATGGTGCCGTAAGTTATTTATCGCCCTATATTTCAAGAGGTGTATTGAGCACGCAACAGGTATTGCTGCATGTTTTAAAAAAAGGATATGCGCTAGATCAAATAAGCAGTTTTGTAAAAGAACTTTGTTGGCGCGATTATTTTCAACGGGTAGCACAAGTAAAAGACTTACAACAAGAAATAAAACAACAACAAACATCCATCACTAACCATGCACTTGCTTCTAGCATTATAAAAGGCACAACCGGAATTGAGGGAATTGATTGTGCCATACATGATTTGTATACCTGCGGGTATATGCACAATCATTGTAGAATGTATACCGCATCTGTAGCTTGCAATATAGCACAGTCGCATTGGTTGCATCCTGCACAATGGATGTATTATCATTTACTTGATGGAGATTGGGCTAGCAATGCTTGTAGTTGGCAATGGGTAGCTGGCGCAAACAGTCAGAAAAAATATTATGTAAATCAAGAGAATATCAATAGATATACATACACACACCAGCAACATACTTTTTTAGATACAAGTTACGAAGCACTGGAACAACTTCATACACCTGATATATTACTACCTACTGAGCGCTTTGATTTACAGTTAAAGTTACCAGAACAAACACCTATTCATATAGACAGTAAACTACCTAGCTTCCTCTACAATTATTATAATCTCGATCCCTTATGGCATCAAGATGAGCCAGGCAATAGAATTTTGCTTATAGAACCTGCATTTTTTTCTACCTATCCAATAAGTAAATTATGCATGGATTTTATGCTAGCACTAAGCAAGAACATAAAGAACCTACAAATTTATATAGGCTCCTTCGAATCTTTAGTAGAGACTTACCAACTTAAGGAAATCTATTATAAAGAACATCCCTTGAATAAAAATTATACCGGACAAGAAGAGACAAGAGATTGGATTATAGCCGATATTAGTGGCTATTATCCATCCTTTTTTGCTTATTGGAAAAAAATTGAAAACAAGCTTAAAGTAACCTACCATGATCATTGACAAAAATAAAATCGAACAATTAGAGCAGCGCTACAGAACAACATTTATAAATTCTTTAGCAGGCTTTAGACAAGCGGTATTGGTAGGCACAAAATCGACCGAAGGCCATAGCAATCTAGCCATCTTTAATTCACTCATACATCTAGGGGCAAATCCTGCATTATTTGGATTAATCAATAGGCCGGATAGTGTGCAAAGAGATACTTTGCAAAATATTATAAGCACAAAAGCATACACCATTAATTATGTAAGAGCAGATGCGTACAAAAAAGCTCACCAAACATCTGCTCGTTACGATAAAGACGTTTCGGAATTTGAGGCAGTTGGTTTTGAAGAAGCCTATCTTCCCCCATGTACTGCGCCTATCGTAAAGGAGGCTGTGGTAAATATCGCTATGCAATTAGAAGAAATTATTCCAATAAAAATTAATGGTACAGTACTCATAGTAGGTAGTGTGCAACAAATACACATAGATGAACAACTAGTGGGAAACGACGGATTTGTATCCTTATCAGAACAACAGGTAGTAATTAGTCAAGGGCTAGATGCCTATTTTGTTTCATCACCCTTAGGTCGTTTAGCTTATGCAAAACCCTGAAAACAGTACAATGATATTTAAATGATGACAAGAAAAAAACCATGGAATCGAATTAATTCGCCGGTATATAGTATCAGTAGCGCCCAGGGTTCGTCTTATAATATGAACATTTGCACCTATACTACTGCAGTAAGTATGCACCCCAAACAATTTATAGTAGCCATTTATGAGGATACTAAAACATTGGAATTCGTAAAGCAATCGAATCGTTTAGTTTTGCAATTACTGGCTGATTCGCAATATCGATTGATCCCCTTATTAGGTCAAAAGAGTGGTAAAAAAATAGATAAGATAGCACGCTTAGAAAAACGAGGACTTATAACGAATTGGAAGGGTTTCAAAATTTTGAAAGATGCACTAGCGGTAATGGAATTGAAAATAATCAATAGCTTCTCGGGTGGCGATCATCAATTATTTCTTTGCAACCTTGTCGCCTATAAAAATTTAAATGAAGGCGAGGCTTTGAGCTTAGATACCTTGAGAGCGCATCAACTCATTCGCATGTAAGTATTAAATACAAGTAGTACGTTTAACTTTTATCTAAATACAAGCTGTCCTTATTGTAATACCTTTATCGACAGGGGCATGTAAGAATCGTATTCACAAGAAGAACCATATACTATACTTTCAAGAACCGAGAAAAAAAGATATGCTTTGATTTAAATTTCTTTGGCGTATAGGTCATTAAACTTATCACAATTTTCTTGGTCAAATACGATATTTAACTTCTAATTATTACTCTATTATAAAATTAGGATTAACTTCATTAATAACGATTTCTACTAAATCGTATTAAATACATCATTTAACTGCCTTAAGCGTAATACAATGAATAAAAATTCAAGTTTAATAAGTATCATAGGATTATTTACGCTAGGTATGGTGGTACTACAAGCATGTAAAAAAGAGGCAAGCAACACGGCCATTGTATCAACCCCTTCTATTGACGCTATTTTTAAAGGCGCAATAGATCTTAATCATCTAGAAAACTATGCTCAACAAGCTAAGCCTGGCTACATCACAAAAGATAACACAGGTAGCAATGGTATAACAAATGAAGGAGCTACTTTAGGGAGGGTTTTGTTTTATGATAAAAATTTATCCATCAATAATTCAATATCGTGCGGAAGTTGTCATAAACAAGATTTGGCATTCGGAGATACGGCAGTTGCAAGTTTGGGGGTTAATGGACTAACAGGCAGACACAGTATGCGATTGGTTAATGCTAGATTTGGAGCAGAAACCAAGTTCTTTTGGGATGAGCGAGCTAGTTCATTAGAAAATCAAACAAGCCAACCAATCAAAGACCATAAGGAAATGGGTTATAGCGGACAAAATGGCAACCCAGATATAACACAATTAATAAATAAGCTAAGCGCACTTTCCTATTATAAAGAGCTTTTTAAATTTGTTTACGGGTCTGAGGAAATTACAGAAGATAAAATACAAAGGGCGCTTGCGCAATTTATAAGAAGCATTCAGTCTTTTGATTCAAAATATGATATCGGAAGAAGTCAGGTGAATAATGACATAGTTAATTTCCCCAACTTTACAAATCAAGAAAATCTTGGTAAAAATTTATTTGTTACGCCACCTGTTTTTGATGCTAATAGTGAGCGTATTTCTGGAGGCTTAGGTTGCAACCAATGTCACAAAGCGCCAGAATTCGACATTGATCCTAATAGCAGAAGCAATGGTATAGGCGGAAGCCTAGCTGGTGGCGCCGATCTTAGTAATACCCGTTCTCCTTCCTTAAGAAACCTAAGCAACAGTATTGGTGTAGTAAATGGACCAATGATGCATACCGCTGTTATTAAAGACCTACAAACAGCAATAGGTCATTACGGAAACCTAACAAATGCGGCGCTAAACAATAGCAATTTAGACAATAGACTAAAACCAAACGGAACTGTGGGACAGCAATTACACCTAACTGCCCTTGAGGTAAATGCTGTAGTTGCATTTCTTAAAACACTATCAGGTAATGATGTATATATCAATAAAAAATGGAGCAATCCTTTTCCATAATTAAGGTTTGCAATAGCCTATTTTTTAATTATTTTCAATTCAAATTATTAGAATTTCTTTATTATAATTTCATCTTATTGGGATAGCAAAGCAGTTAATTCGGATTTAAGAAGTGCTTACTTTTTTTCATACATATTGGCAAATGATTTTAAAATTGTAATTTTGGAAAAACAACCAATCAACCTATGAAAAAAATAATTTTACTAAGCGTTGCTATCATCATAAGTAGTCTACTTATAATATCTTGTAGCAAGGAAAATATAACTAACGTAGCATCTTATGTAACTAAAGGCACCTGGCGTGTTACGCTCTATCAAGAAAATGGAGTTAGCAAATTATATTATTTTAGCAATTATGACTTTATCTTTTCTAATAGTACGGTAACGGCTACAAGAAATGCTAGTACGGTTACAGGAACTTTTTCTACAAAGTATGATGATAGCAAAAACAAACTGGTGCTCAACTTTGGAAATACCAGTCCATTCAACGAACTCAATGATGACTGGGAAATTTTAGAAGAAAGTGCAACGAAAATAAGAATGCAAGACGTAAGCGGAGGCAACGGGGGCGCCGACTTACTAACCCTAGAAAAGTATTAAACTAAAAAGGCACTTAAAAGTGCCTTTTTCTTTTTTAAGTAGTTAGTAAAAAATAAATTTAGCAGTTGGCTTCAATTTGAAAAAACATTATGAGCAGCGGTGCAATTGAATTGTACTAAATTATTGTACTTTTAGCTTTCAAATTCAATTATTGAATCGTTATGGGTATAGATAAATATGCGCTCTTTTTAAGTCTAGCTTTATTGTCGGAAATTATTGGTACCGTCTCCGGATTTGGATCAAGTATATTATTTGTTCCCATAGCCTCCTTATTTTTTGATTTCAAAACCGTACTGGGTATTACAGCCGTATTTCATGTATTTAGTAATCTATCTAAAATAGTTTTATTTAGAAAAGGAATTAATAAAGATATTGCTTTAAAATTGGGCATCCCTGCCGTTATTTTTGTAATTATAGGAGCTTGGTTAACCACACTTATACCTACCGAAAAACTAAGCCTATTTATGAATATGGCCATAGTGCTATTATCCATCTACCTATTGATCAATTTTAATAAACCTATCCAACAAAACAATACGAATTTGTATATAGGCGGAACGGTATCTGGTTTTTTAGCGGGTCTGGTGGGAACGGGTGGTGCCATCAGAGGCATTACGCTTGCTGCATTTCAGTTGCCCAAAGAAGTTTTTTTGGCCACTTCTGCACTTATAGATTTAGGGGTAGATAGCAGCAGAGCAGCCATCTATGTTGGTAATGGCTATTTTAGAAAAGAGTATTTATTTTTAATTCCCTTCTTAATAGGTATTAGTATTTTAGGGAGTTATACAGGTAAACTTATTCTGGTAAAAACTTCAGAACGTATTTTCCGCTTTATTGTTTTAGGGGTTATTATTATTACTGCCTTGTTTCAGGTTATTACCGTTATGAATAAGTAATTTTCAATAGCCATCTCGCTTACCATATAAAATCAATTTAGTAGATTTGTTTATCAAAAATAATCTAGTGAAAAATATATTTGACATAGCGGTTGTAAACGAACTTATAGCGCGCATTCAGCAGCTGCAAGCAAACACCCAACCAATATGGGGGAAAATGAGTGTAGCTCAAATGTTGGCGCACTGTAATGTTACCTATGAAATGGCTTTTGAAAATAAGCATGCAAAACCTGCTGCTTTTTTACAATTAATACTAAAATTAATTGTGAAGAAAGCGGTTGTTAACGATACACCCTATAAGCATAGTTTAAAAACAGCACCAGCGTTTAAAATTCTTGATACAAAAAACTTTGAGGAAGAACGTAATCGATTGATTGCTTATATTCAAAAAACTCAAAGCTTAGGAGCAGACTATTTTGATGGTAAAACGTCTCATTCCTTTGGTGCGCTTAACAAAAACGAATGGAATAATATGTTTTATAAACACTTAGATCATCATCTATCACAATTTGGCGTTTAAATTTTTTTTATGACCAACTCAAAAGTAATTTTATTTACCACCATGCTCTTCTTAATACTTGTAGGAGCTAGCCAATGTAGCACAAGCTGCACACCTACCATAGCTGCTTGCAATGATGTAGTGCCAAGCAATGAGCTTTGTGCCGCCTATTTTAGCCGATGGTTTTATAATAAAAACAAAGGCGTGTGCGAATTAAAAAATTATAGCGGCTGTTCTCAAAAAGGATTTGCGACTCAACAAGAATGTAATTTGTGTAAGTGTAAATAGCATTTTATAAAATATCCCTGGCCTCTTTATGGTTAATTATAGCGCATTACCATATTCATTTCTATTATCTTTGTAAGGTGAATTTTTTGTATCCTTTCTTCTTGGTGGCTGGTATCAGTTTGTTGATACCCCTACTTTTACATTTATTCAATCTTAGAAAATACACTCGGGTACTTTTTTCTGCTAATCGATTTTTACAATCGATGACACTGCAAAGCAATAAAATGGCAGTTATCAGAAAAAAGAAATTATTGCTGTTTCGGTTGCTAGCATTAGCTTTTTTAATCCTAGCTTTTGCAAAACCCATTTTGAATAGGGATAATAATAATTCAACCAATAATTTAATTGCTATCTATATAGACAATTCGCCAAGCTTATTAGCAAAACAAGGTGTGAGAAGTTTGTTTGATAAAGAGATAGATGCAGCCCTTCAATTAATTATGCAAAGCAAAGAGGATGCTCAATTTTTAATTTTGAGCAATGAAGGTGCTCTCAGTTATGATCCGGTTGCTAAAAGTACAGCCAAAGCATTGTTACAAAAAATAAATATTGGTTTTCAT
The DNA here is from genome assembly GCA_945872085.1 of Chitinophaga pinensis. Lineage (GTDB taxonomy): Bacteria > Bacteroidota > Bacteroidia > Chitinophagales > Chitinophagaceae > CAIWHF01. The sequence continues at coordinate 5,995 of CAMBYG010000049.1, read as the reverse complement.
GCGCCCGCTTTTCAAAAATCTCTTGAGCAAATACAAGAAATAAGAAATACCGCATTGCTTAAACATTGCCAATTTTATTATTTCAGTGATTTTCAAAAAAGCATGCTCCTTCCTAGTAAAGACACTGCCTTATATGAACATATAGATTTTGTTGGGATAGCGGTTCAAACTAAAACCCTTAGTAATGCTCGAATTGATACGGCATTCTTAGCTACTACTAACAATGCTTCGGCAGAAGCAAACCAACTCATCATTGCTAGTAGCATTAGTCCCTCGGGTGCCGCTCAAACAAGAACGGTGAAAGTGCTCTTAAATCAACAATTGAAAACGGTAAAAGAAATTAAATTTAATGAAAAGGGAAACTCGATAGATACCATTTCATTAGCCTTTAATCTCGCATCTTGGCAAAAAATCACACTTATTTTGGATGATCGAGAGCTGCACTTTGACGATACTTTTAGATTGGCTTGTAAAAAAACAGATCAAATTCCTATTGGCTTCATACCTACACAGGAAAGCCCTTATATAGAGGCCGGACTCAATGCCTATAGCGGTTTTACATGGCAAAAAATAAGCCCTTCTTTTAATTTATTTAATAAACAATTATGCATTATAGAAGATAATGGAAGTCTGCAACAACAAGATTGGACTTCAGTAGATAGCTTTATAAAAACCGGTAAAAATGTAGTTTTATTTTTAGGTGATCTACTACCAAAATCTGCAGCGGTTATTAGCTATTTAGAGCAAAAAGGAATTCATATAATAGAGAAAGACACACAAGTACAAACGATTGGTGCCATCAATACCAATCAAAAAAACATTGCTGCGCTCTTCGAAAAAATTCCAGAAAATATTCAATTACCACAGCTAAAATGGCATTATAAGATAACAAGTGATATCGTGGCAAACCCCAACAATTGGTTGGCTTGTAAAAATGGCGATCCTTATCTATCGAGCTATCAATGGGGTTCGGGAAATTTATTTATTATCAGTAGCGATGCCTCGCTGCGTAGCAATAATTTTGTTACTAGTTATTTATTTGTTCCCCTTCTTTATACCATGGCAGCCGAAGGGCAAATTCCAAAAAACCTCGTACATTTTGCTGCAAGCCAAGAGCCTGTATGGCTCCCCAACAATGGCATAAAAGAAGAGCAATTATTGCACCTAAAAGATGCCTTTGGCATGGATGTGATTCCTATTCAAAAAAACAAAGGCAATCAATTGGCCGTATTTACCGGAAAGCACACCCAACAAACAGGATTTTACAGTTTAGCGAATGCACAAAATAATTGGGTACTAAGTATTAACGCCCCAATGGCAGAATCTAATCTTGATCTTTGGAAACAGAACGAGCTAGACAAAGCGCTTCCTTTCCAAAAGAAAACTTGGTTAGCCGAAAGCAAACAAAACTTCGCAAACCCTTTGTTGGCGAATAATAACTTTTCGCTTTGGAAACTTTGTATTATTTTAGCACTACTGTTTTTACTACTTGAATCTTGGATTATTGTAGATAAAAAAATAAAAAAAGCACCCACCCTCTAACTCCTATTTATGCGCGTATTAATTAAACAAGCAAAAATTATTCAAGCAGCATCTCCTTTACACAATCAAGTAATGGATATTTTGATGGAGGATAATACCATTGTGTCAATTGCAAAACAAATAGATGAGGCAAGTGCCGAAAAAATAATTGCAGAAAAAGAATTGATTTTTAGTCCAGGTTGGGTAGATCTCATGGCCGACTATGCAGAACCGGGTTACGAATATAAAGAAGGCATTAAAAACGGATTGGCCGTAGCAGCAAAAGGTGGCTTTACCGATGTAGTTATCGTTCCCAATACACAACCAAGCATTAGCAATAAAGCAGCAGTTCAATTTGCTATACAACAAGCACAAGGAGCTACCGCAAAACTTCACGTACTTGGAAGTATCTCCAATAATATAGAAGGTAAAGATTTAGCAGAAATGCTAGATATGCATGAGCAAGGGGCTGTGGGTTTTACCGATGGTTGGAAACCGCTACAAAATGCAGCGCTCATGCTTAAAGCCTTAGAATATGTAAAAGCATTTAAAGGAGTATTGGTGCAAATACCAATGGATAGCACCATAGCTAGCAATGGATTGATGCACGAAGGCATGCACTCTACACAATTGGGTATGGCGGGCATTCCTACCATTGCAGAAACAATTTTATTACAACGCGATATTGATTTGCTTCGCTACACCCATTCACGCTTACATATCAGTGGCGTGTCTTGCGCAGCAAGTATTGCAATTATTAAACAAGCTAAAGCAGAAGGCTTAGCTATCACTTGCGATACTACACCGTATCACTTATTATTTACAGACAGTGCATTAACAAGCTACAATAGCCTTTATAAAGTAATGCCTCCTTTGCGCAGCGAAGAAGACAGACAAGCACTTGTAGCAGCATTAAAAGATGGCACCATCGATTGCATTGCTTCGCACCACCGACCACAAGATTGGGATGCAAAACAAAAAGAATTTGAATATGCATCCTATGGCATGGCTGTTCAAGAATATAGCTTTGCTGCTTTGTATTCTAAATTTGAAAAAGAACTAAGCATAGAGCGATGGATGGATCTATTTGCCAACAATGCTCGTTGTATTTTTAATTTACCTTATCAAATCATACAAGAAGGCGCTAGCGGAAATTTTAGCGTTGTGTCTTTACAACACCCAAGCACCTTGCAAATAGAAAACGGACAATCAAAAAGTAATAATATGCCGTTTGATACCTGGGCTTGTAATGCTAAAGTAATTAGCACCTTTATTTCTAAAAATTAATTAAAATGGAAAATAACAACTTTTCAAAAAATGCTATACCTGTTAAATTTGGTTTGTTTATCGGATTTGGTATGATGTTTTTTACAACACTAAATAATTTGTATTGGATAAATAATTTCTTACTCTATTCTGTAATGAATTTTGTTATCCTTATTGGAGGTTTAATAGGCATTGTGCTTAGTGGCCTTCAACAAAGAAAAGCAATGGGTGGCTATATCACTATCAAAGAAGCATTTAGCGCTTTATTTATAACTAGCGTAATTGCAACCTTCATCAATGCAGTATATGGTTATATTTATGCAAGCACTATTGATCCCAATTTAGTAGATAAAATAAAAGCAGGTAGCATACAATTAATGGAGCGCATGAAAGCACCAGAAGAAGCTATAGACCAAGCTATGGAAGCTATGGAAGCAAAAACAAAAGACAGTTTAAAAATAAGCAAAGTGCTTTTTGCCTATGCTCAAAGTTTAATAGGATACGGTATTGTGAATTTTATCATTGCTGCTATCATTAAAAAAAATAAACCAGCTGAAACGGTATAATTATGAACTACGATCTTTCTATCATCATTCCCCTATACAACGAAGAAGAGTCTTTGCCCGAATTGTGCTCTTGGATACATGACGTGTGTTCTCAAAAAGGATATAGCTATGAAGTGATCATGATAAATGATGGTAGCACCGACAATAGTTGGCAAGTGATACAAAACTTAGCAACACAATTTCCAGTAAAGGGCATTAAGTTTCAACGCAATTATGGTAAAAGCGCTGCGCTTAATGAAGGCTTTAAAGCGGCGCTAGGAAAGGTAGTAATTACTATGGATGCCGATTTGCAAGATAGTCCCGATGAAATTCCAGGTCTTTATGAAATGATTGTTACCGAGAGTTACGATCTAGTAAGTGGATGGAAACAAAAACGATTCGATAATAAACTCACCAAAAATATCCCATCAAAATTATTCAATGCGGTAACGCGCGGCATGAGCGGTATCCAGCTCAATGATTTTAATTGTGGCCTGAAAGCATATCGAAAAAAGGTGATAAAAAGTATTGAGGTGTTTGGCGAAATGCATCGCTATATTCCGGTATTGGCAAAATGGGCCGGCTTCAGAAAAATTGGCGAACGCGTAGTGCAACATAGAGCTAGAAAATATGGCACTACTAAATTTGGTTGGGAACGCTTTGTAAACGGCTTCTTAGATTTATTGACCATACAATTTATTAGCAAATTCGGGAAACGACCAATGCACTTTTTTGGACTTATTGGTTCTTTGATGTTCTTAGTTGGTTTCTTTAGTATAGCGGTTTTAATCGTATCTAAATTTGCAAGTTTAGATTATGGATTAACCAATAAACCTTTATTCTATATTGCCCTAAGCACTATGATTATGGGCACCCAATTCTTTTTGGCGGGTTATATGGGTGAATTAATTACACGCAATGCAGCAGAACGAAACGTGTATTTGATTGATGAAAAAATAGGATTATAAAAATTAGTACTTATGAAAAAATTAGCGCTCTTTGCTATAAACATTTGTTTATACAGTCTTACTGTGGCGCAAGAAAAAATTCCTTTCGAAGGCATGGATCTTACTTGGATGAATGGGCAAAATAGACAGAAGGATTTTCCCTTAATTCTAAAAGATAAAGACAACAAAACTATACTTACTGGAGTAGCGTTGGTAGATGCCTATATCAATTACGATTTCTCTAACCCAATAGATCATACCCACAACGCATCGGCTACCATTGGTCGCAATAATGAATTCACAATGAATTTGGCTACTATTGGCATAGAATGCAATTATAAAAACGTGATTGGTAGAGTTTGGTGGCAATCTGGTGCTATGCTTAACTTAATGCAAGACCAAGATGCAACAGCTTTAAGAGGAAAAAATAATAGTGTACAGAATTTAAAAAATATTCGGGAAGCCGCAGCGGGTTATCATTTCAATAAATGGTATGGCGTAAATTTAGAGATGGGTATTTTCATGAGCTTTATTGGAATTGAAACTTACAATACACAAGAAAATTGGTGCTACCAGAGGGCAATGATTTCTGAGTTTACACCGTATTATTTTTCTGGTGCGCGATTACAAGTATACCCTAGCAAAAATTTTAAAACAGAATTATGGTTAGTAAATGGTTGGCAATCGTATAATGCTTGGAATAATAGTTTGGGCATAGGTAGTTCTAATTATTACAGACCGAATGAAAACTTACAATTGGTGGCTAATTTCTATTTAGGAAAAGATAGTAAAATTGGAACCACTCGTTTTCATCATGATAATAGCGTGCTCTACCGATACCTTCCTAAATCAAAAGGTAAAATATCGCAAGCTGCGATTTGTTTAAATACGCATTATGGTTTCGAGGGAACTAACAATATCGTTGGTGCAGCGCTTAGCCATCGTTTATGGTTCCATAATAATAAACTAGCCTGGACTTTACGTGTAGATGCGCTTAAAAATAAAGGTGCTTATTTAGCTATTGCTCCCTGCACGCAAGAATTGAATACATATAGTATCGCATTAAGCACAATGAGTAATCCATCACTTAGCGTTAGGCAGCTAACTAGCACGATAGACATAATGCCAAACGATTTTTATACGTTACGATTAGAATATAGTTATAGAAATAGCAATGTGCCTTATTTTGCTGGCTCAGGTGGCACTACATCTCCTGATGGTTGGCAGCAAACGCCGGCCGTGAATTGGATGCCTGATTTACAAAAAAACAATCACAGCCTACGGGTAGCCGTAAATTTCAGATTATAATTACGCAAGTATATCTTTTCTTTTTTTCAATAAATAATAAATACCGGCAAGGGTGCTAAAAAATATCATAGCAATTGTCCAAAGTACTTTTTCTTGAAAATTAATTTTAATAGATTGATGAATTTCTAATAAGGCTAATATAATAAACCAAGCGCTTATCAAAAAGCCAATAAACATAATGCCCGGAGCGCTGTACCAATGCTCCAATTTTCCGAGTGCACCAAAAAGCACACACAAAGCACCCAAAATATAAAGTGTAAACAATAAGCGTTCGTTAATTTTCATTTTCTTTTTGTAAAATACTATCCGTTACAAATGTATGCTTAAATAAAAAACCCACCATCAAGGTGGGTTATTATTTTATGCTTCTGTTTTCATCATTTTAGAATATTTGCTTCGTTCGTTTTC